>JAISGX010000031.1 GCA_031262805.1 Verrucomicrobiota bacterium | reverse complement strand
AGCCGCCCACTCTCATGGTGAAGAAGAAAAGCAGGACAAAGCCGACCACGATGGGAATGGAATAGGTGCGCCGCCGGGCGATTTTGCGCAGGAAGCCGTTGGTGTATCCAACGGCCACTTTCTGGAAGCCGGCATCCCATTTTTTGCCGAACCGGAAAAAGGCGTTGTTCTTTCGCTTGCTGGCGGGTTGGAGCAACATGGCGCACAGGATGGGCGTGAGGGTGAAAGAAATGAAAATGGAGGCGGCATTGACGATCAGGGTGGTGACGGCGAACGGCGAGAGCATGCGGCCGGCCATGGAGGACATCATGGCGATGGGCAACATCACGATCACGTTGGTACCGGCGGAGGCCAGAACGGCCACGGCGACTTCCGAGGCCCCCTGGTTCGCCGCCTCCCAGTGGTCGTTCATGGTCTCGAATTTGGACACAATGTTTTCGAGCACAATAATGGAATTGGAGACCAGCACGCCCGTGGAGAGGCCGATGGCCAGCAGCGTCACCGTATTGAGGGTCTGCCCCGCCAGCGACATGAAGAACAGGCTGATGCCGATGGTCACCGGCATGGTGATGCTGACGATGATGGTGGTCCTGAAGTTGACTAGGAAGAAGAAGAGGATGACGGCGCAGAGGAGGACGGCGCCGAGCACGCTGGAGATGGCGGAATTCACGGATTCCGTGATGAATTTGGATTCATCGGAGACCCAGGTGAGCTCCATGCCACCGGGCAAGTTGTCGCGGATTTCTTCAAAGCGTTTGTAGGCTTCTTCCACCACGGCCACGGCATTGCCTTCCGCCTTTTTGACGACCTTGATCACGATGCCCTGTTTGCCGTCCAGAATGGCGCGTTGGCGGATTTCCTTGGTGGCTAGGCGGACGGTGCCCAGATCGCCCAGGCGGCGGCGGACGCCGTCTCGGCTGGCGACTTCCAGTTCGGCGATTTCCGCAATATCCGCATATTCCGCATCGAAGCGGATGGAATACTCATTGCTCATTTCCTTGATGCGGCCGCCGGGAAGGGAGAGGACGCCGCCCTGCAGGGCCACGGTGACATCGTAGGATGTCAACCCGGCGCTGGCGAGGGTGTCGCGGTCCAGCTCGACCCATACTTCGCGCTCGTTGCCGCCGATGACCTGGACTTCCGCCACGCCCGTCACGGTTCCGAAGCGGTCGGCGATGGTATTGTCGGCATAGTCGTACAACTCATCAATGGGGGCGTCCCCCGACAGGAAGATGTTGGCAATGGGTGTGGCGTTGATGTTGACCTTTTGGATGATCGGGCGTTCGGCATCGTCCGGTAGGTCCGTCAGGATTGTATCGACTTTTTCACGGACATCCTGGGCGGCCACATCCACATCCACTTCTAGGTTGAATTCGAGAACCACCTGGCTGACGTTTTCCAGGCTGGAGGAGTCGATGTGCTTCAAGCCGTCAATGCCGGAAACCGCGTCTTCAATGAACTTGGAGATGTCTTTTTCCACATCCTCCGGCGAGGCGCCGACCCATTGGGTGATGACCACGACATAGGGGATATCCACGGCCGGGATGTTTTCGATGGCCATTTTGCGGTAGGAGTTCAAGCCTAGGGCAATCAAGGCAATGAGCAGGCAGCTCATGGCAATCGGGCGTTTGGTGGAGGCGGAGGCTAAAAACATGGGAGACCTCGTTGGCTGTTCAGGTTGGGATGATGGGTTTCTTCTTCTGGGGAAGGGGTGGGGCGGGAGGCAACGGTTCCCGCTCGGTGGACTTATTCAAGGATGTTGACGTCATTCCCGTCGCGGAGCTGGGTCTGTCCTTCGGTGACCACCCGCTCCCCGGCTTTCAGTCCGGAGAGAATTTCCGTCCATCCGTCGTTTTGGAGGCCCTCTTTGACCTGGCGGGTGGCGGCTTTGCCGTCCTCCACGACGAATACGGTGGGCACGCCGCCGCGGTACAGAATGGAGGAGGAGGGGACACCCAAGTTCTCGTGGCTTTCAAACACGATGGTCAGATCCGCCATGGATCCCGGAACCGCCAGGCCGTTCTCCGCGTCCACCCGGCCTTTGATCTCAAAGGTCCGCAGGGTGGTGCTGATGATCGGAGAGCGATAGGTCACCGGAAACATACCGGCGTCCTGGCCGTTGATCTTCAAGTGAAAGCGAGTTACGCCGGGGGTGATTTCCGGATAATATTGGGCGGGGATGAAGGCGGCGGCATCCACCACGCTGAGGTCGTCAATGCGGAGGATGATGCGGCCGGAATTGATGTGCTCTCCGGGTTCCGCGCTGCGGCTGCTGATTGCGCCGGAAAGGGGGGCCACCAGTTTGGAATCGTTGAAATTCTCCTGTGCAATGGAAACGGAGGCTTCCGCACTCTTGACATGGCGCTTGGAGAGATCCACCTGCGCCTCCGCCACGGCAATGCCGGCTTTGGCCTGTTCGTTCGCCACTTGGAAGGATTCGAACTCGTTTTCCGTCACCCGGCCGTCCTGGTGCAAGCGCTCATAGCGCGCAAAGTCCAGTTCGGCCTTCTTGGCTTCGGCACGGACCTTCTCGGCGGAGGCTTCCGCCACCGCCAGGGAAGCCTGCGCCACCAGCAGGTTCTGCTTGGCGATGGTCAAGGCATTCTGGACGCGTGAGGGATCAATCTGGAACAATTCGGTTTTGCCGGCTTCGACCATGTCGCCCTCATCCACCCAAATTTCGTCTAGGGTGCCTTCCGTACGGGCGGCCACATTGGCATAGTTCTTGGCTTCCAACGAGCCTTGAACCGTCAGGCGGCTCTCAAACATCCGGGATTCGGCCGGGATGACGCGGATGGGCAGAATGCGGCCCGCCGCTTCGGCGTCGTCCGCCGGGGCGTCTTTTTTTTCGCAGCCGCTCAGGGGCAAGACGGCAAGAAGGGCAAAGGCAGGGAGAATGATGCAGAGACGATTCGTTTTCATGGTTTCTTCTTTTCCTTACGATTCAACTATTCTTCTGAGACAGGCTCTTCGGCGGAAGGCGCGACCGCCTCCGGCAGAAGGGTGATGCCCATCGCGAGCTCCAAGTTCGCGGTGGCGATTTTGGCTTGATAGCGGCTCTTCACGAGCACCACTTGGGCCAGGTCCATATCCGCCCGGGCATCCAGGGCGTCGCTCAGGGGAATCACCCCTTCCTTGGCCTTGGCGTCATAATCTGCATATTTAGCGGCGGCGACATCATACGAGCGCTGGTACAGGCGGGCCGATTCAATGGCGTTGTTCAAAGCGGCTTCCGCGCTGATGACGCCCACGATGACGGAGAGAAACGTGTTTTCCCTGTCCAGCCGGGCCTCTCGGCGTTCGACTTTTGCCGCACGGTAGCGGGCCACATTGGCCAGGCCGTCGAACAACGTCCAGACTCCGCTGAAACCGGCCACCCAGTTGGCGGAATGAGCGGCCAGATCGTTGCCTGTCCACTCATGGTTGGCAAACAGGGAAACCGTTGGAATGAAGGAGCAGAAGGCCTGCCGAACGGCGTGTTCCTTCATCACCACCTGGCGGTCGGCAATGGAAAGTTGCGGATGGATCTCCAACGCCTTCAACACTAGATCTTCAATGGTGCCGCCCGGGCGTTTCGTTTCATCCGTGGCATCGGCCAGCTCCACATGGGTGAAAGGGGAAAGGCCGAGGCCCTGCAGGAGCTCGCTACGAAGGATGCGCAATTGCCGACGGGCGTGGGTCAATTCCACCTCGCGGGCTTCCACCTGATAAAGCGCCTGATCCTTTTCCCATTGGGTGATGAAGCCCTCCGTGGCGAGACCTTCCACCCGGTGGGCGGTTTCGCGTGCGGCTTCCAGCTGGGATTCCAGCGCCCAGATGGTTTCCTGCTGCACCGCCACATTGTAGTAATTCAGCGTGGTCTGGAGGACAATGTTTTGGCGTGTATAATGCGCGGCCATGCCTGCGGCGGCATACCCGTGTTGCGCCGAGGCATACAGAAACCAGGCGGACGGCATGAAAATCGGCATGCCGATGTCGATGGCGGCGGTTCCGAATTCCTTGGAGGTAAGCCGTGGATCCTTGGAATAGGCATTATAGCCGGCGGAAGCCGCCACATTCGGCAGAAAAGCTGTGAAGGCCACATTCCGGCCGATCCTAGCCAGTTCCTGGTCCAGATCGGCCCTACGGACGTCGTAATTATTCGTCATGGCGATCTGGATGCAGTCCGTAAGCGTGAGCGGCTGGTTCACATAGGCCTCTGCTTTTGCATTCAGATTGCTGATGAAGGATGCCGTTTGCTCCCGACGGACCCGTGCCGGTTCAAACCGGGTGCAACCCGTGAACAGCATGAGGGACGCAAGCAGGAGGACTGGATGGAAAGGCGAAGAGATTGTTTTCATACTCATTCTTTGGGTTTGCTGGGCCGTTTCATTACCTTGTTTTGCTCGATGAGTGCCTCAATATAGCGCGTGATCCGCTCGCGCATAACCGGGGCCTCGCAGGAAGGCACCACCTCTAGGCCATGGGCTTCAAATTCGAGGATATCTTCATAAATTTGTTGGGCCAATTTGGACCCCTTGGGCGTCAAACGGATGATTTTGCGGCGGCGGTCCACCGGGTGGGCCATCCGCTTGGCCAAGGCCCTTCTCTCAAGGGAATCCAAGATGAAGGTCATGGTCTGGCGAGGCACCCCGGCCCCGTCGCCGTCGGCGAGGTGGGAGGGTTCCGCCGTTTCTGGGTGCAGATGGATTTCCAGGAGGGTTCCGGCCACATGCATGGGGAGCCCCCAGCGCTGGATGCGCATGGCATATTCCCGCTGGATGCGCCGCAGTAGCGAAAGCAGGCTACATTGTTCTAGTTCCGGGCGGGATAGGCGGCTCGTTTGCTCTTTGGAAACCTGATTTTTCATAATTCGAAATCGGATAGTGCAAGATTGGACTATCCTGTCAAGTGTCAAAAATACGCTCGACTGCTCCCTCCGCCCTTCTGAAAGCAAGGCGCCGGCGCGAGCGTCACCGGACGATGGTATGGACCACCGCGCCCTTGGAATTAAAGAAGGGTGCGACAACGTCTTCATGTTCTCGCCGGGGAATCCGTGGTGAAGGGGGGGGGCCACTGTTGGCGGAGGCGGCCACGGGTTCCGAATATGCCGCCTATGGCCCCTCGGCCAGCACGCGGAGGGGAAACGGACGCAGAATGCCGTTTGCATCCACCACCTGTAGCGTGTGCCATTCCCGGAGGGTGTCCCGGGACAGTTTTTCAATGTCTTCCGTCCGGGCGACTCTCCAGCCGCTGGGGGCGGGAGGAAGCTCTTCCGGATACAGGCGTTGGGCGGTATACAGCGTTTGGCAGAACAGGGAGGCCGCGCCTTCCCGTTCCGCCAGCCGCTCCGCCCGCGTGGTGAACCCCACGGCCGAGGAAACGCAAACCGCTAAAAATACGCAGAGCCCCAAGGCCGCGAGCACTTCAAGCAGGGTGAACCCGGCGGGCGGGGAGGGGCGGGCGGTGGGGATGTCCAGCTCCAGCGTCATGCCGGGAACTGTGGCACGGCGCAGGGAAAGCAGGCAAACTAAATTCTCTGCGCGCTGGCGGAGCTGTTGGCGGACGCCATGGCGGAGAACGGAGTTGTCCATTGTCTTTATTCACTCCGGTTGGTAAACTGCCAAGAAAGAAAACGAAACCACGGTCCATTGGAAGGAGAATCCCATGCTTCGCAAAACACTCGATTTTTTGAGAGAATGCCACGTGTTTTATGTGGCCACCATGGATGGAGACCAGCCGCGGGTGCGTCCCTTTGGCGTGGTGGTGGAGCACGACAACAGGCTGTATTTCGCCACAGCCAACACCAAGCTGTTGTACCGTCAGATCCAGGTGAATCCTCGCATTGAAATCTGCGGGGCCAAACCGAACGGGACGGAATGGATTCGGGTGACGGCCAAGGCCGTTTTTGAGCCGAATCCGGAGGCGAAGAAAAAAGCCTTCGAAAGTGCCCCGGAGCTTGCCGCCATCTATCAAACCCCGGAAAACGAAATCTTCGAGGTGTTTTATCTGGCAAATGCCGAAGTCGTGTTTTTCTCCATGACGGCCCCGGCCGAATCCGGCCGCTTCTGAATTCCGTTGAGCCTCTTTTTCAGCACAGCGGCATGATGCGAGGACCTCATGCGGGAGGGGCCGGGAGGTGCGGCGGCGCGAGAAAGAGGGCTCGCGAAGAAAAGGCCGGAGGCATGGCGCCCGGTGGGAGCAACGTTGATTTTTCGTATCCGGCGGGGTACACATAGGAAGAATATGAAGGCAAAACGAAAAATGGCCGTGCTGGTGGGCGATGGCATGGGAGACGAGCCGGTTGCCGTTCTCGGGAATAAAACGCCGTTGCAGGCCGCCGATATTCCCGCCATCCGTCGTGCGGCCGCCTTGGGGCATGTCCAGTTGGTGCAAACCGTTCCGGATGGCATGGCGCCCGGAAGCGATGTCGCCAATATGGGCTTGTTGGGCTATAACGCCGCCGAAAAGTATACCGGCCGTGCCGCCATTGAAGCCGCCGGTGCAAATTTGCCGCTCGCCCCGGAGGATGTGGCCTATCGTGCAAATCTCGTCACGGTGGAAAACGGGAAAATGGTGGATTATTCCGCCGGGGACATCTCGTCGGAGGAAGGCCGCCAGCTTATTGAAGCGCTGAACGCCGCCGCCTCCCGCGAGGGATTTCGGTTTTATGGCGGAGTCAGCTACCGGCACCTGTTGATCTGGCGGGAGGGGCCGACGGATGTTGTGTTGACGCCTCCTCACGAAATTTCGGGGCGTCGCGTGGAAGCCTTTCTCCCTTCCGGCCCCCATGGGGGAGATGTGCGAGCGTTGATGGAGCTGTCCCGGCGCGTGTTTGCAGAGCACCCCGTCAATGCCGAGCGGGTGGCGAAGGGGCTTCGGCCCGCCACCCAGATTTGGCTGTGGGGGCTGGGCCGGGCCATGGCCCTGCAACCCTATCCGGAGCGGTATGGGCGGCAGGGCGGCATCATTACCGCCGTGGATTTGATTCGTGGCTTGGCTGTCCTGTGCGGTTTGGACGTCATTCGCGTGCCCGGCGCCACCGGATGGATTGATACGGACTATCTCGGCAAGGCCCGGGCCGCCATCGACTGCCTGAAGCAGGCGGACTTTGTGTATGTGCATGTGGAAGCGCCGGATGAGTGCGGACATAAGGGCTTGGCGGAAGAAAAAGTGAAAGCCATCGAAAACTTTTCCCGGCAGGTGGTGGAGCCGGTGTGGAAAGCGTTGGAAATGGCCGGCGAGCCCTATCGGTTGATTGTCTGCACGGACCACCGCACTCCTGTTAACAAACGGGGGCATACGAGCGATCCAGTCCCCTTTGCCTGGGTGGATGGCCCATTGGGTTCCTCCATGAATCCGGACGCATCGGCGGATTTTGATGAATTCATTCCGCCGCTACCCGGAAAAATGCCTTTGGTGTGCGATGTGATGGACTCGCTTCTGCATAGCGGCCCCGCTTCCTAAGCGGTGGAAAAGACGGGGCGCTATAAATCCTGATAGTCCGGCCCATTGCCATGCTGCGGCGTTTGCCACGCAATGTTGTCATGCGGACATTTGATTGTGCAGCACCGGCATTGCAGGCAGTTTTCGCAACGGATATGGAGCAGGGAGCCGGTCGTTTCCGCCTCCGCCTCTTCATAGACGCCTGCCGGACAAAACCGGGTGCAGGGCGCGGCATACCGGGTTTTGCACGTCCGGCAGGTTGTTTCATCTTTGATCTGGATGTGCCGTTCCCCTTCCCGGTAATGCAGGCGGGCATGATATAAGTCAGAATCCATGCCGGGATCCAACGGGCCGGAATCCTGCGTTGGCAAGGGAGCCTTCCGGCCACGCGAAACGGGTTTCAGGCAGGCGCGTTCACTCCGCTGCGGAATGCGTCCGCAGGGGAAGGCGCCGTGCGTCATCCACGCCATGCCAGCGCCCGCTACGCCAAACGGAAGCCCGCCACGGAAGCAGGCCCGGTAATTGGGCGTTCGCCGTAGGCCCTCCAACGAGGGCAGGTCTTCCGCCCGGATGATGGACTCTCCGCGCAGAATGGCCTCCGCCGCCGCCATGCCGGATTCAACGGCCAAATGGAGGCCTTTCAATTCCATGGTGTCCACTAGGCCCGCCGCATCGCCGATCAGAAACACCCCCGGCGCCTGGAAACGGGACAGGGAAAACCAGCCACCTTCCGGCACCAGCCGGGCGCCATAGCCCGCCACCCGGCCGCCCTGGATATGCTGTTGAACCAGTGGGTGGCGTTTCCAACGGCGGAACAACTCGTGGGGATACGTGAGCGGATCCGTATAGTCTAGGGCAACGGCCAGGCCCAGCGCCACATGGGTTGCGTCCGCATGGTAGATAAACCCGCCGCCATACACATCCATGGGCAGAGGATGTCCAAAGGTATGCAGAACCATGCCCACGGCTTCCGGACGGGCGGGGATTTCAATCCATTCCTTGATGCCGATGGCATTGGTGGTGGCATTTGCTCCACGCATGTCCGGATGGCGGGCCAACACCTTCCGGGAAAGCAGGCCCTCCGGGCCGTCGGCCAGAATGGTGTGGGCGGCACGGATGCCATCGCCGTCCGAACGGAAGCCGACCACTCGGTCGCCCTCCCAGATCAAATCATCCGCCGTTTGGCTTGTCATGATTTCCACGCCCAGACCGGTCGCGATGTTGCTCAAGGCCTGTCCCACGCGGGAGATGGAAAGAAGCGGAAGCCCCTTCATCCGCATTTTGGGTGGAACAAACGGAAGGCGGATGGAGTGACGAGGCAACAGCGCATGAAACGAATCGTTTTTGACCCGTGTATGGAACGGGAGGGCGGCAAATTCCTCCGGCGTGAGCAACTTTTCAAGCGCCTCCGTCCGCATGACGGCACCGGAGAGCAGATGGCCGCCCGGCCTGGCTGCTTTTTCCAGCAGCAAGATGCGGAGGGAGCCGTTGGATTCCCGTGCAAGGCGGATGGCACAGGCCAGCCCGGCCGGCCCGCCTCCCACAATCCCTACATCCACTTCCAGTTGGAATTCGTTTGTTTCCATAATCTCTTTCCTTGCGTTCAAAAAAAGTAGCGCAACAGGGAGGAAATTCAATCTCCGATTGTACCATAGGCATCCGTTGCGCCTCTCAAGGGGGGGCATAAAGTTTTGGTTGCCAAACGGGAAAGTGTTGGGCATTCTTCCGCACGGTTTTGCATGCCCCCATCGTCTAGAGGCCTAGGACGTCAGGTTCTCATCCTGGTAACACCGGTTCGAATCCGGTTGGGGGTGCTACTTTTTTCTTTATTTTTTGCACGGGTTGAATTTGGCGGCCAGATGCAGAAACATTCCTTTGCCTTCTCGGGGGCTGGTTGCACGCCGGTAATGGTTCGGCAGCGCGTCGATTCCACTGAAGCGTCCAAGCTTTGCAACCGTGTAGGCGGCCTCCTTTCCCGCGGTTGGCGCATCCGTCGGGGAAACGGCCGATGCATCTCATGGATGGCAGGGCATAAAAAAGCAGGCGCCGGGCGCCTGCTTGGGATGAAATGGAAATGGGAGACTAAAACCGCTTGGTGAGGGAAACGGCGAAGGCGTGGGCCGTGGCATCCGTGAAGCGACCGTCAAACACGCCGTTCTGGGGGCGTCCGTCCACATCCATATCGCGGACGATTTCAAAGAAATAGCTGAAATCGGTTGTCCATGTATCCTTGTCCCAAGTTAAACCCAGCGCGATTAAATGGCGGTCGTCACCGGGGACGAAGTAATCCACAAAATCGGGGTTGAGGGGAGATTCATCGAAGGTGTAGCTAGTCCGGGCGGTCCAGTTGGAATTGATGGCATAACTGGCGCCCGCGTTGAGGCGCCAGACATCGTTCCAGTTTTTGACGGAGGTGATTTGGCTACGGCCCATCAACATGGGCTCGTTGAAGTCGACAATGAGGTTGTCGTATACGCTCCAGAGCGTATAAATGGCGCTGGCGGAAAGGGTCCACCGGTCGGTGGCATCCCATGAGGCGGCCAGCATGATTTCGTCGGGATTGTAGTTTTTGGCGCTCCAGCGGGTATCGTTGAGAGTGTCCGGCAGAAGGGCTTGGACGGCATCGGGCTTGGTCCAGTCGCCATCGCCTTTGCAGACGAAGCGGATGCGGCTGTGGTAGGCCGCGCCGAGGGAAAGTGTTTCGACGGGCTTGAACTGGATGCCGAAATCCATGCCGAAGCTGATGTCGTCGCCGTGCAGGTTCTGGTCCACATCGTAGGGGGAGGGCGCCGGATCGTTGTAGTTGCGCAGTCCGGCGGCTCCGGCAACATCGATTTTCTGCGCGAGCTCGATATCGAAATAGCGGATGGTCAGCCCGGCGGAGACGGAAAGCTTTTCATTGATTTTCCACGCGATGGTGGGGGCGAGATCCACGGCCTGGATGATCGCCTTGTAGCTGTTATAGCGTCCGGGCCAGTTTTCGGGGAATTCTGCTCCCAGGCCGAAACGGGCGTAAATGCCGAAGCCGAGCCAGATGGATTCATTCATTTGGTGGGTGACGTAGGCGGATGGAATGGGCCAGAGCTTGTCTTTGCCTTCTGTTTTGGTTTTGACCCCGGTATAGGGATTCACGGTTTCAACGCTAGCAAACGGCATGACGAGGCTGATTCCGGCCTGCACTTGGGTTCCGGGAAGGCCCGTCATGGCGGCCGGATTGAAATAGATGACGCTAGGGTCTCCACCTGCGGCGATGAGACCTGATGGGTCCACATTGCCCCGTGCAGATCCTTCGAACAGACTATATCCCGCCCCCCAACCCGTGGTGGCCGCCCATGCCGCAATGCACAGGATAACAACAATTTTTCGATTCATATGCCGTCCTTTTTATTTTCCCGCGTCGGAGAAACTCATTTTTCAGATACGTCGCAGAAACAGCGAAACAAAAATAACAGAAGAGGGGAGGGAAAGAAGCGAATTCGTGACGGTCAAAGGATAAATATTCAGATCGAAACAATTGAACCATCCGCCAGGATCCCCTGCTGTCTGCCTGTTTCAGGAGCCGTTGCCGAATTTATAAGGCGGGCGATGGGGAAATTACGGCTTGAGCGGAGGGGGGGAAAGCGGTAACGTCCGGCAAGACCGCCTGTTGCGTTTGAGGCGGGAATGGTTTCCGGGCGTTGCGTATGCACGCCGTGCGGTAAGCCGTTGGAAAGTGAAATGGAGCGGGTGAAAGGACGTGTCCCGATGACATCGTATAAAGTGGTCATGCCGGAACATATGAATCAGTACGGGGGGCTTTTTGGAGGATATCTGTTGCAATGGGTGGATGAAACTGCCTGGATTGCCGTGAGCATGGAATATCCGCGCAAACAGTTTGTCACCATTGCCATGTCGCAGGTGGAATTCCGGCGTCCTGCCCGTGGCGGGGCGATTCTGCGCTTCGAAGTGGAGAAAGAGCGTGTGGGACGCACCTCCGTCACCTATGTGACCAAGGTACATTGCCGGAACTCGCACAGCGACAGCGATGAGCCGATCTTTTCCACCCACATCACGTTTGTCCGGTTGAATGCCAAGGGGGAAAAGGTTGCGCTGGACGCCCCTGCGGATTTTTGAAGGCTTGGACGAGCCCCCCCCTTTGATTTGACGCCCGTCGGGTTTTAAGATAACGTTTTACCCAGTCCTGCCGGATGACTGATGATGTGCGGTTGTCCAAGGCGTGGCGTAGAGCAAACGAGTGGGAAGTGCATATACACCGATTACATATTCAATGGGCCATCGGAGGCCTCCTGTTTGGAATGATGACGGCTGGATCGGTGCAGGGGCGGGTTCCGCAGAGTGCCACCAACCGTCCTGTGCTTGGGGATGAACGGACGCCTTTCCTTCGGTTTGATTCAACGGTGGTGCCGACCAATGTCGTGATGCCTCCCAAAGGCCGGAAGGAACTGGGGCCGGTCACCAATGTGGCGGTGGCGGGCTCGTGGTCCTCCTGGACCGGGCGGCATGAGATGGTCCGAATCGGCGATCAGTTGTGGGAATTGGACACGCGGACGCTGGGGGCCCGGCTTGGACAACATGAATTCAAGTTCATCATCAATTCGGCCTGGGAAGGCGGGGCCAATCGAGTGTTGCCGATCAATCTGGATGGGGAAATCGAACGCTCCCCGGCGATGATTCAGCGTGCCGTGGTGGATGATTTTCATATGATCCGCGTGTTTTTCCGCCAAAGCCTGCCGAAAGGCATCCATCCGACCGCAACGCTGGATCCGCCTGTTCCGGTGCAGTGGACGGAGGTGGTGACGGAAATGGAGGATGCGGGCATTTCCGGATATTTGTTTTCCCAAGGGATTGTGACGTTCATTTTCGACCAGAGGGCGTATAAGCGGGAGCTGCCGGCCGCAACCAAGGTGGCGGTGGCGGGAAACTTTACCGGTTGGGATGGGAGCGGCGGATGGGGGGACAAATGGGTGCTTCGCCCGGGGCGGATTGCCGGGACGTGGGAGTTGTCCGCCCAGTTGGAGGGGATGCGGCTGCCGGCGGGCGAAAAGGACTTGATGTTCAAGTTTGTGTTGAATGGCAACGAGTGGCTGGACCCACCGGAGCAGGCGCCGAATGCCCAGCCGGATGGAAAGGGTAGTGTCAACCTCAAGTTGGATTTGTTCCGCAGCGGAGGAGCTGAAATCCGGGTGCACACGGCGGAACCACTGGATATGGCGCAGAATTATGTCCTCCGTCTGGATGGAGTGGCGGATCGCCCCTTGGGCGTTTTGACCACGCCGGAGGGCGTTTTTGACAAGCTGGTGAGCGGCAAGCCAATGGGCGTGACGTTGGATAAGGAACGCAACACCACGACCTACCGGCTGTTTGCTCCGCGGGCGAAGAATGTATGGCTGTGCTTCTTTGACCAGCCCAAGGCTGTCGCGTGGGAGCCGGAATTCAAGCGTTATGCACCGGAAAAGGAATACCGGATGTGGAAAGACCCGCAGGACGGGGTGTGGGAACTGACCACTCAGGAACTGGATATCGGCCGGTATTACGGCTTCCGGGTGGATGGGCCAGAAGGAAATGGGGAGAGTTTTGATCTTTTCACGGTCATTGGCGATCCTTACGGTCGGGCGGCCGCCACGGCGGATGGGTTGACTCTGGTGGTTGATCCGGATGCAACCAACCGATGGTTTCGCGGCTGGACGGATCAACAATGGGTGACACCCGATCCCCAGGATGTGATGATCTATGAGTGTCATATCCGCGGCATGACCGTCCATCCGTCTTCGGGTGCGCCTCCCGCCCAACGCGGGAAATACGGCGGTTTTATGGGAACGCTGGGGAAGGGAACCGGGCTAGACCATTTGAAGACCTTGGGCGTCAATACAATTGAATTGCTGCCCGTCAATGAATTTTCAGAAAGTACGGACCCTTATAACTGGGGCTATACAACCGTCTATTATTTTGCGCCGGAATCCTCCTATGCCAGCGATATGACTAATGGCGCCGCCTACTATGAGTTCAAACAACTGGTGGACGATCTGCATGCCCGGGGATTCGCCGTGGTGCTGGATGTTGTTTACAACCATGTGGGCGGACCCAATGTATTTGCGATGATCGACAAAAAGTACTATTTCCGGTTACATCCGGATTTAAGTTTCTATAACCACAGCGGATGCGGAAACGATCTTCGGACGGAAGCGCCAATGATGCGCAAGTTGATCGTGGACAACATCTTATATTTCATGAAAGAGTTTCATGTGGATGGCTTCCGGCTGGACTTGGCGGAGCTGATCGACATGGAAACCATGCTGGCCATCCGGGATGCCGCCCGGGCGTATAATCCCAAGGTGATTTTGATTTCCGAACCGTGGAGCCCGGGGCGCGGCGAGAACAAATACCAGCTACGCGGGACGGGGTGGTCGGCCTGGAATAATGATTTCCGCTATGCCGCCAAGGATTTTGCCTTGGGATGGGGGAATCGGGATTGGCTGAAAAACAGTGTGTTTGGTTCCGTCCATACGTGGGCCTTGAATCCTCTCCAGCCGGTTAATTACTTGGAAAGTCATGATGATAAAGCCTTTATGGATGAAATCAGCACGGCTCCGGGACAAGATGGAAGGCATCTCAATGACCGAGATGTGGCGAAAAACCGCTTGGCGGCCACCATCCTGTTTACATCGCTCGGCAAGCCCATGATGTATGAAGGCCAAGAGTTCCTTCGGAGCAAATGGGGCATCCACAACACCTATAACCGCGGGGATGCGGTGAATGCCATTCGCTGGGGGGATCGTGATCGCCCTCTGGCTCGGCAGGCGTTGGACTATT
>JAISGX010000030.1 GCA_031262805.1 Verrucomicrobiota bacterium | reverse complement strand
CCTTCGATTCCCGATACCAATTCAGCACCAAGGAATACGATGAACCCACCGCCATAAACTACTACGGCTATAGATTCTATCACCCCGAACTCGGAAGGTGGATCAACCGGGATCCGCTGGGGAAACGGAGTGGGTTGAATTTTTACGGATTTGTAGGTAACAATGCAATTTTGCGTGTTGATCCTTTAGGCTTGGCTTGGGGAAATTCTCAAGCGGTTTGGCATTTCTACTTTGGTGGAGGCCAAAGCGTGACTCTTCAACAGATTGGCTTGTATGACGCTGTCACCGTAGCCGTTCAGCCCAAGATGAACGAATGGAAGGATAAGGCTAAACAGAGTACTGAGGACGCTTTTTCTACTCTTTTATGTCCAAACGTCACTCTTAAATCTACGGTAGAGGCCGATTCTGTTGGTATGTTACCTGTCGCTTTTGGAATGGGCGGTTATTCATTTCATCGAAAGTATTTTTGTTTTATTCAAGCGGACTGCAGCAAGTGTTCGTATTCGTACAAATGCATTTTGAATTACGCTGTGTCCGACGCATTTGAGGCCCCATCCGATTTTGACAACAGCAACTCCGATCCGTGGGATAACTGGCAGTATGGAGGCGCGCCATATTCCGTGACTGCTTACTGGGATGACGAGGTCGCCGGTGAGGGGAAGCTGAAGTGAAATGGCTTCGGTTTACCCTAACCGCTTGGGCTGTGGTCCTGCTCGGAGCTTTTGTGCTTCGATGTGTTTTGGCTCCAACAAAAGGCGTTGTTCTGGCTTGTCTGTTTTTGACTGTCTGTTTTGCCTTGGTGTTGATGACCTATCGCGACATTAAAGTCGCGTGGATGTTGTGCCTCTTGATTGCTGGACTAGCATTCATTCGATTTGTTCCGATGGTGGCGTACAATGTTTACCTCTTTGTGAAACAGGATCCCCTTTATGTGGATTCGCCCGGAACGATTCTCATCGTGCTCGTGAATGCGGTCCTTTTCGTTCTTCCGGCCATGATCGTCTTGCCCCTGGCTATTGTCCACCGCCGCAGTGTTGGCCGAATACTGTTTCCCTCCCGGTTTCGTTGAGACTCATATTTAGAGGGGTACAGGAGCAAATCGTTTGCGGTTGCCGACCACCAAATAAATCCACTACCATCCCATAGGAACTGGTGCGGGGATAAAGAAAAGGCTGGTTGGACGTTCTACATTTTACCATTCAGCAAAAGATGAAAACGTCCCACAAACCAGCCAAGGAGTCTGCCTGCACCCTCCTGCACCAGATTTGCACCCTAATTCCAGCTCTATGGGATAGCCTCTTCGCCGCCGCGCTGGCGCGACAGGCCCGAACAGGCCTGTTTCCCGGGATTTCCCCGAAATCCCGCAGGACAGCCCCCCCACCAACGCAACGAAGCAATATCCCTGACCGACCCGCTCCCAAATCACATCCCCAAACCTTCGGACGAAAATGCCAACAATTCAGGCGTTTTCACGCTCCCGTTTTGTCCTTATGGGATGGTAGTGAAATTTTTTCATATTTCCCCCCTTTCTATACCTACTTATTCATGCGCGTGCATTTTCTAGTCCCCTTTTTGAAAATTTTTTCACCCAGCGATGAGAGTATTGAACAAGTGGATTGACACCATCCATTGGAGAATGAGCGAAACACTCTCCAAGCAAAATCTATGTTCCCTCAGGGAGTATGCCGCATGCCATTTTTCCCCATGAGGAACGCCTTCCTTTGAATGGATGGTCATTCAAACAAGGCTTCATTCCATAGATTGCCGACAAACCGCTCATTCAAATCCAGTGGAGAAACAAGGGAAAACACTCGTATTCGTCCAGAGGGATATGGCAGGATGGCACAACGTGGACAATGTGAAGGCAAAGGCAAAAGAGTACGTATTTCGGACAGCCCGCTGGCAGATTCTGCCGGCCGTGGTTTTGCTGTTTCTGGGTTTGGGCATCACGGCTTGGATGGTGATCCATCAATACCACCAAGGAACGCGGCGTGTGGAGCAGGCCTTCCAGCAGGCATCGGAAAAGATGTTCGAGCGGACGGTGCGGGAAATCCAGTTGTTTATGGAAGTGCTCGATTCCATCCGCCAATTGCACACGCTCTCGGATCAGGTCACGCCGGATGCATTTGACGAAATTGTGCGCAAGGGAATGGTGTACCAGCGACGGATCCTGGGGGCCTATGGGTTTGTCCAGTATATCCCCCACGAGTTCCGGATGGCGTATGAAAGCAAAGCCGAGGGCCCCGGGCGTTCATTGGTCATGTCGGACCGCCATGGTGGGTATGTGCCGGTGCCGACCAGGCCGGGGTATTTCCCCCTGACGTATCAAACCCCTCCCGGTGGGCTTGGGGTGCCTGAGGGGTACGATTTCGGCGTCCCACCGGAAAACCAGACGGCGATTGCTTCGATGATGCGTTGGGGCGTTTTCGCCTTGGGGGCCCGGGTGGAGGGCGCTCCTGCGGACCGGCCGGAATATCCGATGTTCGCGCCCATTTTTGTCGAGCAACCACCGCGGGGGCGTGAATTGGCTGGCTTTGCCGTGGGCCTGTTCTTGCCCCGCCGGATAGTGGATGCGGCCATGGAGGACAGCCTCGCGGGCATCCAGGTGCGGCTGGAGCCGATTTCCCGGCCGCTCCGGGAGGAGGCGCCGGGGCGCTGGCACTACGAACGAGAGCTCAGTCTAGCCAATCAGGAATGGTGTTTCCTTGCCTGGGCGGAAGCGGACTATGCAGCCGCCATTCGAAGCCGAGCACCTTTTTGGGTTGGTGGGTTCGGGCTGTTGGCGTCGGTGGCCCTTGCCGGTCTTTTTGCGTGGGTGGCGGGCCGCGCCAAGCGGATTGAGCGCCTGGTGCAGCGTCGGACGGCTGAATTGGCCCGGGCCAATGCCAAACTCTCTTCGGTGATGGCGGAGCGGCGGGAGTTGGAGGATGAAATCCTGCGAATCACCGGAAGCGAAAAGGCCCGCATCGGCCGCGACCTGCATGATTCGCTAGGGCAAAAGTTGACCGGGGCGATGTATTTGTTCGGCGCCTACCGGCAGAAGGCGGTGGCGCCTGATCCGACGGCGGAAGCGGAAGCCGTTCAGATTGCTGGCACCTTGAAAGATGCTGTAACTCAGATTCGGCGGATTGCCCGTGGGCTGGCCCCGGTGGCTTTGACCGAGGCGGGGCTTCCGGATGCGCTACGGCAGTTGGCGGCGGAATCCAGTGCGCTGTTCCAAACGGATGTGGAATTTTATGCTGAACAGGAAGGCCGTCCGCGTGATGCGGCTACGGCGGAGCATCTCTATTTGATTGCGCAGGAATCCGTGAACAATGCCATCCAGCATGGGCGGGGCACGCACGTGGTGCTCACGCTGGGCTATGATGCCCATGGCGGAGTGCTCGGCATTGAAGACAATGGGCGCGGCATGGCGGCCGCCCTTGGAGCCGACGGCGTGGGTGGCAGCGGCCTGCGCATTATGAAACACCGTGCGGAAGTGTTCGGCGGCGACCTGCAGGTGGACAACGCCCCCGGCGGCGGCACCCGGATCATCTGCCGGTTTCCGGCGGCTTAAGAGGAATGGAATAAAGGAGGCTGTATGACGGCAGGAAAAAGATGGTATGCGGGGATGATCTGGCTGGCGATGGCGGCGTTGGTCCCGGCGGCGCTTCCACGGAATGTCCAGATGGAAACGCTGGAGGCGGACAGCTCGTTCATCCAGGAGGCTTCTTTTGAGTGGATGGAATCGGAAGAGGCCGGCGTGCTGCGGGTCCGTCTGGGCAAGGACGTGGAGTTCATTCGCTATTTTGAGGTGCCCGTATCCGTCTGGGAGGCGTTCAAGGCGGCGGAATCCAAAGGATCGTTTTATGCCACCGAGATCCGACAGAAATATGAACGGCTGTATGGTCGGACGCTGGGAGAGAAATTCGACTCGCCGTTTCCTGTGCAGACCGAGGTGAATGCGGTTTGTGCCTTCAATGGGGAATGTGAAGACCTCATCCTCCAAAGCATCGAAAAGAGCCAAACCAGCATTTGGGTGGCCGCCTATGCGTTTACGCGGAGCCGCATTGCGGCGGCTTTGGTCCGCGCCCACAAGCGTGGCGTCCAGGTGGAGATGAAGATGGATGTGAACCAGGCGGAGCATCCCGGTGCCCGCCGCCTGATTGCCTGGCTTCGGCAAGAGGGAATTTCCGTCACCCTGATTTATACGGCGGGCGATTATGCGGCCATGCACAACAAGTTCATGGTGTTCGATTTGCGCTGGGTGGTGACGGGCAGCTACAATTTCACCACGCAGGCCCAGGTGGTGAACTGGGAAAACCTGGTGTGGATGGAATCGCCGGTCATGGCGGAACAGTACAAGATGGCGTGGGATGCCATTGTGTCCGATCAGGCCGCGCCGAAAAGCGATTCCACTGAAGTGAATTTTCAAATTGGAGATACGGACGGCGTACGGTAGGATGGCGGACATGACGAATGTGATGAGCATGACCGGTTGCGGAGCCGGAGCGGCGGCTGATCGGCTGGTCCGGGTTGATGTGGAGCTGAGTAGCGTGAACCGCAAACAGCTGGATGTCAGCATTGGCCTGCCGCGCTTCCTGCTTCCTTTTGAGTCCCGCATCCATCAGAAAGTGCAGAAATGGATTTCCCGCGGCCGGATCACCGGCGAAATCCGCGTGACATGGACGGCGGAGGCCCAGGAGACCGGCGTGCGCGTGGATGAAGGGCTGGCGAAAGCCCAGGTGCAGGCGTTGCGCGTGGCGGCCGAAGCCTTGGGACTGCCCGACGATCTGAAGGCTTCCGTTCTGCTAAGCATTCCGGATGTGCTGGTGTTCGACCGAACGCGCACCGACATGGAAGAAGCGTGGCCCACCATCGAGAAGGCGCTGGAGCTGGCGCTGGAACGCTTGTGCGATATGCGCCGGAAGGAAGGCGCGGCCCTTGCAAAGGATGTCTGCGAGCGCTTGATGCATCTGGAAACGCTGGCCCGGCAGATCGGCGAGCGAGCGCCTAGGGTGACGGAGGTGTATCGCCGGAACCTGCTCAAACGCATTAGTGAGGCGTTGCCGGGCGTGCCATTGGCGGAGGATGAACGGTTATTGAAGGAAGTGGCCGTGTTTGCCGATCGTTCGGACATCACCGAGGAACGCGTGCGCTTGGCCAGCCACGTACAGCAGGCGAGGGAGCTACTGGCCTCCGGCGGTGTGGCGGGCCGGACATTGGATTTTTTGGCACAGGAAATGGGCCGCGAAATCAATACCATTGGTTCCAAGGCGAATGATGGCGAGGTGACGCGGCTGGTGATTGACTTCAAGGCGGAACTGGAACGTAGCCGGGAACAAATTCAAAATATTGAATAAAGGAGGGACGAGATGAAGGGCATCAAGCCGAGTTGGAAGAATATCATTTTTGTGGTGTCTGCGCCATCTGGGGCGGGCAAGACAACCTTGTGCGACAAGCTGCAGAAGGAATTCAAGGACATCCATTATGCCATCACGGCGACCACCCGTGCGCCGCGTGGAGATGAAATCGACGGCAAAAGCTATTATTTCATGTCCATGGAAGACTTTGAAAAGAAGCTCTCGGGCGGTGGATTCATCGAAAGTGCCCTAGTGCACGGCAACCGCTATGGCTCGCCTCGCGCTCCGGCTGTGGCGGCGTTGGAGGAGGGGTGTGATGTGTTGATGAATCTGGATGTACAGGGCGCCGCCGCCGTCCGAAAATATGTGCGGGAAGCTCCGGAGGGCGATCCGTTGAAGCGGACGCTGGTGGACATCTTCGTCGTGCCGCCTTCCACCGAAGTGTTGCGCAACCGGTTGGTGGCGCGTGGAACGGACAGTCTGGACGTCATCGAAAAACGCATGAAACAGGCCCGTGAGGAAATCGCCCACTGGAAGGAATACAAGTATATGGTGGTGAATGATGATTTGGCGGAAGCCTATGACCACATGCGGGCCATCATCCTGGCCGAACGCCACCGCAACGAAAACCGACGCGAGGATTTTCATGCCTAAGCCGCCCAAAATCATCCTGGGGGTGACGGGCTCCATTGCCGCCTACAAGGCCGTTGAGCTTCTCCGGCTGATGCAGCGAAAGGGGTGGGACGTCTGGGTGGTCATGACGGAATGCGCCACACAGTATGTCGGCCCCCTGACCTTTCGGGCCTTGAGCCTCCATCCGGTTCCGACAGGTTTCTATGCCTCCATGGATCCGGAAGGATATACGCATTTGGGGTTGACCGAACAGGCCGCCGTCATGGTAGTGGCGCCTTGCAGCGCCAACACCATGGCCCGCTTGGCCCATGGACTGGCGGAGGATGTCCTTTCGGCCGCGGCGCTTTCCATGGATGGCCCGCTTCTGATTGCCCCCGCCATGAATGTGAAGATGTGGATGAATCCCGCCACGCAGGAGAATGCTGCAACCCTAGCGCGCCGCGGGGCGACGATTGTTCCGCCGGGATGCGGGGCATTGGCTTGCGGCGCCACCGGCGCCGGAAGATTGGCCAAGCTGGTCGATATCATCGCCGCTGTGGAGAACATCCTTCCGGCGGGGTGACGCCATGAACGTTTTGGTTACAGCCGGCCCGACCCGTGAGCCCTTGGATGCCGTGCGCTTCATCAGCAACCGCTCCAGCGGTCGGATGGGATATGCGGTTGCCTCCGCGGCGAAAAAAGCCGGCCATTGCGTCCGCTTGATTTCAGGACCTGTGGCGTTGCCGCCGCCCAAGGGCGTGCGGATGATCCGCGTGGTGACGGCTCAGGACATGCTCGATGCGGTTTTGGCGTCGCTGGCGTGGTGCGATGTGCTGGTGATGGCGGCGGCCGTGGCGGATTGGCGGCCGAAAAAACCGGCCGCGCGCAAATTGAAAAAACAGGATGGACCGCCGCGGGTGGAGTGGGAAGCGGCGCCGGATATTCTGCAGACGATTGCTCCATTGAAAAAACCAACGCAGGTGTTTTGCGGATTTGCAGCGGAGACGAACGATTTGGCGCGGGAGGCCAAACGAAAACTGCGCCGCAAAAATCTGGATGCCATTGCCGCAAATGATGTGTCGAAAAACAATCAGGGGTTTGATTCCATTTGGAATGCGCTGACCCTTTATCGTGCGTCTGGAGAGGTGCGTGTGGTGCCCCGTGCCACAAAAGAAAAATGTGCGCGCCAAGTGATGCAGATGGTGGAAGAAATTTTCGTCGAGAAAAAAGATAAAAAATTTCGTAAAATCTATTGACGCTGTTAATAACTTCGCATTACTCTTTCATTCAACGAGATGAGAATATGTGAAAAGAAATTCGCCCCCTTCCTAAAACTCCCTGTGAAATCAAAACAGAATAAAATCGTTACGATGATTTAAGCGAAAGAAACAAAGGACAATGTTTCATGAATAACTTCAGAAATACCCTGACCGCCTTTGAGCGTCAGGCTGGAAGGGGGGGAAATACACAATGGCAGTAACGAAGGTTGCAAAGAAAGCACCTGCAAAGAAGGCTCCGGCAAAGAAGGCGGTCGCCAAGAAGGCTCCGGCCAAGAAGGCAGTGGCAAAGAAAGCTCCGGCTAAGAAGGCGGTCGCCAAGAAGGCAGTGGCAAAGAAAGCTCCGGCCAAGAAGGCGGTCGCCAAGAAGGCTCCTGCAAAGAAAGTCGCGAAGAAGAAATAAGTTCTTTCGCACACGTCGGATTGTGCAAGGCAATCCGATCCTGACGGCGGTGATTCTTCTCGAATCGCCGTCGTTTTTTTTGGGGGAAGGCATTCGAGCGCTTGCAATGCTACAGCGGGTGCAGTACGTTTCTTCCATCATTTTACAGATGGAAGGAACGACAAAATCATGGAAGAAAAAGTGAAAGCCTTTGTTGAAGAGGTCCGGCCGATGATCCAGGGGCACGGCGGCGATGTGGAATTTGTGGCGTTGGAGGGCCATACGGTCAAGCTACGCCTGCGTGGCGCATGCCATACCTGTCCCCATGCCATGATGACGTTGAAAAATGGCATCGAATCCGAGCTGCGTGAACGAGTGAGTCCCGATTTGACGGTAGAACGCGTGATGAGCGATGAAGCATAGATTTTCCGCGTGGGAGACGCCCAGGGCCGCCTTTTTCGGGCGGCTTTTTTCATGCCGTCCGGATTCCGGGTGGGCCGGAAAATATGGTTTTGCCGCCATGCGGGCAGAATCGAAATCGACGAGCAGACGATGATGGAAGCAGTGGGCCGGCGCGGAAGAGGCATCGCCGTGCGGACCTGTGGGCACGCCTAGCCAGTCGCCCGCCGCTGGCGAGGCCGGAGGAAGGCAGCCTGGAGCTCGGCCATGGTGTGAAACTGAAAATGGGGCGTATTTCCGACGGCGTCTTTCGGATGGGCGCCGCCGCCCCGGAGCGGCTGCCTTCCGCGCTTGATTGCCGCCGTGGTGCGGAGTAGAGTGAATTTCTTTGAAAGGATTGGATGATGCAACGAATCATGATGAAATCGAAAATTCACCGCGCCGCGGTGACGGGCCTTGAGATTGATTACGAAGGCAGCATTTCCATTGATGAGGACCTGCTTGAAGCTGCCGACATTCTGCCTGGTGAGCAGGTGCATGTGTTGAATTTAAACAGCGGGGCCCGGTTTGAAACCTATGCCATTCGCGGGCGCCGGGGATCTGGTGAAATGATGCTCAATGGTCCTGCCGCCCGCTTGGCGGTGAAAGGCGATTTGATCATCGTCCTGACCTATTCGCCGATGTCCGATGCCGAAGCCCGTGCGCATGAACCCCTGGTGGTGAAAGTGGATGCCCGGAACCGGCCGCTTAAGGCGAAACCGAAGAAACGGAAATAAGGACGGCATTTCATGGGCGTGCTGATTCGCGGTGGAACGGTGGTGACGGCGGAAGGCCGCCGTCGCGCCGATGTCTGGT
>JAISGX010000143.1 GCA_031262805.1 Verrucomicrobiota bacterium | reverse complement strand
AAGATGCCGTAATCGTAGCGCACGCCGTAGCCGTAGCCCGGCAGCTGCAGGGTGGCGATGGACTCCAGAAAGCAGGCGGCCAAGCGGCCCAGGCCGCCGTTGCCCAGTCCGGCATCACGCTCCACGTCGCGCAGGTTGTCCCACGAAAGCCCCAGTTCCTCCATAGCCTGGCGGACGGTATCGTCCATCTGGAGGTTGATGACGTTGTTGCCCATCACCCGGCCGATCAGATATTCCATGGACAGGTAATAGGCGCGTTTGGCCTTGGTTTTGTGGTAGGTCACCGAGGTTTTGATCCAGCCGTCCACCAGCCGGTCGCGGACCGCCAGTGCGAGGGCGACATACCGGTCGTGGTTGGTGGCGGAAAAGACATCCTTGGCTAGGGAATATTTCAAATGGTGTTGAAAGCCGGTCTTGATCGCCTCTACGGTATCGGGCAACACATTGTCCACATGGCTCGAATGCATGGCACTCGTCGTTTGATTGTGTTTCTGATTCATGCGTCAATTCCTCCATCGACAAGTACATGCCGATATTCTTCAAATTCAGTAAATCGTTTCGCCCATTCTTGGGGTTTCCCCCCCTGCGGTCAAGAAAACAACACAAAAGGGGCGCGTGGGGCAAGGAGAAAGTAAACAGAAGCCATCGGAGGCAAAAGCCGTGCGCAACCGGGTGCAACCCGGGTTGGACTGCCGCGTCGCCCGTTTCCGCCGTCGGCCGAAGGAGGGGCACCGCCAGTGAAGGGGAAAAAGCCGGGGGAAGCTTTACACGGGCTGAAAAAACGCGTAGGATAATGGCCCATCTATGAAAGCAGTTGCACCTGGAAAGTTGATTCTGAGCGGGGAGCATGCGGTGGTCTATGGCCGCCCGGCCCTAGCCATGGCCGTCAACCGCAACGCCCAGACCCTCATCACCATGGAGGGGACGGCGGATACGGTTTCGTTCGACCTGCCCGATTTCTCCTCCTCTACGGAATCCTTCACGCTTCGTGCGTTGCGGGGTTTTCATTCTCGCGTCCAGCGCAACTATGAGGAATTCTTGGCCGGCCGCCTGTCGATCCGCGAAGTGCTGCGCAAGCCGGTGGATCTGTTCCAGTTTGCCTATATCACCGTCCTGGACGGCCTGCACCTGAAGATGGGCGGCGGCGTGAATGTCCGCATGAACTCCAATATTCCGATCGGATGCGGCATGGGGTCCTCCGCCGCGGCCATTTTGAGCGTCCTGCGTGGTTTGGGGCATTATTACCGCGTGGATTTCCGCCCCGAATGGTACAGCCGCTACAGTCTGGAAGTGGAAAACATGCAGCATGGCCGGGCCAGCGGGTTGGATACCTATGTTTCGATGAACGGCGGCTGTGTCCGCTTTCAGGAGGGCGTGGCGGAGGAAATGCCGTTGCCCCACATGCCGCTGTATATCGTGAATACCGGCCAGCCCGGTTGTTCTACGGGGGAAGCGGTGGCGTCGGTCGCCACGCGCATCGGGGAATCGCATTGCATCTGGGAGGAATTCGAGCGGACCACGAACCACATGCAAAAGGCGCTGGTGCGCGACGATTTCAAGGAATTCCAGCGTGCCATGAAGACCAACCACCGCCTCTTGGAGCACATCGGCGTGGTGCCTGGGCGCGTCTCGGCCTTTATTGCCGAGCTGGAGGCTGCGGGGGCCGCCGCCAAAATCTGCGGCGCCGGAGCGGTTTGTGGAGATGCGGCGGGCATGGTGGTGGTGGCCTCGGCGGAAACCCCGGCGCAAGTATGCGCTAAATATGGCTATGAATTGATGACCGTGCGGCCCGATCCCTTGGGCGTTCGCGTCGTATAAGTCGCTCCATGGCTTTGCAACCCGTCCAAGCCTCCGCGCCCGGTAGTCTCATGCTGATGGGCGAACATGCCGTCCTGCGTGGGCAGCCCGCCTTGGTGTGCGCCATCAGCCGCCGGATTAAGGTGCGCCTGAACCCGCTGGCGGACAAAACCATCCGCCTGCATTCCGCGTTGGGGGAATTTGAAACCACCTTGGATGAATTGGCGCCCAATGAGAGCTTCCGCTTTGTGCGGGCCGCCATCCGCCACCGTCGGGAAAAGTTGGAACAAGGGTTTGAAATGGAAATCCGCTCCGACATGTCGCACCAAATGGGCCTGGGCTCCAGCGCGGCGGTGGTGGTGGCCACGCTGGCGGCTCTGGATGCCGCCTGCGGCGGCAAGCTGGTCCGCGAAGACCTGCTGGCGGATGGCGTGCAGATCACCCGCCGCGTGCAGGGCGGCGTGGGCTCGGGCGCGGATGTGGCGGGGAGCACCTATGGCGGTTGTCTGCGTTATTTCGGCTCCAGCCGGGAAGTGGTCAAGCTTTCCACCATGCCCGAGCTGACGGTGTTGTATTCCGGCAGCAAAATGCCTACGCCGGATGTGATTGCCTTCGTGGAGGAAAAGCGGAAGCAGAACACCGAATTGTACGATGAGCTCGATGCGTTGATCGGCAAAACCGTCCGGCAGGCCTTCGAGGCGGCCGCCAATGGCGACTGGGAATGGCTGGGCGCGCTGATGAATGTCAACCAGGGGCTGATGGATGCCCTGGGCGTCAACAATGGCGATTTGTCGTCTCTGGTCTATGATCTGCGGAAGGATCCCAGGGTTTTCGGCAGCAAAATTTCCGGTTCGGGCTTGGGCGATTGCGTGGTGGCCCTTGGCAAAGCCATGCGGAGCGAGTGGGGGGTTCCTTCGCTGGAGGTGCGGGTGGAGCCGGAAGGTGTGCAGATCCAGGAGCTTCCGTCATGACGCCGCGGCAGGTGGTGGAACGCCTATTGGCCGGTCGGCCGTGCACACCCAGGGGCACCGCCGCCGCCGCCTATGCCCCGGCCAACATCGCCCTGATTAAGTATTGGGGCAAACGGGACGAAGCCTTGAATCTGCCCGTCACCAACAGCCTATCGGTTTCGCTGGGTCCGCTGGGCTCGCATGTGGAATTGGCCCGGGCGGATGCCTCGGCCGACCGCGTGTGGCTCAACGGCGGGGAGCTGGCGCCGGACACCTCGTTTGCCCGCCGGGCCTCCGCCTGGCTGGACCTCGTCCGCCCGGCACCGGATTTCGCGTTTGCCCTGCATGCGCGCAACACCGTGCCGACGGCCGCCGGATTTGCCTCCTCCGCCTCGGGGTTTGCCGCGCTGGCCAAGGCGGCGGACGCCTTTTTCGGCTGGCGCCTCTGCACCCGCCAGCTGTCCATCCTGGCCCGGCTGGGTAGCGGTAGCGCCGCCCGTAGCCTAGAGGATGGGTTTGTGCAATGGCAGGCCGGAACGGCCGAGGACGGGATGGACTCCTTCGCCGTCCGCCTGGAGGAGGAATGGCCGGCGTTCCGGGTGGGGGCCCTGGTGCTGTGCGCAACGGAAAAACCCATCGGTTCCCGCGACGGCATGCGCCGTAGCGTGGAAACCTGCGGATTCTACCGCGAATGGCCCGGCCGCGTGGAGATGGATTTGACCGCCCTTCGTGCGGCTCTGTTCCGGCGTGACATGGCCGTGCTGGGGACCGTGGCGGAAGGCAATGCTCTGGCCATGCATGCCCTCATGTTGGCCGCCCGCCCCCCGCTGGTGTATGCCCTGCCGGAAACCGTGGCCGCCATCCGCCGGGTATGGGCGGCCCGCGAAGCCGGCATCGGCGTCTGGTTCACCATGGATGCGGGGCCCAATGTCAAACTCCTGTTTCTCGCGGAGGAGGAGGAGCGAGTGCGTGGGGTTTTCCCGGATGTGGATGTGGTGGCCCCGTTTGTTCGATGAGGTTCCACCCGCTGGAAACAATTTTTCCATACGGTGGAAAAACGGTGGAGATTGGTTTCCAATGGATGGAAAAAGAATGGAAAATTTTTCCATACTGTGGAAAAATACGCCCCATGCGAAAGGGTTGTGCTTATGAGTAAGGGAATGATTACAGGACTGCTGATTCTGGCGGTCTTCGTGGTGGTTTCGGTGAATGCGCCGGGAGCGCTCACGCTGGAGTTGTTTTCAATCCGGTGGACGCTCAAGGCGGTGTATGCCTTGCTGGGGTCGGCGGCGGTCGGCATGGTGATCGGAGCGTTGTTGAGAAAATGAAGGGCCGCATAGAGGCATTGATGGCCAAGGGGGTCCGGATTCCTGCGCCTGCGGCGGTGGAGATCGCAGAAGAAGTTCCGCTCGAACAGATTGGCGAAGGCGTGGTGCTTCATGCCGGCAGCCGGATTTATGGCGCCGACACCAGCATCGGCCCCGGTTGCGTGCTGGGGCGTGAAGCTCCGGCCACGGTGGAGAATTGCCAGTTGGGCGAAAAGGTGGAGCTCAAGGGCGGCTATTTTTCCGGCGCGGTTTTTCTCGACGGCGCCGCCATGGGCAGCTGCGCGCATGTTCGTGCGGGCACCCTTCTGGAGGAAGGCGCGGAAATGGCCCACAGCGTGGGGCTCAAGCAAACCATTTTTTTCCCCTTCGTCGTGGGCGGTAGCCTCATCAATTTCTGCGATGCTCTGATGTCCGGCGGCACCAGCCGTAAGCGCCACAGTGAGATCGGCTCGTCCTTCATCCATTTCAACTATACGCCGCGCGGCGACAAGGCCACGGCCTCGCTGGTGGGCGATGTGCCCCGCGGAGTGATGCTGAACCAACGGCCCATCTTTCTGGGCGGTCAGGGCGGCATGGTGGGGCCCGTCCGCGTGGAATTCGGCACGGTGCTGGCGGCGGGCAACGTCCTGCGCAAAGATGTGCTGGAGCCCGACCAGCTGGTGATTCCCCCTGCGCTTGCGCCCGGCTTGAGCCCGTTTTCCGCCGAGTATCGCTCGCTCGCCCGCCTCCTCCACAATGCGTTAATTTACATCGGAAACATCGCCGCGCTGGAAGCATGGTACCGCGTGGTGCGCCGCCCGTTGATGGAGCGGAC
>JAISGX010000026.1 GCA_031262805.1 Verrucomicrobiota bacterium | reverse complement strand
CCTTCGATTTCCACTGCAGGACCGGGCGGGAGAAGAAGCGTTGGCCTGGGTCTGCACTGCCGTAGCCGTACAGGGAAATACCCACCCGGGCCCCATCCTGATCAAAATCCGGCGCCAGGAGCGCGGCGCGGCTACTGGATATGTGCCGGAACAAGCGGCGGCCCGCCTGCTCCTCCAACACCGCTGCCGCCTGCTGAAACCGCTGCGCCTGCTGCTGCGCGGCCTCGGGGCGCCGTTTGGGCTCCACCATGGCGAAGTGGGTGCAAAGGCCTTCCACATGCAATCCCGGCAGCTGTAAAACCTCGGCGGCCTGGTCCAGCTCGGCGGGGCAGATGAATCCCAAGCGCCCCATCCCCGTATCCAGCTTGATATGCACCGGAAGCGTCTTTCTCCCGGCGGCCCACGCCGCATCCGAAAGCTGGACGGCTTGTTCCAGAGACACCACCATCGGCGTGATGCCATCCTGAAGCAGACGGGGAAGGTCTTCCGCAAAGGCCGTACCAAGCACCAGAATCCGTTCGGCCTGCGGCACAGCGGAACGAACCACCGATGCCTCGGCGGAATATGCCACGGCAAAATCCCGAACCCCGGCCCGGCCCAACGCTTCCGCCACCGGACCTAGGCCATGGCCGTAGGCGTCCGATTTCACCACGGCAATCAACCGTGTTCCGCCCAGTGCATGCTGAATGGCTTGCGCATTCCGGCACACACGATCCACATGTATTTCCACCCAGGACCCATTGCACATTGTCATGCCGTGTGTTGTACACCTTCCCTTCCCCGGCCATCCAGTTCAATTTTGGACCGACACAGCAGTAGCGGCATGAAACGGATGGCCGTCTCCCCTCCAGATCAAAAACAGACGGGGGAGACTACTCTCCCATCCAGCGGGTCGGCAACGTATAGAAATGGGCGGGGTCATATGTCCAAGTCCAGGTGTTGCCGAGGCCGCCGTTCTTGGAAACGATGATGATGGCATCATTGGGGGCGAAGAATCCATTGGGCACCTCTTGCCCTGGGGCGGGGTTCCCGCTACCGGGCACAAACCGCCACACCCCGTCGAAATCGCAATAAATGGTGTGCCCGTTACGGACGCGCATTTGTGTGGTATCTATGGTATAGATCAAGTCGCTGGTCCCCGGCGCCCCACCCGTGAAGCCGGAAGCCTGCAGGTTCATATCTCGCGGATGGGCCCGAACCGGCAACTGCAACGCCACCAGGTTATAGACTAGGGCCTGGGCGCCGCGTGTGTTCTGCCCGCAATGAATGACGTGTTGAATCGAATTGGTCGGCACCTGCATGATGGGCGACCAGACCATAGCGGACAGCTGATGGGGCACCCCGTTGGAATCCACGAAAGAGGTGTTCTGGGCCGTGGTGCTCTCATAGGCGGCGGGCAAGGGTTCCGGCAGCGTAATGGAAAAACCACGCGTGAAGAAGTTGGAGGGCTGGAGAACGGTGGTCACATCCTCATTTCCCTGCCGCCAGCGGCCGTCCGTGCTCAACCAGTATTGCTCCGTGGAAACCGCATTGGTTCCCGGGAGATAGAATTCAACACGGGTGGCCTGCATGGCGTTCGCCGCGCCTGGGAAGGTTTCCGTTCCGCCGAAGACACCTTCAAGCGTGTTGGTGTACGGCAGGCCGTGCAACGCCACAAAGTTCGGTCCGCTGGAGAGGACCACGTTGTGCATGGCGTAGACCTCTTCACTCACCAATGGGCGCTGGCGGGCTCCGTTCACGATATTGGTCCGGCGCCAGCGGTCCTTATAGGAAGCGCGGTAGAAGCGGAGCTGGCCCCGGCCCTTGAAATGGCCACCGTCATCCACAAACCAATTGGAGCGGACGGTTCCCACCAGTTGCCAGTTGTTGTTGGTCCGTTCCTGGAAGGAGGAGGCATCCCAATGGATCAAGTCATAATCCTTGGTCACATTGGTGAAGACGCCTTCGGCATCCTGCTTGCCGGCGGCCGTCCACGCCAGGGCGGAAGCCACCTCGGTATTGGGGTTGTCCAAAACGGCGTTCGTGAAGGCCGCCCGCGCGGTTTCCTTTGAAACCGACCAGCCACGAGTGAGGGAGAAGCGGATGGTGTTGTTGGTGGCCCAGCTGTTCTCATCGGCGGGGCCCTCATTCCCGGCCCGGTCCACACCGACCATCACCACGACATAGTCCTGGTCGAAATCCAAATCATACAGGCGCATGGAATTGGTGTTGAGGCTCGCCAATTCGGCATAATGGGTCCGTCCCTGAGCAACCGCCAAAGAATCTTCAATGGGGGAATCCGCCATTTTGCTGTTCCAGCTCTTATACATTCCGCTCGCGATAAAGTTGGTATAGATGAAGCCGGTCTTGCTGTAGGGGTCATCCGTTTCCGGCACCTCCAGAGGGTCGAATGTTCCGTAATACACCTTATAGCTTTGCCAAGGCGAGAACAGGTCCAGGCTGGCACCGGACTGGCCGCGCTGTGGATGGTTGTGGTGCTCCGAGTCATCCGGGCCGACGCCATCGGGACTCCACCGCAGGTCGAACTGGGTGGTGGGATCATCCACGGCTTCCGTGGAGGCTCCCTCCGCCCCGTGCCGCATGGCCACTAGGGTCGGCGGCGTGATGTCATAGGCAATGTAAAACGGCTTGGCCTCACCCGGCAAGGCATCCTCCGGCCGGTTGTTGTCTGCATCCATCGCATAGAGATATTGTGGATTCAGGCCCTGGTGCTCCGGCCCGGCGACAAAGTGCATGGCCGGCTTGTTGCTTTCCCCGACATCTACGGAAAAGCGAATGTCATCCACATAGTTGATGCCCGTTCCGCCGACAAGAGAGACTCGGATGGCATCCACGGACCCGTTGCCCAGCGACGAAGGTTCGAACGAATAGGCGGTCCATTCTGCCGCAGCTGGAACGGTCTCTTCCAGCGAGCCCGCTTCCTCCGCCTGTCCCGAAGTGGTGCAGAACCCTTCCATCTTCACGGTGAGGGACCCCGGTCCAACGAAATGGAGCTGGAAGGCGACCTTCGGCGCAACCCCCGCTTCGTTCTGGAATCGGATCCATTGACTGGCCAAGGAGCCAGCGCCTGCCATCTTCAGGCTGTTGGTACCTTCCCAAGCCAGGGTGGCATCCACCAATGCGCTTTGGATGCCTGCTCCACCATCCATCGTCCAGCTCTGGTCGTCGAGGTGTTCAAATCCATAATTGGCCAAAGCCCCGTTGGTGGTGGCCACGGCATAGGGTTTCCCCTTTGTCCAGACCATGTCCACCGTGTCGCCTTCATTCGAAACCGCCACTCGGTATTCTCCAACCCCGGAAACTCCTCTGGACTTCACAATGGGCACCTGTTCCTCGGTGGGTTCCTGATCCTCCGCCACGGAGCTGAAGCTGACCAAGAAGCCGGGCTCGTTCGTCCAAGCCACGGAATCGCGGGTGACAACATCCGGCACCGGCTGGCCGTTGACAAAGAGCTGGCCGACGGACCCCGGCGGAGTCACATCGTTGTCCACCGCATAGAAGGCAATGTCGCCCAAGACCTGTAGGTCGTCGTTGGTTCGATCATCATCGGCATCCCAGGCGTTGATCTGGCCGCGATATTCCCCCAGCACGCGCTGGACATACGGCACGTGTTCCATGGGGTTTTCGAAGGCGCCCTGCTCTTCGGAGCGGCCCTCTCCATCCGCCAAACCAGCCGCGGAGGTAAAACGCAGGGGCACATCTGTCATATATGCCTCATCCCGGGGCGTGCGCAGGGAGAAGCGGGGGCGTTTGTCCAGCTTGGCGCTGTTGGTGCCGACAAGGCCGTTGAGCGGGTCCCAAAGGGCCCCCTTCATCCAAAAGGCGGCGCGGGCAAGTTCATCATCACTGACTTCGGTGCGGCCTTCCTCCCGTTCCGGCTTTCCTTCAAAGACCAGATTGTAGAGATACCATGTGGCGCCGACGCCCTTGGCCCGGTTGCCGCCCTTCGCCATCAGGCGGATTTCGGATGTCCGGCCGCCCGGAAGCACAACATCCAGTTCGTGGTTCTGGAGTGTCCAGGTCTTGATCTGATCGAGAGAGGACCAAACGCGGTCCTGCGCCAGGTCGAACTCCGCCACCACAACCGCCTCACCTGTGTCGTTCGTGATCACCTGCACTTCATAGTATGTTGGCCCATTCGTGCTTCCGACCATGGTTTCGAAGGAAAGGTTGGTGATGCTCATGTCGCTTTCCGGCGTGAAATTGGCAAACCAGTATTTCGAATCCACGTGCCAGCCGCTGTGATAGACCGCCCATTGGTTAAACTCGACATTCTTGGCGGAAAACTTCGGCGTGCTCCTGGTTCCATTCGTCGTCATGGTGCCGAGAGCGCTGATGAGAACGCTGGCATCCGTCCGGGTCGGCAACAACAGGGTATTGCTGGCAAAACACCATTGGGCCACCACGCCGCCGCCGACAGGCCGCAGGGTTTCCATTTTGATTTGAGGAGGTTCTTCATCGTCGTCCACCACCCGGAGGTTGCCGAAATGACCACGAAGATCGGTGGCATCATCCAGCCGGTCCTGGTCGTCATCCCAGACACTAATGCGAACTGGCAAGCCGTCCAAACGGGATTCCTCATACCAGCGCGTCACCTCCGCCTTGGATAGGTCGGTGATGCGCCACCACATGGTGGAATCCAGCGAGAAGCCATCGCCATGGTCCCGGGAGACATCACGGACGCCGTCATTCCCGCCAACCCCCATGCTGGCCGAGGCCCGCTGAATCCCGCTGTTGGTATCATAAATGTTGCCCCGGAAGTGCAGGCCGAAATCATGCAACTGGGCATCCGTGATCAGAAATTCCTCCGGATATCCCGTGAGCTGAATGTTGTCCATGCGGTATGTGCCGGAAGCTCCGCCATAATTCTTGCCCAACACCACACGAAGATACAACGTTCCGGCCCCTTGGGGAATGGCGGAGAGATCCACAAAACGGGAGGCCCATGTGCTTGCCCCGCCCGTGCGGGGCTCCCATGTATCCATCAGATTCCAGCTACCGTCCACTCCGCTCTGCGACCACAAGAGAGAGGCTTCCTCGAAGCCGTAGTTGCCGCCAGCCTCGGCGAAAGAGAAGACCAGATCATGGGCTTTGACCAAATCGAACTGGAACTGAATCCAGGCGCCTAGGTTGTACGGATCGCTCTGCACCCAGTCCCCTGCCCGCATGTAGATTTCCCCACTGGCCACCTGGTTGACGGTGCCGAACATGGCATTTTCCGTCGTGCCGCCGTTGGTGACAACCAATGAGTTGGTATAGGCCGGCGAGTATGAAATGGATGCGTTGGTGACAAAGCTACCTAGCCACGGCAGGTGCACTAGGCTTCCGCCAGCGGAGTGGTTGGTGAAACTCCACCCCGTCAGCACAATTTCGGTTTCGCCAGGAACGGCCGTCAAGGCCGTATAGTCTTCCGCTTCCTCCCCGGAACCGGTCTTCAACATCACGGCGCTTTCTTCGCCCAACACCGGCGGATCGGTGTCGTCGTCATGCACATGGAATGCCATGTAGCCACCCAATCCAACATCCCGGTCGTACAGGCCGGCGGTCGCTAGAAAATTGGTATACGGCGGAACGGTTTGATAGTCCTGCACGGTATTCGTAAGACTCCAGCGGCGGTAATCCCAGTCGTCTTCCTTCACCATCAACGGATACGAGCGTGGGACCTCTGCATCTTCCTTCCGGCGCATGATGTAGCGTTCGGCTTCCCCCGCCGCCATGGCGGCAAACGTTTCGTCCGCCATGCCGCACAAATCCAGCCATTGGATGGTGCCGACCTGTTCTTTGCGGAAGAGGCCGATGGGATCGTCCCCCCCAACGGCCAGAACATTGTTGGTGCTGATCAGATAGGAACGTTCGACGCTCTCCAGGGCATCGCGCATGGCCTGAAGATTGTCGTTGGCACTCTCACCATTCAATATCACGATGGTATGCCCATGTTCCAGCATGCGTGGCGTGGAGGACACCTGGCACCAGTTGGTCCAGGTCACGAATTTCTGGGCATTCATCGTCTGGGAGGCAATATAATACTGGCTCAGATCCACCGACGAACCAGTGCCGTTGTAGATTTCAACATATTTGTCCCATCCTTTTCCCTCCCCGAATTCCCCGAAGAACAGGTCCGTCGCTCCGCCGCCGCTTTCCGTGGATTGCAGGGTATGGGTTTGCTTTCCTCCCATGGCGGAAACCCAGACCATGGAGGTATAGATGCCCAGATTGATCCTCTCCGGCACCACCTGAATGCCTTCCACCCGGCTGGTCCAGGTGGAGTAATCCGCAGACGAGATGGATTGAAGGGGCCGCATAGGCGAGAAAAGCCAATTCGTGCTTTGGTTGTCCAAGAAGGTGAAACGGGCATCCGTGATGCCGGTCCGATGATGCAGGCGGAAGGCGACATCGAAGGATTTGCCCGCTTCGGCCAATTGTCCGTCTGAAATCCGGTATATCCGGTTGGTTCCATCCATAAACGGCTCCCCGATGGAATAGGTGTTCACTTCGGGGAAATTGAACAGTAGGGTTTCATCCCAGGAGGATCCCATCCGGATTTCATCGATATAGACGTGCCCCAGCTCATTGCTCCATACCACCCCGCTGCTGCTCCCCGCCCCGCTACCGGCGCCGAGGCGCACACCGGTGATGGGCTCCGTGCCAAATGCGGCATTGCTGACGGTGGCGATGGGCACCGCATTGCTGTACACCTGCGGAATGGGCTGGGAGGTGTGGTAGGCAAAAATCCGAAAGGTTTTCTCCGCCGGGTTCCATTCCCCGATGACGGCATAATCATTGCCTTCGGCGGGATTCAATTCATAGCGATCTGCTTCCAGACCGCAGAAATTTCCGCCACCGGGCAAGTCGGTGGGAATGGTGATGGCGGCATAGGTTTCCCAGGCCCCCTGCTTGCCGAAGGACGCCACTTCATGCTCCGCATTCTCCCCGCTCATCAACGCCATGTTCACGAACTTGGTTTCTCCGGAATACTGGTAGTTCATCAGGAAGGCAACAAACGTGCGGTCGCTGCGCGGTGTTTTCAATTTCCGGGTCAGGAAGGCGCTGGAAGGTTCATAGGAACTCGTATCCTGCCAGAACAGCTTATTGGCCACGGGATCCGGATATCCGGTGACGCCGACCGGAAGGCTGTCGTCATGAATCTTCCATTTGTCCACATCGCCGGTCCAGGGCCCGTCCCATTCGTTTCCGGTTTCCGGACGGGGCTGATAGGCCGGATCGTTGAAAAGCACCGCCAGACCGGCGGGATCCGGATGCGTGGGCGGCGTGATGGGCGCAACATAGGCGAAGGAATCCACAATTTCGCCGGGTTCATAGACGTCCATCACCACAGGGTGATGGATGGAAGGCACCACGCCTCCGGTATAGGCATCGTTGGCGGTTCCGAACCAAAGGAAGAAATTGGTGGAACCCGCCGGAACGATGAATTCCCGGGAGCTGTCCGTTCCCTTGTAGACGATTTTCGATCCGGCCGCCGGTCCGGCATCCCCAACCTCGTAGGGGTGGAGCTGGACGAGTTCAACCGATTCATCCAGCGGCGAGGGCGACCACAAAACGAGAACGCCCTCGCCCCCGTTATTCCACCGGGACACGACCACTTCTTCGCCGTCGGCGTCCACGGTGACATCCGTCGGAGTCCGCAGGCGGGCATTGGTGATGTAGAAGACGTAGTCATTGGTGGCCGTCAGGGAATCGCCTTCCCGGTCCACATCGAAGTCCGTACTTTCGATCCGGAAGGTATAGGGCGCCGTGGTGTCGGCAAACAGGCCGGCTGGCAGGTCAACCGTCAGCATGGCTGATTGGACGCCTGCACCGCCGCCGTCTTCGTCCGGGCTCATCGTCATCCAGCCAGTGGCCAGCTCCACGGCATTGCTAAAGAGCGTCCATTTGTTGCTGGCCGCATACACCCCGCTGGCATCGGCCACATATCCCGTCACACTCAAGTGCGAGGCCTCTTCGATCCCCTGCAGGCTGAGGGCACCGCGGGTGTTGAAATGGCTGTGCTCCGGCGGCTCCACATCCTCGTCCACCGCCAGGAAACTCATCCGGATTCCTTGTCCGGCGTTGGGGAAATAGAGGTCATCAAAGACCGCCCGGGTGGCCTCGCTGGGCGCGGCTGTGGCATGGTTCCACATGCACCCGGCATATTTCAACTCCTGGTCCAGATAGGTCCTGTCGCTGATGGATGCCACGGGCAGCAGATTGTGTCCTGCCAGGGGGCTACCGTTGAAGGCATCAGGCGTGGAACCGCCCCATTCGCGGACAAACAGCTTGAAGACTGGCTCCTCCTCCTCCGAGCCCGGATTGAAATCCACCCGGATGGCCAGCGCGGCATTCGTCGGGAAGGGATAGGCCGGGCCCAGCGGCGTGATGCCGCTGTTGCTGCGTAGGCCGTTGCTGAAACGCGCCAGCTGGACGCTGTTGCTCCAGATCACGACGGCATAGCCCTGGCCAACCCCATCCACCCAACGGACCTGATTGGCCCCCAGGATAAAGGCACCGGCATAGCTGTTGGCACTGAATGTGCCGATGACGCCACGCCCGCTCTGGAAATTAAAGCCCCAGCTCAGCATTCCTTCGTTATTGGTCCACGCCGCAGAATATGGAAGGTGGGAAATGTCCTGCCCCACGGCAATTTTGTTGTGCTGGCCAGAATTCACACTTTCAGATCCATAGAATTCCAAACGCTGGTCCACAATCCCTGTTTCGTTCACCATGCCGTTTGTGGCCATCACTAGCCAGCCGTTTCCAATGCCGTTTCCGCGCACATCGTCGCGGAAGAAATCATCGAACAGCCAACCCGTGGCCTCGGGCGTAAAGCGGCCCATATCCACAATGGTGTAGCCGTTGGAGCTCTCGGCCGAAACCCGTGCGGTATAGGTGCCCAGATCCGCCGGATAAAAGCCTGGAATGGTTCCTCGGAACCGCTGGGCCACCTGGGGGCCCACCTGGACATTGCTCACCGAAGTGAACGACAGATTTTCCCAGATGGGCACGGCATCCGGCCCGAGGATGTCAAAGCTGGCATCCGCCACATTCGTCCGCATGCCGGTGATATGATACATCGTGAAGGCAATTTCCACTTCCCCGTTGAAAAGTCCGTGGTCCGTCACCACATTGGTGAGCCCCAACGCGTCCATGGCGGAAAACTCATAGACGACGGGGTTGGCGGTGCTCGGATCGAAGCAGCGGCCCAGAATTGTCACGGGACAGGCCGGTTGGTCGGGGGTGTTGTTCTCCAAAATTAGTTGAACGGAGAAGTCGCCGCCGGCCGTCGGCAGAAAGGTCACCACAACGGGGCCGGATTCGCCCGGCGCCAATTCCAGCTGTGCGGGCACCACACTGAAATGTTCTGTGCCGGTGCCGGTGAACACCATGTTGCTGACCGACAGGGAGGCCGAACCAAAATTGGTCACCACCACCGTGGCCTGCACCGCTTGCCCTTTTTCAACCCGCCCGAAATTCAGGTCGGAGGGAATGACGGCAATCCGTGGTGCGCCTTTGGTTGTCACAGGGCCGACATACAGCCACTCGCTTGCACAGCCGGTATCGCCTCCCACCGTGCGTAGCCGGTAATAGTAGGATGTATTTTCCGTCAGACCGGTCACGGCCAGCGAGGTGTCCTGCACCTGCACGCTTTCATATCCCACAATTCGTTCCACCATCACCTGCTGAAGCACCTGTACGGGACCCAATATCCACCGTTTTCCCTTCAAGGGAGCGGAGAACTGCAAACGCGTGGTGGCCGTGCATCCGGATAAATGGACCGTGAGGTTGGTTCCAGTGGCGGCGGTCAGCTGGTTTGAATATACCACCCAAGGATAGGAGACACCATCATCCGTGGACATCCGGACCACCACCGGCACGGCGCTGTCCGATCCGTAGGTCGTCGCATGAAAACTCACCTCCGCCTCCCCATTGGCAAACACCAGATTCATGCTCGGCGTGCTCATCGTGCCCCCAGTGCTTCCGGACCCCATCCGATATCCATCGTCCGTATGAGACGTATAGCCGGAGGAGCTCCAGCCAGAGGGCATGCCGGAACCGGTGAAATCCTCGCTCAACGCTTCGTTGAAACCGATGCTACTCAAATCCGAATAGGCCACATCCAGCTCATAATAGGCCGCGCCGTCTTCCCCTGCCGGATTCCAGTGAATGATAAAATCCACCGCATTCGTCGGATCCACCCAGGTCTCCACCGGCGCCAAAGGCGGAGCCGTTCGGGCGACCGCCCATGCGCCGGGAGAATACATATAGTTCGTCGTATAGGAAAACGCCTTGTAATAGTACGTCTGGCAGGCAATTAAGTTCGTATGAATTCCTTGGGCCGGGCCTACCCCCTTCCAAAGCACCGTTCCTCCGGCAAACGTTCCTCCGGTTTCCGGTGGTTCCACACCGGCCAGCGGACGGGAAAAATCGCCGGAGGTGTTGTACACCAGCACGATCTGCTCATGCTCCGCATTGGGCGTGAGCATCCAATCTGTTTCCACTGGGCTGGTTTCGCCTTCCACGCTCAGCACGGGATCCAGCACCACCTGCCCTAGGGCGAAGATTTTGAGGATGGGACGCCCCCGCACGCCGTCTGCGGATGAATCCGCCGCCAAGGCGGGCAATGGATGATCGCCCCATTCACGCGTGTCGAAAATCATGCCGGTCTGATAAATCCGATCACGATAGACAAGAGCTTCAAATTGGCGTTCCAACAGCATGTTCGGCAGCACAAAATCAACGGGCGCGGTTCCATCCACGCTTGTCTGCGTGTTTCCATCCAAATCCGTCGGTTTGCTAGCATCCGAGACGACGGTTCCCAAGACGGCCAGAGCGGTTTCATTGCGGTCTTCCAAATTCAAGGCGCCGGCCACCACCAGATAGTCGCTTTCTTGGAATGTCCCGGCGGCATAGGCCTGGGCAATGAAATTCGTCAGCGCACGTGCCTGCGCCTCCCGCGTGGCGGCCTGAGAGGCGCCTGCCGCCAGGTTCGCGCTCACCACCACCAAATCGTTGCTTCTCTGGCTGTCCGGCAAGTCCAACCGTGCCCAATAAAAATAACTTTCCGGCTCCGCCGTATTGGTCCACGATCCTTGAGCGGAAACCGGCCAGCGACTCACCACGCCATTGGGGCTTCTGCCGGATCCTTTTCCAAAGGCATAGCCGGAGCCAAATGTTTCCTGGACAAATGCGGCATCCGTACCCTCCATCAGCACCCAGTCCTGCAGCACGGCCACATCCGGACGAAGGGTGGCGAGCATCCGCCGACCTTCTTCCCCGATGGCTCGGACGCCATCCATTAGGAGACCGCTGCTGGACAAATCCGCCGACAGGATGGACAAACTATTGTTGTCCCGGATCAGGACGCGATGATGCGCCCCGTTACCGACCTTCACCCCCGAAGCTTCCACCAGCGCCATCCGAATCCATTCCGGACCTTCCGCCAGATCATCATCCGCAATCGTCAAGTCGACATAGGCCACCGTCGGCCCGCCGACCGTAAAGACTAGGGAGGTACTACCCGCCTGGTAATCCTCACCGGCAGTGGCCGTGCCGGAGAAGGCCAAGCTCACGCGGGCATCCGCCGGACGGGACAACTGCACGGGAATCGTCACGGTGGCACCCGCGCCCTCGACACAAAATGTTTCCGGCGCGGTGAAGGAAACGGCGGGCCAATCCTCCGAAGCCACCAGCCGCACCTCGTCGATATAGTAATGATCCGAGCTGTTGTCCCCGCCACTTTGCACAAACCGGAAGGCCGCCTGGACCCGGTCGGCTCCGACCTGCAGCGGCATTTCATATTCCGCAAATCCCAAGCGCAGATTATTCATGCCGGACACCACCGGGGTCTCCTGCCATGTGGCGCCATCGTCATAGGAAAGCCGCACCACCAAGTTGTCATCCGTATCCGGCCCATCCGCGGCATACCGGAACAACAAGACGGCCTCGGCCCCGGCGGGCAGCGCCGTCGAATCCAATTCCAAGGTGGCTCCGGCCTCCAGCCAATAGGCATAGGCGCCGGACCGGTTGGTCAAAGCGACATGGAACCTGTTGTCCGGGCGGGAACGGAGCGTGTCCGGATTCTCCCGCCAGGTCCATGTGTCTTCGAGCCCCCCTTCAAATCCAGTATACCGGAGAACATGCCCGGCATAGCCGCCATCCGGCTGACGGAATTTGCTTTGATGGCCCGGCGCGGTGGAGCGGACCCAATAATAATAGGTCTGTCCAAACACAATGGCACCGGCGGCCGTGGTGCCGTCATCATCGAACTGGGTGGCGGCGCCATCCTGAAGGATGCCGATTTGCACGGCATCCACGGAATGGATGGTATCCGATCGCCAGACAGTATACCCCTCTGCGCCGGAGCGGGCTTCCCATGTCACCGCAATCCGATCCCAATAGGTCCCATCGGAGGCGGCCACGCCATCTGGAGATGGAAGGGCTTCCAGCGTTTCAATTTCCGCCGTCACAT
>JAISGX010000016.1 GCA_031262805.1 Verrucomicrobiota bacterium | reverse complement strand
CTCGGTGGCCGATAAACTGATCCAGTCCATGCTCCACAACAATGCCGTGCTGATCCCGAAGGACAAAATTGCGGCCATGGAGCAGGTCATTTTCTCCAAAATGGCGGGGCCTCGCGGACACGCCACCATCAACAGGAAGTGCATCGGCCAGAATGCCGATAAAATTTTATCCCAGATGGGCGTTTCCGCCCCATCCACAACCCGCTTGGCCATCGTGGAGCTTCCGGAAGACCATCCACTATTCTGGACGGAACAGATGATGCCCGTCATGCCGATCTGTCGGGTGCCCAATGCGGCCTATGCCATTGATCTTGCGTTGAAGATGGAAGGATTCAATTACCACACCGCCATCATGCACTCGCGCAACATCGACAATCTGTCGAAAATGGCCAAGCAGTGCAACTGCTCCATTTTCGTCAAAAACGGTCCGTCCTATACCGGGCTTGGCCACGGCGGCGAAGGCCACACCTCATTCACCATCGCCTCCCCCACGGGTGAAGGCATCACCACCCCCGTCAGCTTCTCGCGCCTCCGCCGGTGCACCATGGTTGACCAATTCCGTATTGTGTAGGCCATGACGCTCAAAGCATTCCCCGCATTTGCCTGTATCGAGTTTGGAAGCGTTCCGGCCGGAATTTTCGCCGCCGATGCCCTTCTGAAACGCTCGCCCATTTCCATGATCCGCTCTGGAACCATCGGTGCTGGCCGGTATCTCATTCTGGTGGCCGGCACCACGGCTTCCGTGGAAGAAGCCCATGAAGAAGCGCTGTACCACGGCGGCCTCCAAGTGGAGGACAGCGTTTTTTTGCCCGACATCCATCCCGCGCTACATCAAGCCATCCTCGGCAACACCCGCCGAATGGGCGAAGGGCCCATCTGGGTGCTGGAAACCCCCACGGTGGCCTGCAATCTGCAGGCGACGGAACGGGCGCTCAAGGGCGTTGCGGTCGAACTGCTGGAGTTCCGCGCTGGCGATCCACGGATGAACGGCCGCGGACTATCCATTCTGCAGGGCGACCTATATGACCTTGAGGCCGCCCAGGAAATGGCTCTGGCCATGTTGGAAACACGCGGCATTCCGGTCCAGCACCGAATCCTCACCTCTCCCCACGAATCCCTGCTGGCGCAGCTGGCCAATTCCACCCGTTTTGACCAGTCTCCCCCTGTCCAACTGGAAGGAGAAAGCGCCTCCTAACCCCGAGGAACGAACGGCCATGCTCTTAGGAAAAGTCATCGGAACCGTGGTTGCCACGCAGATCTATGAGGGTCTTTCGGGCGTCCCCATGTTGCTGGTTCAACCGCTCGCCAAAGACGGCGGTGCCAAGGGAGATCCCATTGTGTGTGCGGACGGCACCCGAATGGCTGGCCCAGGCGAGCTGGTCTATTATGAAGGCGGTCGGGAGGCGGCCATGGCGCTGACGCCTTGGTTCGTCCCCGTCGACCATGCCATCATCGGACTGGTAGACGGCGTCCAGGCGCCCGATTGGAAAGGTGGACCGGCATGATTCTCGGCAAAGTCATCGGTAACATCTATTCCACCATCCACCATCCCTTTTATGATGGGAAAAAGCTAATGGCGGTGGAGAAAATCGAACCGGATGGTTCGCCCGCCGTCGGCTATCTGGTGGCGGTGGACCATGCCGGAAGCGGACCGGGGGAAGTGGTGTTGATTTTGGATGAAGGAAATGGAGCGCGGCAGGTCCTTGCCTCCGCAGATGGGCCGGTGCGAAGTGTCATTGTTGGAATTGTGGATGCCATCAACGAAGAGAAAACCCCGTGAACCCCGCGGGGTTTTTTGTTGTCTGGGCAGATGAGGAATGAACCCGCTGCGCATGCGCGGCATAGAAAGAAGGTCAAAAAATGAAAGCTGTGGTCATTGTCATAGATTCCGTGGGCATCGGTGCCGCTCCTGATGCTGCGGCATACGGAGATGTCGGCGCGTCCACGCTGGCGCATCTTGCCGCGGCCGTTGGCGGCCTCCATGCCCCCACCCTGCAGAAAATGGGCCTCGGCAACATTCCCGGCCTTCTGTGCGGAGGAGAACAAATCGAAGGCGTCCCCCCCGCCAATCAGCCGATCGCCTCCTATGGCGCCATGGGCGAAATGTCGGACGGAAAGGACACCATCACCGGGCACTGGGAAATCGCAGGGCTCCTTGTCGACCCCGGGTTCCATAATTTCCCCCCCGTCCATTCCTTCCCGCCGGATTTGATTGCCGCTTTTGAAAACGAAACCGGCCGGAAGATCATCGGCGACAAGGCCGCCAGCGGCACGGCCATCATTGAAGAACTCGGCGAAGAGCACATGCAGACCGGTGCTTTGATCTGCTATACCTCGGCCGACAGCGTGTTCCAGATTGCCGCCCATGAGGACATTGTTCCTGTTCCGGAATTGTACCGCTACTGCGAAATCGCCCGCCGCCTGTGCGATCCCCTTCGCGTCGGCCGCGTCATCGCTCGTCCCTTCATTGGCCGTCCAGGCAGCTTCAAACGCACCGAAAACCGGAAGGACTTCGCCTACCTGCCGGATGAACCCACCATTTTGGAGCGCCTGAAGGAGGCGGGAAACCCTGTCTATGCCGTCGGCAAAATCGAGGACATCTATGCGCACCGAGGCATCACGGAATCCATCCACACAGGCAACAACAAGGATTCCCAAGAACTCGTGGAAAGGTGGACAAAAGAAAAAACGGATGGACTGATCTTCGCGAACTTCATCGACTACGACATGCTGTACGGCCATCGACGGGATCCCAAAGGATATGCTCATAGCATTGAACTGACCGACCAATGGCTGGCGGACTATCTCCCCCTGCTGGGCGGGGACGACATGCTTATCATCACCGCCGACCACGGCAACGATCCGACCTTCAAAGGGACGGACCACACCCGTGAATATGTGCCGCTTCTGGTATATCGACCCGGGCACCCCGGCGCCTCCTTGGGCATCCGGCGCGGATTCTACGACATCGCGCAATCGCTGGCCAAATTCTTCTCCCTCCCGAGCATGCCGAGGGGCGCTTCCTTTATCGCCTTTACCTGACCCCCCCCCTGCACCAGCCGAACCGCGCCTCCCTTCCACAGAGGCGCGGTTTTTCTTGCCCTTCCCCCTTGCCTTTTCCACCGGCCCTCTCCTCTGCCGCGATGCCAGTGGTGGAGATATGGATGGCCTCGGAAGAAATGGCGCTTCCCTCAAAACGGCCAATCAAACCAGACATTCCCGGATTCCAACCGTTTTCAGCGGGGCTTCAGTGGTTGCAAATCTGCGGTAGCCATTTTCCCCTTTTGTTTGGTATCGTCCCTCTTGTTATGCACCCGGTATTGTTTCACATTTTCGGAATTGAAATCCGCTCCTACGGCTTTATGGCCGCCTTGGGCTTTCTGGCAGCCATCCTGACGTGGATATGGATCGGCCGGAAAGAACGCAAACCAACTGAATTCGCGACGGATTTAGGCCTCTGGCTGAGGCTCGGGGGGATTCTCGGCGCCCGCCTCGCCTATGTGGCGGCCAACTGGAATTTTTACAGCCATGAACCCCTGCAGATCCTGTTCATTCACCAGGGTGGGCTGATTTTCTACGGCGGATTGATCCTGGGCGCCCTTGCCTTGGTCCTTTTCGCCAAGCGGAAGCGCATACCGGTCTGGCATCTGGCGGATTTTGCCATCCCGGGCTTGGCCATCGGCCATGCCTTCGGGCGGGTGGGCTGCTTCCTAAACGGCTGCTGCTTTGGACGAGTGGCGGCGCATCCTGCCTGTGGCGTCCTTTATCCCCCGGGTAGCGAGCCCGGCCAAGCCTTTCCCAACACCCCCCTTTACCCGGTGCAGCTGATGGAAGCCGGCTGCCTAGCCGTGATTTGGCTGATTCTGCTGCTGGTGTATCCCCGGCGGAAACGGGATGGAACGCTCTTCGCCCTTTATCTGCTTCTCTATCCAGTCTGCCGCTTCTTTCTTGAATATCTGCGCGGGGATGACCGCCGAGCGTGGTTTGTTTTTGATGTCGCCCAAGCCATCTCCATCGGTCTTTTCGCCTGCGGCCTGTTTCTGTTCGCCGCGCTCCCCCCGCGTAAATTCATCCCTCCAGCCCCCACCCCCAAAGAGGTCCAATGAACGTCCACCCCGTGCCCTCCCCCTTGTCCCGCCTTGGTGCCGGACTGCTGTTTGCCGCCTTGCTTGCCACCCAGGAGAATGCCATGTCCACAGGCCCCGTTGATGTCATCCATGCCGCCAACAATTCCATCCATCGTTTTGTCCTGGAAAATGGACTTACGGTGCTGCTCCGGGAGGAACACAACGTTCCCTTGGTGGCCATCCAATACTGGGTGGGCGCCGGTTCCATCCACGAGGAGGCCCATCTGGGCGGAGGCCTCTCCCATTATCTGGAGCACATGGTTTTCAAAGGCACGGACACGCGTGAACCCGGCCAAATTTCTGCAGAAATCGCCGATGCCGGCGGAGAAATCAATGCCTACACCTCCAATGATCGGACGGTTTATCATATCGTCATGCCCTCGGAGCGGCGGTTGGATGGTCTGGACATCCTGACGGATGCCGTCTTCCATCCCTCTTTTCCCGAGGAGGAATGGGCCCGCGAGCGGGAGGTGATTCTGCGCGAAGTGGATATGGGGGAGGATGATCCCAGCCGTGTCATGGGAAAACTATCTTGGGAGACCGCCTTCCTGGTTCATCCCTACCGGGTCCCGATCATCGGCTGGCGCGACATTCTCACCACCATGACGCGCAACGACCTCGTGGCCTACCACCGCCGCCATTATTCCCCTGCGAACATGATCCTCACCATGGCCGGCGATTTTTCCGCCACAGAGATGGAGGCGACCATTCGGGAACGGCTGGCCGCCATTTCCCGAACTGTTTATGAACCGGTCTTCATTCCCGCCGAGCCGCCGCAGTTGGCCGAGCGCCACGGGCGCCAGACCGGACCGTATGAAATCACGCGCATCACCTGGAGCTTCCACACGGTGGCGCTGTCCGATCCAGACACCGCCGCATTGGACGTGCTGGCGGCTGTTGTGGGCTCAGGCAGGTCCTCCCTGCTGGTCCGTCGGCTACGGGAAGAACGGCAGCTGGTGCTGGATGTGGATGCGTGGAGCTATACGCCCCAGTATCCTGGCTTGTTCAGCCTGTATGCCGAATGCGAGCCCGAACGGGAAGCCGCCGTGACCGATGCCTTCCGGGAAGAAGTGCTCCGCTGGCAATCTGAACCGTTCGATTCCACCCAGCTGGACCGTGCCCGCCGGGAGGTGCTAGTCCAATCCATCCGCCAGCTGGCCACGGTGGAAGGCTTGGCCTCTTCCATGGCCTCCGGCGAATTTTATGCCGCCAATCCACGGCATATTGAAACCTATCTGGATCTCGTCAACCGCGTCACGCCAGAGGATTTGACCCGCGTCGCTCGGAAATACCTCCAACCGGCCAATGGGTCCTGGGCCATTTTAGCTCCGGATTCCGTCGAATCGGCGGAGGGCGCAGAGGCCGAACCAGAAGAGGTCCGGATCCAACCCCTTGAGCTTTCCAACGGCCTACGCGTGCTGGTCCTCGAGAATTCTCGCCTCCCTATGGCCTATGTGTCGGCAGTGGTGGGAGGCGGCCTTCTCTCCGAAGTGGAAGGCCAGGCCGGCATCAGCCAGTTGGCCTCGGAACTCCTGACCCGCGGCACCTCCGCACATACCGCGGCGGAACTGGCGGAACAACTGGAAGCTAGGGGGATCGAACTCAGCACATTCGCCGGGCGAAACAGCTATGGCCTTTCCGTCTCGGGCCTGTCGGAAGACCTGCCTTTGATGCTGGAGACAGCGGCGGAATGCCTGTTGGATGCTCAATTTCCAGAGGAGGAAGTGGAAAAACAACGGGCTCTGCAGCTGGCCGCCATCCGGCGCGAGCTGGAACGCCCCATGTCTCATGCCAATCAACTCATGCGGAACGCCTTTTTCCCGGGGCATCCCTACCGCTATTCCCTCCACGGCACGGCAGAAACCGTTGAAAGAATATCCCGCGACGATCTTCTCCACCACCACCGGAGCCTGCTCACCGCCTCCAATCTCGTGCTGGCGGTATTCGGCGATCTCACCGCCGACGACGTGGCGGCACGCCTGGAAACATTGTTCGCCTCCCTTCCCGCGAACCCTTTGCCGGAATGGCCCCCTCTTCCAGCGCCGCCCACCCGTTCCATCCGCGAAGAAATACGCCTCCCGTTCAAGCAGACGGTCTTGATCCGGGCCTGGCCGGGCATTGCCGTTGGAGATCCACGGGATGATGCACTTTCCATCGTGATGGATGCCCTCTCCGGCCTTTCCTCCGACCTCTTCATTGAAGTCCGGGATAAGCGCGGCCTAGCCTATTACACTGGCGCCACGCACTTTTCCGGCCCGGTTGGCGGATTATTCCTGATCTATGCCGGAACCACGGATGATGGGCTGACCGAGGTGGAAAGCCAAATTCAGCTCCAGGTGGACCGCCTCTCCGCCGAAGGGCTCCGCCAGGAGGAATTCCAGCGGGCCGTGGAGCAAATATTGGTGGAAACCGCCCGGTCTTGGCAAAACTTGGGGACGCTGGCCCAGCAATGTGCGCTGGATGAGCTTTTCGGCATCGGCTACCAGCACTCGCTGGATACCGCCGAACGTCTGAAGCATCTCACGCCAGAGGCCGTCGGGAAAGCCGCCGCGTCCATTTTTTCTGCCGCGTCCGTCACCAGCATCGTCCTGTCCGCTCCAGCCGATGCCACCGCCACGGAAGACGAACCACCGACCCCGTAGGTTTCTGCGACCATCAGGCGAAGCGATGGCCGCCCTTGACGGCGTCTAAAAGAAACCCGGCATTCGACGGAAGAACACGTCGGCTTCAGGCGGAACACCTGAAAAAAACGCTCCACCTCTTGCAATTTATCCATGGCGGCGTAGAGTGATCTTATTGGGTTATGCGATTTTTATGAGACTTGTGATTTACAATATGCGGTATGCCACCGGGAGTGGAGTGAAGTTCCACCTGCCCGTCCCATTCGGCGGCTTCTTTCGGAAGACAGGCCGGAATTTGGACACCTTGATCCGGTTTTTCCAGGCTCAGAATGCGGATGTTCTCGGGTTGGTGGAAATTGATTCCGGCTCCTACCGGAGCGGACGCCGCTGCCAGGCAGACACCATTGCCAGCCACTTGGGGCAACAACCGTTTTGTCGGCCAAAATATAGCCGGACGTCCATCTGGAACCGGCTACCGGTGATGAACAAGCAGGCCAATGCCTGTTTATCCAGCTCCCCCGTCATTTGCGAACGAACCCATTTTCTGTGCAAAGGCGTCAAGCGTATGGTGCTGGAGCTGGAGCTGGAAGACGTCAGCATTTTCATTGTGCATCTGGCGCTCCGACGCCGGTGCCGCGAAGCCCAGTTGGCGGATCTGGCCCGGTTGGTTAAAAAATCCAAAAAGCCTTATTTGATCGCTGGCGATTTCAATGTCTTTGCCGGAAAAGTGGAATTGCAGGATTTCATGGAAGATCTGCAACTGGCGAGCGCCAATGTCGAAGATGCCCCCACGTTTCCCAGCCGCTCTCCGCGCCGACAACTGGATTTCATTCTGCATAGCCCGGCCATCCGTGTCACCCATTTTGAAGTTGCCACCGGAATTCGCTTGAGCGACCACCTGCCTCTGATCTGTGATTTTGAAGTCCTTCCAGATCGGAAGAGCA
>JAISGX010000004.1 GCA_031262805.1 Verrucomicrobiota bacterium | reverse complement strand
ATCCCGGATGACGCCGCGAATGGCTTCTTCCAGCTCAGAAGCCAGACTCCGGGTTTGAAGGCTCAGGTCGGCAAAAGGGATCGGTGTATTCATCTCAAAGAGGCCTCAGTAGGCGGGCGGGATTGCCCGCATAAATTCCTTTCACATCCAAGTCGCGTGTGACCACGGCCCCGGCCCCGACCACCACGCCGTCTGCAATTCGAACCGGCAGGATGGTGGCATTGGTCCCCAGGGAGACGTGGTTGCCAATTTCAGTCCGGCGGTAGAGGGAGGCATCGCCGCCTGCCGGGCCTCCACGGCGGAAATCGTCATTCACAAATTGGACGCCATGGCCCACAAAACAATGCGTTCCGATGGTGACTAGGGAACAAATGAACGCATGGGATTGGATCCGGGTATGGGCGCCGATGCGCACATCGGATTGAATTTCCGTGAAGGGGCCGATGAAGCAATGGTCCCCGATTTCGCACTCATACAGGTTGGCGGGTTCCACCACCACGACCTGACGTCCGAATGCGACGTTTCGGATGCCGCTTTGCCGGAGAATGGGTTGCTCAGCCATCCGCGTGTCCTAATCTGCATTGCCGGGGGTGGAAATGGAGGGGGACTTCCCGGCCGGTTTCCATGGATTCATACATGGCGATAATCAGTTCCAGACTTCGGCGTCCGGCCAGGCCGTCCACCAGTTGATACCGGTTGTGTACAATGCAATCGACCACATGGTCATAATAGGCCTTGTGGCCGAAGCCATACACATTGGGAGGATTGACGGAAAAGCGTTCCACAACCGTTTTGTCGTCCTCGGTTTCTTCCGTGAATCGCCACACTTTCAGTTGGTTGACGGCAAACCCGCCGATTTCAACGGTTCCTTTTTCTCCGAGAATGGAGATGGAGCCTTCCAGATCGACAGGCCGGGTGGCGGTGGTGGCTTCAATGATCCCCAGGGCGCCGTTATGGAAGCGCAGGACGGCTGCGGCCGTGTCTTCGCATTCAATGTTGACCAATGCCGTTTTGCCCAAAGCAAAGACGGAGTCGACATCGCCCATCATCCATTCCAAGAGATCCACATGGTGGCTGGCCTGGTTGGCAAGGACGCCGCCATCGGAAGCCCATTTCCCCCGCCAGGAATCCTGGTCATAATAACTCTGCGGCCGACACCAGCGGACCCGGACGGTCCCCATGACCAATTTTCCGAACCGGCCGGCTTCCAGGGCTTCGCGCAATTTTACGACCGGGAGGTTGAAGCGGTTTTGCTTCACCACGAAAAGTTTGATGCCGGCCAAGTCGCAGGCTTCTATCATGCGGTCGGCATCGCTAAGGGAAAGCGCCATTGGCTTTTCCACCACAATATGGGCGCCATAAACGGAAAGATCCACCACGTTTTGCGCATGCATGCCGCTGGGCGTTAGGACGCTGACAATGTCGGGGCGCACGGTATTCATCATCTCGTGCATATCCGTGAAGCTCGGCACCTGATATTGGGCGCCCATTTTGTCCGCTCGCTCCGGCAGGATGTCGCAGACGGCCGCCAGCTTCGCGCCTTCGATCTGGGCCTCACCCAACAAGGCCGCATGGCGCTTGGCAATTCGTCCGCATCCAACAAGTGCAACTGTGAGCATACTCATCCTCTCCGCGTGGGGTTCATCCTCGGGAGCCTCTCAAAACCAACGCGAAAGGGCAAGACAAAAGCCGCCCCAGGGCTCAGCGGAGCCGAAGCAGGAGGCAGGAGGAGGGAGGGATTTCCCCCGCCATATCTACCCCTCCAAGCAGGACGTCTAGATCCCCTGTTAAGGCAGGCAGTGGAGCCGCTCGCTCGCCTTTGTTGAGCACCCCAATCAATCGCTCATCGGCGAAACGGCGTTCATAGACCAACGTGTCCTCGTTCGCAGAGGCAAGCCATTGAAAAGCTCCCCGGCGCAGGGGGAGGAGTTGCTTGCGCAGGCGGATCAGGGTTTGATACCAACGGAACAGCGCCGGGTCCGGCGCCCGGGGCGTTTGCACGTCCAACCGTCCCCGCGGCCCTAGGGTTTCCGGGTCGGCTGGAAGATCCGGCCACAGCATGGGCTGGCGGTCGTCCGGATCGTTGGCCCCCCACAGGCCAACTTCCGTGCCGTAATAGATCATCGGTGCGCCGGGGCCTGTGAATTGCCAGACGGCGGCCAGCATCAACCGGCGTTTGGCCTCCGCAGAAGGAGCCTGCGTCTTCACGGCCGGATTGTCGTCGGCCTTCGCCCAGGTGAAGTAGGTGTTCCAGTCGGCGAAGGGGGGACAGGCGCTTTCCAGCATGGTCAGGATGCGGCCGGTGTCGTGGGAATCCAGCAGGTTCTGCAGGAGCAGGAGGCTGCCGGGCGCATGCCGGGCATACAAGCGGTTCATTCGCCGCCGGAATTCCGCCGCGCCAATGGCGTCTGGATGGGGGGTGAGGAAGGAAAGGGTGTGGAACAGCCATTCATAATTCATCACTCCGGCGAATTCATCGGGCCGGACCCATTGCTCCGTCTCGCCGAAAACTTCGGCGGTGGTGTAGGCGTCGGGGTTGATGGCACGAACATGGGCATGCCATTCGCGCCAGAAGGTGTGCGGCAGGCAATAGGCCACATCCAGCCGCCAGCCGTCGATGCCCTCCTGGGGGCGGCCTTTGCCGGAAGGGTCCATCCAACGGCGGGTGATGTCGAAGAGGTACTGCTTGATGCCGGGATTCAGCGTGTCGTCCGTTCGGCCGAAGTTGGGCAAGGAGCCGTTGGGGCCGTCCCATGCGTCGTAGTCCAGAATGCCGTCGTCCCAGTTCGTGGTGATGTACCAATCGCGGTAGCGGGAGGCGGGACCATTTTTCCGGATGTCCTCGAAGGCAAAGCACCGTGTGCCGGAGTGGTTGAAGACACCGTCGATGATGAGGCGCATGCCCCGGGCGTGCACATCCGCCACCAGCTCCAAGAAAAAGCGGTCCGCCGCCGTCCAAATCCAAGTGGCGGGATTTTCCGTTTCCCCGGCTTTGGCCAAGGCCCGCAGGTCGCCTTCGCGGTCGGGGCCGAGCGTGGGATCAATGTGGTGGTAGCTGGTGGCGTCGTATTTATGCAGGGAGGCGGCCATGAAGACCGGATTGAGGTACAAGGCCGTGATGCCCAATTCTTGCAGATAGGGCAGCTTTTCGCGAAGGCCGACCAGATCGCCGCCGAAGCGGCGCAGGAAAACAGAGCGCCCGGCGGCGTCGCTACCGGCCCATTCCCAGTCGTCGAGCGCATACCATTGCATCCCCCAGGGGCTGACATGCCAGCCGGGAACGGAGTGGGTGGCGATGTCCTCCTCCTTCGGGTTGGATTGCGCGGCGCCATTGCGGAAGCGTTCGGGGAAAACCTGATACCAGACAGCATCCTTTGCCCAATCGGGCGTGGCGGGGGCATCCGGTCGGGCCATGGCGGGGACATTTTCAGGAGCGGGAAGGGGCTTCATGGTTTATTTTCCTCCGGGATCGGGGGGGAGAGGGTGGAACGGGTGCACCAGGTTTTCAGCTCGGCGAGATAGTCCGGCGCACGCGGATCGCCTTCCGGCGGAGCAAAGGCGGCCCATTCGGCTTCGGTCATGGCGGTATATGGCCCCGCCTTGGCCTCGAAAAAGATGGTTCCGTCTTCCATACAGCACCAGCCGTGAAAGGTGCCGTGGGGAATATCCACGCTCATACCGGGGTGCAGAAGTCTGGCCGAAAGGACGGCTCCGTGCTCATCAAATTCAACCAGCCCCATTTTGCCGCGCAGAATCACGACGGTTTCATCCTTGGCGGCGTGGTCATGCCGGTGGGGGCGGATATACGTATCGGCCTGCAGGGCATTGAAAAGACGGTGGCAGACGGCGGTGTTTTCCTGATGCAAATTGGCGTTTTTTCGCCGCCGTGGGGCGGCGGCGGCTTCTTCGGCCAGGGCGTCTAGGAAGGCGTCGTCGATGATGCGGATGGAGGGGGGCATTCCCGAGGGCCTTTTCATCGGCATCCGCTCACTTGAGGCCGACCACCACATCGGGCAACGTGCGCGGCGCCTCCTTATCCGCTTGGTCCATGCCGAAGCGCCGCATGACCGCCCGGATGGTGGTGCCTTGTATCAACAGGGTGAACAGAATGATGCCTAGGGTGATTTGAATGATCAGCGTCCGCTCCCCGGTGGTGACATAGGCGGCCGGGATGGAGACGGCGAGGGCAATGGGGAGTGCACCGCGCAAGCCGCCCCACCACATGACCACTTGCATGGGGAAGGTGATTTTGGAGGCCTGCTTGACGAAGGGGTTGTAGCAGGCGCAGGCCAGCAGGAGGATTAGCGCCCGGGAAAGCAGAATGGCGAGAATGCCCACGACGATGGCGGCAAACACGTGGTAGAGCCGGCCGATGCTGTTGACCAGGAACGACTCGGTCAGCCCCAGCATCAGGAAGATCATGCTGTTGGCCAGAAAGGCAGCGAATCCCCAGAACTGTTTCAGGTATCGGCGGGTATCGACGGATAACTGGCGTTGGGCGCAGGCATTGACCACCATGCCGGCGGCGCACGCGGCCATCACGCCGGAGAAATGGAGGTAGTAGTTGGCGAGCGTGAAGACGGCATAGGCCACCACCGTTGTAAGGCCAATTTCAATCAGGGGATCATGGTGGGAAAAACGGACGAGTTGCATCATCACCCAGCCGACCAACGCGCCGATGACGCCGCCGCCGGCAAACACCATCAGAAAGTTGCCGGGGATGCTCATCAGCGTGGAAAGGCTCCAGGCTTCCATGGGATCCGCCAGCAGGAGGCTGCCCGCCACAATGGCGGCCACAATGTCAAACAGCACAATGGCCGTGGCGTCGTTGAACAGGCTTTCCCCATCCACCAGCATGGTCAGGCGTTTCGGCGCGCCGAGTTCGTTGAAGAGGGCGATGACGGCCACGGGATCGGTGGTGGAAATGAGGGCGCCGAAGAGCATGGCGGCATTAAAGCTCAACGGCGTGAATTTCGCGACGAGCAGGCCGGTCACGGCGGTGGCGATGAGCACTCCGGGGGCGGCCAGCAGCAGAATGGGGACGAGGTTTCGAAGTAGCTCGCGGACGTTCAAATTGATGGCGGCGTCGAAAATCAGCGTGGGTAGCAGGATGTAGAGGATGAAGTTGGGCGTCAGATGCACCTGCTGGAGGATATCGAGGGCGGGAACCCAGCCGCCCACGGCATACAGCAACATCCCGATCAGAACGAGGCCGATGGTATACGGGAATCGGATCTTCCGGAAGAACATGGCGGCGAACATAGCTACCAACAACAGGCCGACAAAACAGGAGACGACATCAACGGGAAAGTCTTTCATGGTCGTGTACTTTACTCGAAGGCCGCGTTGCCCGACAAGCTTTCCGCACCGTTAGGAAATCTGCACCACCACGGCGGAGAAGGGCGGCAACACATCGCCTTCCTCCAGTTCGCCATACAGGGGGCGGCCGGGGAACAAATGCGGCGCACGGCTCAGCCGACGGGGCTGATCGCCGAGGTTGACGGCGCACCGGATCAGTTGCCGCCCGAGCGTCCGGTCGAAGGCCACAACGGCCTGCTCCCGCGGAGGCGCTTCTTCTCCGACATCCAGCAGGCTACACGCGCCTTCGGTGAGCACTCGGTGCTTCCGCCGCAGGTGGATCAGTTCCCGAAAGAATTGATACCACTGCTGGCGGGCTTCCAAACCGCGGTCAAAGAGATTGCCTTCCAGCTCCACGCCTTCACGGTAATGTTCTCGCCCGTCGGCGGAGAGTATGCGGCAGCCTTTGTCGCACGGTTGGCAGCGGGCATGGATGGAGGGGCGGTCCAATGCGCCGAATTCCTCTCCGGTCAACAGAAAGGGGAACGTTTTGGGAGAGAGGAAGGCCAGGGTGTTCATGGCCTGGAACCCACCGGAGCCGAAGCGGTAGAGGCCGCGGCCTTCGTCATGGTTGTCCGTATAGCGCGCCGTATAGCGTGGGGACGAAAAATGGGCGGCCGCTTCCTCGTATTGCATCAGGACGCGTCCGGCGGCGGCGGCCATCCCTCCCTCCTGCCAAGCATTCAGGATGGCATGGAAGCCATGGTTGTGCCGGGCCTCGTCAGCCAGGCGCAGATGGGTGTGGCCAGCTTCATCCACGGCATAGGCATACTGGCAGAGCTTATAGAAATCATCATCATAGGCGGCATCCATGCCCCGGCCGAACAGGTCGAGGTTGTTGCTCAATCCGTAGCATTCGGCCATAAAGAGGAGCTCGCGCGAGGGATGGCGCGCACGCAGGATCGGCAGGGCTTCATCCCAAAACGACCGGTCGTTGATGAAGTGCGCCATGTCCAGGCGGAAGCCGTCAATTCCGTCCCCTTCGCCCTGATCGTCCTCTCTGAGAATAGAAAGCCAATGGTCATAGACCTCGATCATGGCGTTGCGCAGGCCGGGATGGGTGTAGTCCAGTTTGGCGGTGTCCGACCAGTCCGCATCAAATGCGGGGCTGCCGTCGGGCGCATGGACGTAATAGTCGGGATGCTCCTTCACCCAGACATGGTCCCTTGCGGTATGGTTCGGCGTGATGTCGAAAAGGATGCGGAGGCGGAGGGCATGGCAACGGCGGATGAGTTCCTTCAGTTCCGTTTTGGAGCCGTATTCCGGTTCGACGGCGGTGAAATCGCGCGACGCATACGGGGAACCGATGCCTTTGCGTGCGAAGATCCCGATGGGATACGGCGGCAGGAGGTACACGGTGTTGAAGCCGAGTCGGCGGAGTTTGGACAGATGCTTCGTGAGATAGGCCAGCGGGGATTCCACGAGTGGTTTTTCGGTGGCGGCTTCCACCGCATTGCGAGGGTCGCGGGCGGCGAGGGAGCGGAGATTGATTTGATAGATGACAGCGCCGGGGAGCCAAGAGGACATTGTTTTCATGGCGGCGCATTATAGCGTCTCACCCGCTCTCTGGCAAGAAAGGGGCCTCGTGGAAATTCAGTTTTCCATGGTCGCTAGTTGTCAATGCCAACGAGACACTTTTCTACCCGGCGGACGGCAGCTCTGCCGGTTTGTTGATCCACACTTCCTGCGGCACATCCTCGGCCTTCGGCGGGCCTTTCACGAACCGCTCTGGATGTTTGGCGTAGGCCCTACTTCAGGATTTGTTGTCGTTGGCGCCGTCCTCCGGGTCTCCTCGGGGAGCCGTGCGACCGTCTTGCTGATAAAACTTTTCTTCCTTCCCCTCTGTTTTCTCCTTTTGTTCTCGCTCTGGCTGCTGTACGATTTCAGTCATTACAAGCGCCAAGGAGAACCCATGGAAAATTTGCGAAGGCTTCGAGGTTCCGCTGGTGGGATCGCCCTCATCGCCGTGCTATGCTCGGCGGCCTTTGCAGTGGGCTCTTCCCGAACCGAAAAGCTTGCCGCCGTTGATCTCGGACAGTATGCCGACATCTTCGAAAACGAGGT
>JAISGX010000001.1 GCA_031262805.1 Verrucomicrobiota bacterium | reverse complement strand
ATCCCGGATGCGGCAGAGCGTGTCCACATCCGCCCGCTGCAAGGCATCCAGAGAGCCGATTTCCTCCGCCAGCGTACGGGCAAGCTCTTCGCCCACATTGGGAATGCCCAGTCCGTGAATCAACCGCCACAGCTCGTTTTGCTTGCTGCCTTCAATGGCGGCGCACAGTTTGGTGGCCAATTTCATGGACTGTTTTTTGGAATGGGCGGCACGGTTGGGGCGGCGTTCCTCAATCTGTTCGGGCGTGAGCTGGTACAGGTCGGCCACATCCCGCACCGCCGGAGGATACCCCCGTTCACTGGTCCGTTGACCGAACAGCCCGTCATCCACCGTCTCCGTCACTCTGGTTTCCTGCGTGAGGGCTTCAATGATGGCTTCGCCGAAGCCGTCGATGTTCATGGCCTTGCGCGACACAAAATGTTCAATGCGGCCGCGAATCTGCGCCGGACAATCCATATTTTCACACCGCCAGGCGGCGGCTTCCGGATCCCGCGCGATTTCCCCGCCGCAGACCGGGCAATGTCCACCGGCATAAGCGAATAAATCAAATGGCTCTGTTCCTGGCGGCCGCCGTTCCGGCACCACGGCAATCACCGCAGGAATCACCTCCCCGGCTTTTTCCACCACCACCATATCGCCCACGCGGATATCCTTTCGGCGCACTTCATCCTCGTTGTGGAGGGTGGCGCGGGAGATGGTGGAACCCGCCAGCTCCACAGGCGCGAGCTCCGCCACCGGGGTGATCACCCCAGTCCGCCCCACCTGCAGGGTGATGGTTTCCAGCCGGGTTTCCGCCTGCTCATGGGCATATTTATACGCAATGGCATACCGCGGAGCCTTGGCCGTGACGCCCAGCTTGCGCCATTGGGCGAAGGAATTAACCTTCACCACGGCGCCATCCATTTCATACGCCAGTTCATCCTCCCGGCGCTCCAGCTCCTGGGCACGGGCGATCACCTCCTCCATCCCGCAACATTCCCACCACAAGGCGGCCGTTGGAAAACCGAAGGCCTTCAGCGCCCGCAGCACCTCCGTCTGGGAGGAAAAGGAAATGCCCTCCAGCTCCCCGACGGCATACGCCACCACCGAGAGGGGCCGGGACGCCACCACCCGGGGATTCAGCTGCTTGAGGGAGCCGGCCGTGGCATTGCGCGGATTGGCAAACAACGGCTCCCCTCTGGCCGAGCGCTCCTGATTGAGCTGCACGAACGCGGCTTTGCCAAGATAGGCCTCGCCGCGCACCTCCAGCACAGGGGCATCCGTTTCGATGCGCAGGGGAATGGCCTGAATGGTGCGGGCGTTGGCCGTGATGTCATCGCCGGTTTTCCCATCCCCACGGGTGGCGGCGGTGACCAAGCGCCCCTTTTCATACCGAAGGCTGAGGGAGATGCCATCCACTTTGGGCTCCACGACATAGTCCACCTCCTCCACGCCGAGGCCCTTTCGCACTCGGGCGTCAAACTCGCGTAATTCCCCCAAGCTGTAGGTGTTGTCCAACGATATCATGGGAACGGCATGCCGGACGGGACTGAAACCCGTAATTGGCTCTCCTCCAACGCGTTGCGTTGGAGAATCCGGAGTGATCAGCTCCGGGAAACGCTGTTCAAGCTCGTGAAGCTCCTTCATCCGCTCATCGAATTCCCGGTCGGAAATGACTGGACGGGCCTCCTGGTAATACAAGCGGCTGTGATATGCCAGATCGGCTCGCAAAGCCTCCACCCGTTTCCGAACTTCCGCCGCTGTCCTTTTCTGCCTGTCCATACCCTAGAAGTATAGACCATTCCCCGTTTGAACGTCCACAGAACTCTCGCCGAATAAGGAGGACACCCCCTCGTTAAGAAAACGTGCTCAACTTAACGTGTTGCCAAGGTTTTCCATGGGAAGCCGGATGATGCTTCAATGAAGCCCCCGATCGCCATGATCAATCGGTCCGCTCCTTTCCCGGATTTCGCGCACACCCGGGAAATCCGACGGCAAATAAATCAAAAAAGTGGAATTCCCTGCTTGCTTCCACACATGATGTTTGTTAGGTTTTGACAAAATCATAAAGAATTCGAATGAGAACAAGGCAATGAAAAGCGGACTTTCCCATATCGGCGCGGCGCTTGGCGCAAGGCCGCCGCGACATTCATCCCATCCGAGCACGGTACCGGAGCGGACGCAATCCCTGTGTTGGGAAGCGCCTTGTCTGGCCGTTTCCGCGTGAAAACCTTCTTATGAACACAACCTCCTTCATCCGATATTGCCTGCTTCCCGCCTGTCTGGCGGCGACCGTGGGCTTCGCCCAAGAGCCGTCGACGAATGCGCCGGTGGAGCCGCCGCAGCCCAAGCGAATTCTTCGCGTTTTGAACTGGAGCGATTATATTGATGTGGACGACAGCCTGCCCGAAACCCTGCCCATGGAACAGCGCTCCCCCACACTGCAGGCGTTTGCCAAGCAGTATGACTGCACGGTGGAATATCATGAGTACGAGGATTTTGAAGATTTTGTGTCGCAGTTCGTCAATCTGACTGAATTCTATGATGTGTTGGTGTTGAGTTGCAATAATGCCCAGGCCATCGTGGATATGGGCGCCCTAATGGAAATTCCATCGACGAAGGTGCCCAACCTTCGCTATATCGACGAGGAGGAACGAACTTCTCCGCCGGACCCCGAGGGGAACTATCTCATTCCATATCTGAGTGACTATACCGGCCTTCTGTTCCGCTCGGATATAATCAATCCCGAAGACGCGACGTGGGCAAATTATTTCAATCCTCCTGAGAGATGGATCGGCCATATTGGCGCCTATGATTCTTCCGCCATCATGTTCGCCGCCGCCGCCATCGCCAATGGGGTCAAAGATTATAGCCGCATTTCCACCAAACAGGTGGAAGCCGCCCGGCAAACGCTACAGGCCTTTTTTCAAAAGGCTTCACCAGCCCTGCTCAACTATACCTCCACCGAAGAGCGCTTGGAGGCCAAGGAAATCTGGATCGTCCCGGCTTACTCCCCCGATGCCAATCACTTGTTGACAACACACGAAAACCTGCAATTCGTCATTCCGCCGGAAGGGGCGGAGTATTATCGGGATTATCTGGTGGTGCCCCGCTTCACCCCCGTTCCAGACCTGGCGCTGGAATTCATCAACTTCATCCTGAATCCGGAAGTGTCGGGCCGTATTGCCGCCTATTTGGGCGCATCCGTTCCATCCGCCGAAGCTAGGGCGGTCCAGAACCGCATCTCCCCTCCCGTCATTCCACTCCCGGTGGACTCGGAAGGACATCTCCTTGCCCGTATGCAGATCACGTACAACCTGCATCCCAACCTTCAGGCCTATTGGCTTGAAATCCTCCAGCAGGATTCACCTTCTCCACCCCCGATGGACAGCGACCCCATTTCCGATGTTGAATAACTCCCCCCCATCCCCCCTTCCAGCATTCTCTTTTAGACAGGACACGCTCCGATAAGCCCCATTCAAACCAAGCGGAAAGCGAGAACACAATTTATTCAGCCGAAAAGGGTTCAAACAGAAAGCTCGCCATCTGCCTAAAGGAGCGAATAT
>JAISGX010000135.1 GCA_031262805.1 Verrucomicrobiota bacterium | reverse complement strand
CTTCTCCGGTTCCTTATTTTTTTAAATCCACTGAAACTGTTGAGTCCTCTTCCACTGTCGATAAAGATATAGGTGTTAGCACGTAGGAGCAAGGAAAAACTGAAAAAAAACGATTTTATTTTGGAACGCGTCCCCTGAATGTTCCGTTAATACACAATCTATTGATCTCCAATGAAATACGCTTTCTTTTATCATCGCCAAATCCAAACAAAAACATAACCTTTCCCCTATAGAGCCTCCGCCACAACCGCTCCAGCCGATTGGACGCCGCCATTGCCTTCCAAGGCGCAAGCAACGGCCGTCAGGCCTTGAAGCTGGGCCTCCCGGGCGGGAGACTCCACCAGCAGCGGCTCCAGCGCATCGGCCATCGGCCCCGGCCGGGCATCTCCCTGAATGAATTCAGGGCAAAGGGTACGGTTTGCGATCAGGTTCACCATGCCGAGCCATTGGACACGGATGATCTTCCGGCCGATCCAATAGGTGATGGGGGCGGCGCGGTACACGATAATCATCGGGCATTTCAACAGGGCGGTTTCCACCGTGGCGGTGCCGGAACACACCATGGCGGCGTGGGCCTGCCGGACCACGGCGCGCATGTTCTGCGCCACAACCGCCACATGCGTTTGCTCTTCTTTCGAACGCTGCGCCACCTGCGCATGAATCAGACGGGCGGCTTCTTCCGATGCGGCGGCAATCATGAAGGAGCAGGATGAATCCCTGCGATATAGTTCCGCCGCCGTATCCAACAAAACGGGAAGAATCCGTTCGATTTCCTGACGGCGGCTGCCGGGAAGAATCGCCACCCGTTTGCTCCCCGCCGGCCAGGGCAAGGGACTCTCCGGCAGGAGGAGGGTTTTGCGAACGGATTCCACCAACGGATGGCCGACAAATATCGTCTTTAGACCGGTACCTTTGAACACATCCACCTCAAAGGGGAAAATCACCATCAGCACATCCACCATGTTCGCGATTTTGGGGATCCGGCTTCGATGCCAGGCCCAGACCTGCGGGCTGATATAGTATAATACCGGGATTCCCAAACGATGGGCGGCCTTGGCCAAGCGAAGATTAAACCCCGGATAATCCACCAGCAACACAGCATCCGGGCGGTCCGCTTTGAGCACATCGATCATTTGGACAAGCACCCGCCTGAAAAAGCGATATCGGGCCAGTACCTCCCAGAGGCCGATAACGGCCATATCTTTGGCATCCACCAGAATCCGGACCCCTTCGCTACCCATGGCGTTTCCGCCAATGCCATAAAACTCCACATCATGGCGAAGGGTGTTGACTTCGCGGATCAAACGAGCCGCATGCTGATCCCCCGACATTTCCCCCGCCACCACCAAAACCTTTTTCTTCACGTTTGACCTTTGTTCCGGATGCTTTGGACAATGGCAACGGCCAAATTCAATGCTTCGGCCGCATGCTCGCCCGTCACCACCGGAGCGGTTCGGTTTTGAATGCAATCCACAAATGCGCGAAGTTCCAATGCCAAAGGCTCCCCCTTATGAATGGGGATTTCCTTTTTTTCGATCCCCAGCCGTTTCTTGCGAAGCACCTTGCCGGATTGCTCCTGATAGTCCAACGAAACATAGGCGTCGGGCAGGAACATGCGGATTTTTCGCTGGGTTTCCATGCTGATTCGACTGGCCGTTACATTGGCGATGCACCCGTTTTCAAATCGAAGGCGCACATTGGCGATATCCTCGCTTTTGCTCAGAATGGGAACGCCCACCGCCCGGATATCCACGACCTTGGATTGCACCAAATGCAAAATAATTTCCAAATCATGGATCATCAAATCCAAAATGACGCTGACTTCGGTTCCCCGAGGCAGCAGGCCAAAACGAGGCGGCGGATACGGAGCAATCCGGATGGCTTCCACAAACAGCGGATGATGCTTGGCCGGATTGATGACGGAAAGCACCGGATTGAAACGCTCCACATGGCCCACCTGCAGAATCACACCGTGGCGCTGCGCCAATTCGACCAATTCTTCGGCTTCCCGCGTATTCGCGGCGATGGGTTTTTCCACCAGGACATGCTTTCGCTTTTCGATCGCCATGCCGGCCACCGCACGGTGTTTGTCGGTTGGGACAACCACATTCAAGGCGTCTACGGCATCGGCCAGCTCCTCCATCGTGCGGAAGGCGTGCGTCTGATAACGGGCGGCAATTTCCTTCGCCCGTTTTTGATCGGCATCATAGACCCCTACCAAGCGGACGGAGGGCATTTCGGAATAGATCCGTGCATGCCACTGCCCCAGACTGCCCACCCCGACAACGCCCATGCGAATGGGTTGATGATTTTCCGAAGTGTCCACGTCCTATTTTCCTTCCTCCACCACATTTTCCACGGTATGGAAGGCCACAAAGGCCATTCCCAAACGATCCGCTTCCTCCACCAGTTTTTCGCGTTCAAGCAGAATGGTGCGCTTGGCCTCCACCGCCAGGCAGGAAATCCGGGCTTTTTTCAGCATTTTAAAGGTCCGGGTGCCAATGATGGGGATGTCGAAGCGCATGTCATGCCCTTGCTTGGCCACCTTGACAACCACCGCCCCCCTCCCCCCCAGTCGGCCGGCGCGCAGAATGGTTTCATCGGTTCCTTCAAACCCTTCCACCGCCAAAATCGTCCCATCCTTTATGACAACGCTCTGGCCGATCTCCAGTCCACTGGTCACCTTGGCCACTTCCGCCCCCAGCCGGATGTCCGCCACCTCCCGGGCATCCGGCGGCCGGCCGCCGATCACACCGGCCTGCGGCATTTCAGTTTCCATGAAGCAATAGGCCGGCAACAGTTCGGTTCCAACCTGTTTGAGTTCATCGGCAATGGCCCCGAAAATGGTGTGGGCATTTTTTGTTTTCAGCGTCTTGAGAATCGACAAGGCCCGAGCATCCAGGCGTAAACTGAACAGACGGGTGGGCTTGATTTGTCCGGCCATGACGATTTTGTGAATTCCCCGCTCTTTCACGACATCCAACAATGCCCCCAGCTGCCCTAGATGAAGCCAAACCACCTCATCCGCAAAACGTTCGATCATCCAAGATGTTTCATGCCGGAAGGCAAACGCAACCACTCGTTTCACGCCTTGCGCATGCGCCGAGCGGGCCAGTTGCCATGGATAACTTCCCCGTCCGGCAATCACGCCGAGAATGTCCGGCATTTCAATGGAGTGAACCTCATTCATTGCAACAGTTTACCGCGCCCCTCCCCGCTTTGGCAACCCGGCAAGCATTCATGGAGGAATTGGCTAGCGGATTTCCGTTGCAAGAAACTCCCTGACCTGCTCTCGGTCATCAAAATGGATTTTACACCCTTGGATTTCTTGATAGGGCTCGTGCCCTTTGCCCGCAATAAGCACGGTGTCTCCCGCACGGGCGTTCTGCAGAGCTAGGCGAATGGCGGAAGCGCGATCTTCCTCCACCATATACCGTCCGGCAACCGGCATGCCCGCACAGATTGCCGAGAGAATGTCCGCCGGGTTTTCATGGCGTGGATTGTCATTGGTCAGCACCGCCCAGTCGGCCCATTCCGCCACGACGGCGCCCATTCGCGCCCGTTTGGTGGCGTCCCGGTTTCCGCCGCATCCGAACACGCAGATCAAACGGCCTTCGGTTGTTTCACGCAGTGTTTGAAGCACCTTTCGCAAGGCATCTTCGGAGTGGGCATAATCCACAAATATATGGCGGCCGCCGATAGGGTCGTCCACCCGCTCCAGCCGCCCCGGAATGGGAGGAAGTGTTGCCAAGCCCTCGGCCCATTGCGCCGGGGGAATCCGCATGGCCCCGGCCACGGCCATTGCCGCCAACGCATTATATACATTATGCCGCCCCGCCAAGGGCAGATGGATGGCCTGAGCGCCCCACGGAGTTTTCACCTCAAACGAGATCTCCCGCGCCGAAGAAATGATTTTCGACGCACGAACCATCGCTTCGGCGCTCGTCCCATAGGTGATTCCCCGATGGCGGAATGCCGCATCCGCCGCCAATTCCCTTCCATACGGATCGTCGATGTTGAAAATGGCCGCCGTCGCCGCCGCCTGCTCGCACAATTGGCTGAAGAGTCTTTTTTTTGCGGCAAAATAGGCTTCCATGGTGTGGTGAAAATCCAGGTGGTCTTGGCTGAGATTGGTAAACACAGCGGCTCCAAAATGGACGGCCCGAATCCGTTGCGCCATAATTCCCTGGGAGGAGACTTCCATGGCCACGGCTTTGCATCCGGCTAGGCGCATTTCCCTCAACATGTTCTGTAGATCCAGGGATTCCGGCGTCGTCCGCTCCGCCATGACGCACCGCCGACCAATTTCATATTGAATGGTCCCGATCAAGCCGGTCGGAATGCCCGAGGACTGCAAAAGATGCCGAATCATGAAGGTGGTGGTGGTTTTGCCATTTGTCCCGGTTACTCCGATGACCGTCAAGTCTTCCGAAGGATGTCCATACATGACGGCGGCCAGATCGGCCATGGCGGCACGGGCATTCTCCACGCGGGCTCCGGCCACTCCTTTCGGGAGATGGACCCGGCCTTCATGCAAAATGGCCACCGCTCCACGGCGAATGGCATCTTCTATATAGCGCGTTCCATCGGTGAGCGCTCCGGGAAGGGCAACAAACGCATCGCCGGGACGGACCCTTCTTGAATCATAGGCCATGCCGGAGACGAGAAGAGAGCCTTCCGCCTCCAGCTCGGCCGCTGGCAAATGGCCGACCCATTCCTTCCACTTTCTGGCGGAAACACCTGAACCACGGCTTTCCTTCACGGCCCCTCCTCCAACATTTGGCGATAGTATACCCCTTCAGAGGCATCGGTGGAACGAATGTCCATATAATGGACCAAGGGTTCCGCCAACTTGGCGAAAACAGGCGCCGCACTCACTCCCCCCGTTCGCTCCGGCTGGGGATTGTCCAAGACCACGATAATGCCGACGACGGGCCTCTCGCTGGGAATCAATCCCATAAACGAAGCCACATTTTGGTTTTTGACATATCGCCCATCCTTGATTTTCTCCGCAGATCCGGTCTTGCCCGCAATGGTGTAGCCGGGAATGGCGGCCCGAGTGCCCGTCCCGCCCGCCTTGGTCACTTCCGACAAAATATTCCGCATATGAGCGGCTGTTCGCTCGGTAATGGGCCGAGAGAGGGCCTGGGGTTTGGTTTCGCGCAGAACCATTCCGTTTTTATCGACGACTTTTTGGACCAGATGGGGCTTCATTAAAAAGCCGTCGTTTCCAATGCAACACATCACATTCAGCATTTGCAAGGCCGTCACCGCCACCTCATGCCCCATGGCAATCCGGGTGATGCTGAGTTTGCTCCACTTGGAAACGGGCGCCAACAAACCGGCTTCCTCCCCCGGGACTTCAATGCCCGTCAACGAACCGATGCCGAATGCACGCAGGTAACGCTCCAAACGGTCCTCTCCCAGCAGCAGGGCAATTTTGGCGGCGCCAATATTGCTGGATTTTCGAATGATGCCGGTCACATCCAATTCCCCATATGGATGAAAATCCCTCAATGGCTTTCCGGCGTGGTACCACATGCCGTTCTCGCAGTCGAACACCTCGTTCGTCAGGACAATGCCTTCATTCAATGCCGCGGCGACCACCCCGACCTTGAAGACGGAGCCGGGTTCATAGTTGTAGCTGACGGCCCGATTCCGCCGTACATCCGGCGACGTTTTGCTGTAGGCATTGAGATCGTAACCGGGACGGGAGGCCATGGCCAGGATGGCGCCGGTTTTGACTTCCTCTACAATGGCCCAAGCGGCTTCGCAGTGGAAACGGGACATGGCATAGTCCAATGCCTGTTCCGCAAAATACTGGATGTTCTGATCCAGGGTCAGATGAATATCCGCGCCTTCTTGAGGCGCGACTTCCATGGACCGCCGCGTATACAACTCCCTCCGGAGGCCATCGCGTTCGCTTTGGCGAAGACCAGGACGGCCCTTGAGAAGGGAATCCCACCGTTGCTCCACACCGGCGCTCCCGATCCCTTCCATGTTGGAAAACCCCAGCACATGGCAGGCCATTTCATCGTGCGGATAATAGCGCGTGCTCAGCGGCTCAAAAAATACTCCCGGAAGCCTCAAGCGTTCCACTTTTTCCGCCACTTCTTCGCGGACCAGGCGGGCCACGGCTTCATACCGACGCCCCGGCCGGTTCACCCGGTTGTACACCTGCTCGAAGGGCAATCCCAGATGCCTAGCCAACTGAATGCTGATGGCTTTGGCCTGCTTGTTACTCAGCACCACCTCGGGGTTGACACAGACGTTTCGGACGGGCAAATCCAAAGCCAAGAGCTTTTCGTTGCAATCCAGAATCCGGCCGCGACCGACCAAAATGGTCTGCTCCACGTTCCGGAGCTGCCGAATCCGCTTCTTCAGATATTCGTTCGGCCCCAAATGCAAAAGCCCGAGGCGAACGGCTAATCCACCCCAGATGGCCAGCAGCGCAACGGCCACCACCGCCACCCGCCACATATATCCACGCTCAATCACGCCGCATTAAAAACCCTTGGGCATATTGGGCGGGAGCATCCTCTTCACCGGCATGAAGCCGGATGATATGGCGCTCTTCCGGCCAGGACATGACAATGCCGTGGACCGCCATCAGGCGTTCCATGTTTCGAATGGAGCGGGCCGTCGCCCAGTTGCGCTCTTCATTCACCACCCGTTTTTGCAGTTCAGCCTGCTCCTGTTCCAGCTTTTTAATTTGGCGGCCGATGGTTTCGCAGTTGTTCAACAGGCTCAAATAGATAACGGCGAGCGTGGCGGCAACCATACCGAAGGCCACTGCCCACAAGAGCACCCGATGGCTGTCCTGATTGTTTTTCCGATTTTTCCGTGCCATTTAATCCATCCTTTCCAAGACCCGCAGCTTTGCCGTCCGCGAACGGGGATTGCGCGCCACTTCTTCTTCCGATGCCATCACGGCTTTGCGTTGCACCCGGCGTGCGCGGGGCAGCGAACCGGTCCAACGCGTACCTCCTTTGGCCAGCGATTCCATCCGCCCTTCGTGGGCACTCATGAATTGTTTCACCATGCGGTCTTCCAAACTGTGAAAGCTGATGACGGCCAGCCGTCCGCCGGGCTCCAGCAGGTCCAGCGCCAGCGGCAACGTCTTTTCCAATGCCGCCAATTCCGCATTCAGGGCCATCCGAATGGCCTGAAAGGTTTGTGTTGCTGGATGAATCCGGCCCCTGCGGCCTCCCTTCAGGCGTGCAACCAAATCCGCCAACTGCGTGGTCGTCTCCAAGGGCTCACCTGCCTTCAAGGCGTCCGTTACGGCCCTGGCAATCCGCCGGGACATTTTTTCCTCGCCATAGCGCCACAAGACATCCGCCAATTCCGCTTCCGAAAGGCGTTTAAGCCAAGCGGCGGCGGTTTCCTCCTGCCGGTCGTCCATCCGCATATCCAAGGCGCTCTCCCGCATGAAGCTGAAGCCTCGCTCCGCTCGGTCCAACTGCATCGAGGAGACGCCCAAATCCAGCAATATCCCGCGTACAGAGGAAATGCCGGCGCGACGGACAACATCCGCCATTTCCGTAAAATTCGCCCGCACCACCTGCGCTCGGGCGCCGAATGGCGCCAGAGCGACCTGCGCCAATTCGACGGCCTCCCGGTCCCGATCCAACGCCACCAGCCGGGCATCCAACCCGGCTGCCGCCAGGAGGGCGGCGGAGTGGCCTCCGGCGCCAGCCGTTCCATCCACATACCAGCCGCCGGGCGCCGTCACCAGCCGGGAAACGGTTTCCTCAAGCAAGACCGGAATATGGAGCATGCCTCACCTCATACCGCTGGTTAAACGAACCAAACCCGCCCGCGCTGTGTCCGGAGGCAGGGCGAGCCGATTCGAAGCTGGCCCTGTTCTTCGGTCACTGCAGGCGCGCCTTCAAACAGTTGATAACGCGGCAGGAGGACGCGCTGGGGAACGGAGAACCAACGCGCTTCCTCCTTACCGCTGGAAATGGATTGGCTCATGACCAAATGGCGGGCCACCGAGCCACGGGAGGCTTTTGCGGTTTTCGTCACCGCCGACACCCGTGTGGACGTTGCCGAACGGGTGGTGGCCACCACGCGGGCGGTTGTTTTGGACCTGGATTGCACCGTCACAATGGTCTGCGGAACCGGCACGACGCGGCGGCTTTCTCGGACCGCCTCCACCCGGGGAATCTCCGGAGTGAAAACCGCATGCCCGGTGGGATCAAACAGTTCGGCTTGGCGCCCCAAAGTCATGGGGACACGCTCCGCGCCGGTTTCGCGAGAATCTTCCTCGCGATCCCACCAGTTTCCACTTTCCTGTTCGCGTTGCTCCCGGGCGCCAATGCCCAGAAAAAACGCACCCAGCGTGCTTAAAATCCGATGTATTGCGCGGCTTGCGCGAACTTCGATTGATCCAGCTGCGAATTCTGCTCGTTCCATCTTTCCGGACTCCATAATTCAAAACGTCCACCCACGCCCACCAACACCATCTGACTCACCACTCCTGCAAATTCGAGGAGGGAATCTTTCACGCGGATTCGGCCCTGGGCATCCATATGGACCCGATCCGCACGGGAAAAGAAATCACGCATAAACCGCTGGGCTTCTCCATTGGCCACAGAAGTTTCCCTGACTTTTTGAAGGCGCTGGGCCATTTCCCGGGCCGTCACCACATACAGGCATCGGGCATCCACCCCGGGCAATACGAATAAAACAGGATTGCCGGCCGCTTCGCGCCAGTCGGAAGGGATGGTTACTCGCCGCTTTGGATCCAAGGAATGGGCATAGGAGCCAACGAATGCTCCCGCATCCAGCAGTTCCTCCAATTCGGTTGTGACACGGCGCTCCATTTCTCCATCTCTCCGGTGCACTTTATCCCACTTTGCCCCACCAATCGTCAACAGAAAAAACCGCGATTTTTTGATGTCATGTATTCACTTCCGTCCCAACGGATTACAATATGAGAAATCCGAAGGAGGAGCTTCCCTGTGCACAAGTTATAAACAGCCCCTTGGGAAGGTATATTTCAAGCCTCGGAGAATCCCCCATTCCACCCCCGGCCCAAGGGAACTTCCTTGAAGCACAATCCCCCCACAGGCTCCCCGTTTCCCGCGAATGATCTGCCGAAAGCCATTTTTTCGATCACACCGGGAATTTCTTCCATCGCGGCATTCATTCCGCCGCATTTTCAAGCCCGGCCAGCAAAATCAACCCATCCGGCGAGCATACGCCTTCCCCAGTTTCATGCAACCCCCAAGCCGGATTCCGGATGGAGCATCCGTCGGAAAGGATTTTTTGCCGTTTGAGGATGCCGGGGGCCGCCGGGAAACACGGATTCCTATACGATGGCGCGTTTGCCTTTTTTCATGCTCCGGCCTCCAAGGCGTTCAGCAATTCCAACGAAGATGCGCAAATGATTTTACGAGCCCACCGCCCGGCATTTCCCGGCGCAAGGCGCACCTCCGCCCCAGCGGCTTTCGCAATGGCGGCGGCGGCGGCAATGTCCCAAAGCCAAATGTCATCTTCCATATAGGCATCCACCCACCCACAGGCGGTAAATGCTCCCATGAGGGCGGCACTGCCCAGCATTCGAATTTTTTTGAATGTCTGGGTTTGGTTGATAAAGGCCCGCAGGGCTTCCTCCCCCATGTCCCAGTGATGGGGAAAGCCGGTTGCCAGCGCGGCTTTTGAAATTTCCGTGATCCCCGATGCGGCCATGGGCCGCCCATTCAGCCAAGCCCCCTGGCCCACGATGCCGGTGAACAATTCATCGTTGAAAAAATGATATACGGCGCCCAACAGGGGTTCTCCATTCGCCCACAGTCCTACAGAAGAACAGCACAACGGCATCCCACGGGAATAGTTGAACGTGCCGTCGAGCGGATCCACAATCCACATCAGGGAATTTTCTTCTACCGCCCCATGTTCCCCGCTTTCTTCGGTCAACACTGGCAACGGCATCCGGTGGTTCAAGACGTGAAGGATGGAGGTTTCCGCCAGCTGGTCCGCCCGCAGTTTGATGTCATGGCCGGGCTCGCACAACACCTCCAAAGGGGTGTGCCGCAATTCCAGGAGCTGTCTTCCGGCGGCTTTGACGGCCTCCACCGCTACATTCAACGCCGTTTGTTGATCCTCTGGAGCCATCTCTTGCATGGGCCCACTGTAGCCTCCACAGGAAAAAGGGTCAAGAAGCGGCGGCTCCTGAAAAACAAAAAACCGCCGCGGAAACCCGCGGCGGTTGACGAAACCGTTTCCTACGGCTAGAGCGCCCCTTCGACCGTTTCACTCCCTACGGCGGCAACAGGGGGCGAAATGGCGATGGCGGCGGTGGTGCCATTGATATCCCCTGTTTTCCCGTTGGTTTCGATCCACGTGCCCGTCATGGTGCGGCCCGTGAACACACTGGCCGCCACCTCGCCCTGCAACGTGCCCACAATTCTGACTTCCTTCCCTGCGGCACTGGTTCCCTTGCATTCGAAGGAGGCCACGATCATGTCGCCATTCTGGGGCATATACTGGCCGGTTGCATGGTCGCGCTCCGCGCCCGTGGTAGAGCGCATCTGCTTGATATAGCCGGAATACACGGCGCCGTTGTTATCCGTCAACGTGATGTTCTGCCCCTGCTGCGTCACCATAAACGAATAAATGGTCTTGCCGGACGAGCCTGCTTGCGCACCACTTCCGCCGGTCCCCGCATTGGAGACATAATAGGCATAGCTGATTCTGATCGACTGACTAGACTGAAACTGCTCTGCCCAGTCATAGAGCTCAAAGTTCCATGTTCCCCCCGTATAGCTAACTTTTCCGTTTCCTCCGCTTCCCTCGAGGATTCCATTGCCATTATCCGAAAGGGAAACAGCATCCCCCACCCGCAAAGAGAAAGAGCCCGGGGCAATGGGAGTATGCTGTGTCTTTCCGCCGCCGGCACGCTCGTTCACAGGAAGCGTCCCGCCGCTTTCGCTGGTGTTGAAGATGTTCGTGGAACCGGGGGTGGAAGGCGTGCTGGTATAATCCGTCACCAAGATGCCTCCGGCGGCACTTCGGTAGGCCCCGCTGAAGTTGACCCAATTATAGGAGGAGCTCCAGCTTTCCGAATCACTACCGGTGCCCCATTCGCAACCGGACAACCCGAGGGCCACAATCAAACACGTTCCCATCCATACAAATCGTTTCATCTTCACCTCTCAACTCCTATTCGTGTTGTTGACTATAATCCTTACATTCAATCGCCGTCAATGCCATTCCCCGGCAGGGACCGAGCCGGGGCGTTGTCCCGGCCCGGAGCGCCGGTTTTTATTTCGTATAGATCACCCGGAAGAATTTAACGGAGGTTCCGGGCGCCGCAGGAATCACGTTGGTAAAGGCGCCGGTTGAGTCAATATATTCACCCGCCTCATCCACCCACACCACGGGGCTTGCCAGATTCGTTGTGGATTGGAGACGCGCCTGCATCGGGACATCCTTTCGGACATCATAGACGACTTCCACATCCCCGTTGCGTTTGATGGGCTGATGCAGCAACACCGCCGGCGAGGAGAGCGGGCCGGGAA
>JAISGX010000107.1 GCA_031262805.1 Verrucomicrobiota bacterium | reverse complement strand
TATGCCGCCGCCGTGGCCAGCGCCACGCCATGCTGGCCCGCGCCCGTTTCAGCAATCAGCTTCTTTTTGCCCATATAGGTGGCCAGCAGGCCTTCGCCCATGCAGTGGTTCAGCTTGTGCGCTCCGGTATGGTTCAAATCCTCACGCTTCAGGTAAATCTGGGCGGCGCCGATTTTTTTGGACAGGCGCTCGGCATAATAGACGGGAGTGGGGCGGCCTTGGAAATGCTTGCGAATGGAACGGAGGTCGGCAATGAAGCGGGAGGAGCGGGAAATCGTTTCATAGGCATCCCGGATTTCGTTCATGATGGTGACCATCTCGGGCGGCAGGTAGGTCCCGCCATATTTTTCGTAATAGCCCTCCTTGTTCGGGTGGAGGTTGAAATAATTGGAATAATCAGGTGCATACATGGCGGGAATTCCTTTGGTTGGTTTGAAATGGTCTCTATTATGCGGAAAATGTTTCTTCATAGAGATACATCCGAAGGCGCGCAATGTCAAGCCCCTGGACGCGGAAAAGATAACTTTTTCCGCCCTATTCGCGGATCTGGCCGTGGCCGTGGATGATGTACTTGTAGGTGGTCAATTCTTCCAGCCCCATCGGGCCCCGGGCGTGGAGCTTATCGGTCGAAATGCCGATTTCCGCGCCCATGCCGAATTCCGCTCCGTCCGTGAAGCGGGTGGATGCGTTGGTATAGACGCAGGCCGAATCCACCTGCTGGCTGAACAGGTTCTGCGCGGCCTCCTCCTCGCTGATGATGGCGTCGGAATGATGGGAACCGTGCTTGTTGATGAAGGCAATGGCTTCTTCCACACCCGGCGTGATGCCAACGGCCAGGATGAGGTCCAGATATTCCTCCACCCAATCCTCCTCCCGGGCCGCCGTCACCGAAGGGACAATGGCCCGCACGCCCTCATCCCCACGAATCTCCACGCGCTGGGCGCTCAGGCGAGCCGCCAGCTTCGGCAGGAACTCCGCCGCGATGGCCTGGTGCACCAGCACTTTTTCAATGGCATTGCAGACGCCGGGGCGGGAGCACTTGGCGTTTTCGATGATGTTCAAGGCCATTTCCTGGTTCGCGGCTTGATCCACATAGACGTAACAAACGCCCTTGTAGTGCTTGATGACGGGCACATGAGCCTGTTGCGTGACCGCTCGAATCAGTTTTTCGCCCCCTCGGGGAATAATGAGGTCCACCCGACCCTCCAGTTGGACCAATTCGCGCACGGCATCGTGGTCCGTGGTGGTGATGAGCTGGATGGAATCGGCTGGCAGTCCTTTTCGGGCGCCGCCGGTCTGCAACGCCTCCACCAGCGCCATGTTGGATTCCAACGCTTCCCGCCCACCCCGCAGGATGACGGCATTGGACGTCTTGAAGCACAGTGCGGCGGCATCCACCGTTACATTGGGTCTGGATTCAAAAATGATGCCGATCACGCCAATCGGCACCCGCACCTTCTGAATGATCAACCCATTGGGACGGATCCAGCGGGAGATTTTCTGCCCCACGGGATCTTTTAGGCCCACCAGCGCACGCACGGCGTGGATGATCGAATCCATCCGCTTATCCGTCAAAAACAGGCGGTCCAGCATGGCGTCCGTCAAGCCCCCCGCCCGGCCCGCCGCCATATCGCGGGCATTGGCCTCCTTGATCTGGGCGCGGTTGGCTTCCAAGGAATCTGCCATGGCCTCCAGAATCAGATTTTTGCGCCGGGTACCCAGCAGGGTGAGTTGGCGTGCGGCGGCAACCGCTTTGTCGCCCATTTCCAGCATGGTGTGGTGTACATCCATCATCTTGTCCTCGGGTTAGGATATCGTGGTTGCAGCAGAAGGTCCAGTGGGGGAATCCGTCGGAATGACTAGGTTGTCCCGGTGGATGACTTCATCCGGGGCTTCTGTTCCCAATAACTCGCGGATCTTCGCGGTTTTCAGCCCCTTGAGCAGGCGAAGTTCCGCAGAGGAATAGGACGACAGGCCTTGGGCGATCCGCTGGCCCTCTAGGTTGAAAATTTCGATCAAATCTCCCGGGGAAAAGGTGCCGATAATCTCCCGGACGCCCACGGGAAGAAGACTTTTTCCCTTGCACAACAAGGCCTGGCAGGCGCCCTCGTCAATGGAAATGCTTCCTTGGGCATGGTGGAAAAAGGCCACCCATCGCCGCCGGTGGTTCAGCGCGGTTTTTGAACAACCCGTCGGCGCCAAAGGGGGAATATAGGTTCCCGTATGGCCTCCAGCCGCAATTTTTTGCAGCACGCCGTTTTGCCGCCCGCCGGCAATCACCACCGGCGTGCCCATTCGTGCGGCTTCCGCCGCCGAGGTCAGTTTGGACGCCATGCCCCCCGTCGAAAAGGGACTGCCTTTTCCCGTGGCATGGGACAGCACATCCTTGGTGATGCACGGCAGGGTGTTCACCTTTCGGACTCGGCCGTTGGCATCCGTGGTGCGGAAGCCGTTCACCGTTGTTAGCAGCACGAGAAGGTCGGCTTGGACCAGCATGGCGGTTCGGGAGGCCAAGGCGTCGTTGTCGCCGAATTTGATTTCATCCACCGCCACGGCATCATTTTCATTCACAATGGGAATCACCCGGTTTTCTAGCAACTTCAGGATGCTGTTGCGGGCGTTCAGGTGCCGTCGGCGGTGTTCTAGGTCATCGTGGGTCAGCAACACCTGACCGATTCGACATTTTTTTGGGGAAAACAGTTTGTCATAGGCCGCCATCAGGCGTAACTGCCCCACGGCCGCCGCCATTTGAAGGGTGGGCAGGTCTTCCGGCCGCTTCCGGATGCCGAGAATCTGCAGGCCGCAGGCAATGGCGCCGGAGGAGACCACGACCACCTCCCGTCCCTGGCGGTGCAGGGTCGTCACATCCTTGACAAGCTCCGCCATCCGCCTCAGATCAAGGCGGCCGCTTCGTTGCACCAGCACTCGGCTGCCGATCTTGACGACCACGCGTTTGGCGTGGGCCAGTTGGTTTCTTTCCTGCATGGGGGGCATAGGGAGAAAGTGTGCCAAACCCCGTGCATTATGAAAAGGGGGAAAACGGGGCCACGTGGCAGAGAACGTGGATGAGGGGAACCGGGGCGGCCTCTTGCTGGCCGATCAACGACCTGCACGCCGTTCGGTTTTCAGGGCCGCCGGGATTCCTTCTTCGGATGCCCGTTGTTTTGTGGATGGAGGGTTGTAACTCCTTATCCAAGGTAAGGTTATGTGGACAGAAAGCACATTTTATTGTTGTATTGACACTTAACAGGCACATGATCTGGTATGATTTTTCCTTTTTGACCTTTTTATACCCTTCGACATTGTGGAAAACGCCCAGCCGGTTTTGAATCGCCGAATAGAACGGAGAGAAGGCAGTAGGGACAGGGTCTTTCCTTCGTGGACTATTTTCGTTGAAAAGGACAGAAGATGAACAAAGATGTAACCGCCGCATTTGACGGCTTCCGCAAAAGGAACGGAATGGTGGTCCCGTTCAGCCGGGAAAAAATCATCATGGCCATATCGCGGGCAACCGAAGAAGTCCGCCGCCGCGACCATGTGGAAGTGGGTGAAACCATGCCGGAGCAGATGGCGGACCTGGTGATCCAGCAGCTGAGCGATCCTCGGAGCGAATATCACGTTTCTGCAGATGGCCAGGGCCGCCGGGTGCCGCACATTGAAGACATGCAGGACTTGATTGAAATCGTCCTCGCCGAGCAGGGGTATGCTCCGATTGTGGCGGCCTATAAACGGTTTCGGAAGCACCGCCAACTCGCCCGCGAGCGAATCCGGGTGCGTAGCCAGCTCCGGGCCTCCGGGGAGGGCAAGCCTGTGGACCTCACGGATGCCAGCCTGCTACTGGTGGAGTCCGTTTCCAAGGGCCATACCATGCCGTGGGACCGCAAGGAACTCATCGAAACCTTGCTGGAACACACGGATCTCAATACGGAGGTGGTGTTGAACATCGCCAAAACGGTGGAAAACCAAATCATCGCCAGCCATATCAGCAGTGTGGACAGCACCCTGATTCGCGAATTGCTCAACAACGAATTGACCCTGCGCGGATATCACCACCAGTTGCGCGATTTGTCGGTGTACGGCGTTTCCCGGCAGTTTGTGGATCGGTTGATGTATGCCAAGAGCCTAGAAAACAGCAACATTGTGAACAACAACCCCGAAGCCGTCCAGCTGGGAATTGCCGAGCTGGTGTTGAAGCAGTGGGCGTTGGATACCATTTTTTCGGCCGATTTGAAGAATGCGCACAACACCGGTGCCATCCACCTTCACGACCTGGGCTATCCCCACCGGGTCTATTGCTCGTCGCATTCCGTGGAATATGTGAAGAAGTATGGCCTGCGCGGACTGAACAATCTCAACAACGACAGTGCGCCCGCTCACAGCGCCCATGTGCTGACCGGGCATCTGAACACGTTCGTCGCCTCCATGCAGGCCAATTATGCCGGCGCCCTAGGCCTAGCCTACATCAACATCTTTTATGCGCCCTATTTGCGTGGAAAAACGAAAAAGGAAATCCACCAGATTGCCCAAGGCCTGATTTTCGGCGGTGCCCAAAACGCCTTTTCCCGGGGCGGGCAGACGATCTTTCTGGATTTCAACATCCACAGCGGCGTTCCGGGCTATATGAAATCCGTCCCGGCCGTGGGGCCCTGCGGCCGTTATATGCTGCAAGGCGCGGATGGACGCATCGTCGCCTTGGAAGAAGTGATCCTGCCCGGAAAGGATGCCAACGGCAACCGCCTCATGGAGCTGGTGTGCGTGGAGGCGGACGGCTCCCGCCGTTGCGTTCTTCGCGAATGCGCGGATGCCAGGCATGGCTTGGTGCTGGATGCCGGGGTGGAAGCCGATCTGGCCTCCCGAGGCGAACACATCCTGACCTATGGCGATTATGAAGAGGAAGCCCGCGAACTGGCCCGCGCCCTGCTGAGCGTGTGGGAGCAAGGCGATGCCAACGGCCATGTGTTTGAGTTTCCCAAGTGTGATTTCCACGTCAGCGCCGAAACCTATGCGGATCCGAAGCAGATGGCGATTTACCGCCGGGCCTGCGAAGTGGCCAGCCGCAACGGCTCGGTGTACTTCATTTTCGACCGCGACGAAGTGACGCTGTCCGCCTGTTGCCGCCTGCGGACCACCATAGAGGACAATTACATGCTTCGGCATCCGGAAAGCATGCGCTTCTGCGGTTTTCAAAATGTGACCATCAACATTCCGCAATGCATCTACCGCGCCGCCCGCGCCGGGGAGCGGACCCTAGAGGGGTTGTACGCGGAAATCGACAAAATGATGGATTTGGCGGTGAAGGCCCATGAACAAAAGCGCCGCCGTGCGGCGGAAATGCTCAGCGGTCCGGGCTTCCCCCTCTGGCAGATCGGCAAGATGGCCAACGACGGCAAACCCTATGTCGAGCTGGATAAAGCCACCTACATCATCGGATTGATCGGCGTGAACGACGCGGTGAAGTTCCTCTCTGGTCTGGAGTTCCACGAAAGCGAAGAAGCGTTGCGTCTGGGGGAACGCATTGTGGCGCACATGTTCCTGCGGTGTAAAAAGCTGTCCGTCAAACACAAGATGAAGCTGACCCTGGAGGAGTCTCCTGCGGAAAGCGCCGCCCGCCGCCTGGCGAAGGCCGATTTGGTGTATTATCGCGACGAAGCCTTGCAGGTGTATAAAGGCGGCAACGAAGACGTGGCCTACTACACCAACAGCGTCCATTTGTCTGCCGATGCGCCCGTCTCTCTGGTGGAGCGCATCCGCAAACAGGCCCGCTTTCACAGTCTGATTGAAAGCGGGGCCATCACACATGCCTTCATCGGCGAGGAGCGTCCTTCTCCCGCCGCCATTGAAACCTTGATGCGCGAAACCTTCTTCCGCACCCAGTCTGCCCAGGTCACCCTCTCCCCTGAATTCACCTATTGCATGGACTGCGGCCACAACATGCGGGGCCTGAAGGAGGCCTGCACCTCCTGCGGCTCCACCCGGGTGGAAGGCGAAACCCGCGTGGTGGGCTATTTCAGCAAGATCAATAATTGGAACAGGAGCAAGCGCGGTGGCGAACTGCCCGCCCGCCGCCGCGGCATATATGCCGTGGATGCCGCGGCCGAACCCTCGTCGGCGGTTTCAGCGTCCGCCGCCCTGCAGCTGGTGGAGGATTGAGCCATGTCCAAGCCCTATCAAATCCATGTATTCGGAAAACCCGGCTGTGCAAAGTGCCACACGTTGAACGACCGGTTGGATGCCTTTTTGGAGGAGGAGGCATGGCAGGCGTTTGAAAAGGTTTACCACGACTTGGAAACCGAATCCGGCCTAGTGGACTTCTGCGAGGCGGAATGTCTGAATCCCCAGCGAGTTCCCGGATTTTATGTCTCCAAGGCCGACCCGGAAACCGGACGCCAGGAGCCGCTGGTCAATCCTGATCCCGGCGGAGGGGAGCCGGGCATTCGGAACAGCGCACTCTATTCTTGGATCGGCCTGCAGACGGATTATTCCGGGACCGGCCGCGGCGTCATTACGCCCAAGATGATTGAAACGGTCCTCCGGCGGGCCAAAGCCCTGTAGCAGGACCGTGTCGGCCTCTCCCATCCACGGCATCCTGCAGGATGCCTCCATGGTGGATTATCCCGGCCGTCTCGCCGCCGTTTTTTTTCTCGGCGGCTGCAATTTCCGGTGCGGCTTTTGCCACAACGCCTCCCTGCTTGCCGGAAAGGAAGAGGGGTTGCCGTGGAAGGAGGTGGAGGCCATCGCCCGGCGCTTCCGGCGCAATTGGGTGGATGCCGCCGTGGTGACGGGTGGCGAGCCCACCTGCAGCAGGCATGTTTTCCACACTGTGGAAAAACTGCGGGAATGGGGCTTTCGGATCAAACTGGATACCAACGGTTCCCGGCCCGATGTATTGAAGCGGCTGCTTCCGTTGGTGGAGGGGGTGGCCATGGATGTTAAATTCGCCCCCGCAAACTATCCGGCCCACACCGGGTTTTCAGATCTCGCCGCACTGACCGAATCCATCCGCTTGATCCGCGAACAGGCCGCGGTGTATGAATTCCGGACCACGGTGGTGGAAGCCTGGCATGGCCCGGAAGAAATGAGGGCCATCGGAGAATGGGTGAAAGGGGCCCGCCGCCATGTCCTGCAGGCGTTTGTGCCGCGGTCGGACCTGCCCGATCCCACCTGCTCCGCTCTTGCTCAGACCTCCGGTACGCATTTGCATGCCATGGCGGATGTGCTCCGGCCCTATGTGGAACAGGTGGAAATTCGCGGCGAGTTTTAAGTTCCTCCCCGCCGGTGGCGGTGGGCGTTTCCCGGTGGTTCGCC
>JAISGX010000097.1 GCA_031262805.1 Verrucomicrobiota bacterium | reverse complement strand
AGAGGTCGGCCATTTTGAGGGTTCCGGCCAGCAACTGCCTTTCCAAATGGCCTTCTCCGCCGCAGGAGAGAAACAGGCGGATGGAGGGGAGATTTTCTCGGTCTTCCTCCACCATGCGAAACACCTGAGCGTCGAAGCGCTCGCCGAATGCCGGGGAGAGACAGGCGGCGCCGGCATACACATCTGGACGCTTCCATGCCGCGTAAAAGGAGATCAAGCCTCCCATGCTGGATCCGGCGATGTACGTCCGTTCCGGCAGGGTGCGGAATTGTTCATCCACCATGGGTTTGAGTTCTTCGAGCAAAAAACGCAGATAGGCGTCGCCCTGGTGAGCCGGGGAATATTCCGCAAACCGGTTGTCCGTGCAGTCCGCCGCCACGACGAGGAATGGTTCCAGCTCACCGGTTAAAATCATTTCCTGGGCCAGATCGTCCACCTGCCAATCTTTTCCCCATGTGGAGGTGCTGGGGTCGAACACCTGCCGAGCGTCATGCATGTAGAGAACGGGATATCGTTTGCCGGGGTGGGCGTGATAGCCGGGCGGAAACCAAAGGAGGACATCCCGGTCCCTCTCCAAAAAGCGGGACTGTACTGCAGGCCATTTCTCATGCTCTCCCACGATACCGGAAGTCGGGCCGGGGGCGGCCTCATCCGCCCACTGGACGACATGAATGTCCACCTGGCCTTCTTCCGGCGGTATGATTTTCAGGTTGGAGAGCGGAAAGCCTTTTGCATCGGCGGCTTCGGTGGCCCATGTGCCCCGTGTGAGCTTGCATTCGAAGGGGGTGCCCGGGGGGACGGGAACCACAACTTCCCAGCGCGTGTCATCCGTTCGGGTCATAGCGAGTCCGGCGGGGTTCCAGCGGCCCAACTCATCAGAGTCGCCGGTGAGATACACCTGTTCGGTCGGTCCCAGGGCAAGGACCGTATGGACGACAATCCGCATGCGCATCATGAAATGAATCTCCAATCCCGGTTACACACAACCCCCACCATCGCGGAATTTGGGAATCGTGTAAAATCCAAACTGGCGGCACAAGAACTATGCCGGGGGCTCCTCCCCGGGCGTTTCATCCGGTGGCACCTGGTGGGGGGAATTGGCGGGAATGATTCCGGGCGGGGTTTCCGGCAGATCGTCATCCCCATCGGAGTCGAACGGGGAATCCTTCTGCAGAATGGCCAGATATTCTTTTGGATTTACCCGGGAGGGCGGGGTATAGGACAGGGCGGTTTGCGCAACCTTTTTCAACTTCCGCTGCTTGATGCCGAAATCGGGCTGGCGTTCCGCGAGGGCGATGGATTTGGCACGGCGGACCAACCGGTCCAGATCCTCGATGTATCGGCTGAGGAAATAGCCGCCGACCGGTGTGATCAGCTTGTCGCGGACGGCACCGACAAAATCGGCCCGGGCATCCATGGACTGGATCATATAGGCGTCTCGGGCGCGCAGGATATCCAGGGCATTGTTCTGGAAGGATGCCGTGTCCGGATCAAAGGATCTTGCCATGAGGACGATCACTCGTTTGGCGGAGCAGAACAGGGTGAACCAGGTGCGAAAAAGATCTTCCGGTAGCAGGGCGGCGGCGATTTTGTTTCGTTCGACGGAGGTATCGCCGATATGCGTCAGGTGGTCGCCGATGCGTTCGATGTCCTTCATGCAGCGATCCAGATGCTGAAGAAACAGGGTTTGTCGCCGGGATAGGTAATTATTCGTCAGGCGGCCCAAGTAATCTTCCATGGACCGGCGCACCTCATTGATGATTTCTTCGTTGGAAATCAGCCTTCGATAAATTTTCCGAGTGGGATCAAGGATGAGGCGCCCATTCAGCATCATGCTGTCCACACACACCTCGGCCATTCGGCGCAGTTCTTTGATGACGGCCACCAGCGCCTGCTCCGGCTTGGAGAGAAGAGTGTCGTCCAAGAACGTGGGGGCGGGATCGGGTTCCTTAGAGGGCGTCAGCCAGAGGAGCACTCGGGTGAAGGCCTTGGTGGCCGGCAACAGCAGGAGGGTGGCGCCCACCATGACAAACGTGTGCAGATTGGCCAGTTGGCGGACCAGATCCCCCGGCGCCGACCACTCGCACAGCCGGACCAGCAAGGGCCACACCAGCAGGGCAAAGGCCACATTGAGGAGGTTGAACAACAGATGGGAAATAGCGGCCCGCTTGGCTCCAATCCGCATGGGCAGTGCAGCGAGAATCGGCACAATGCAGGTGCCGATATGCGCGCCGATTACAATGACGCCGGCTTGGTTGAATTCCGTGAAGACACCGGCATGCACGAGGGCGAAGCATAGCCCGATCATGGCGCCGGAGGAGGTAATGAGGGCCGTTAGCATGGCGGAAATGCCAACTCCGACAAGCCGCCATCCCCACGTGTCGCCACGGATGTATTCCAACAGGGGGGCCAAGGCTTCCTTGTGTGGGGCAATGCCGGAGGAAATGGTGTCCATGCCAAGAAATAGCAGGCCGAATCCGATCAGCGCATTGCCCAGTTTGCTCCAGCGGTCGGAGGGCACCAGTGCCGAAATCAGAAAGCCGATGCCGATGGCCACCCAGCAATAACTGGCAATGTGAAAGGAAACCAGCTGCATGGAGAGCGAGGTGCCGATATTGGCGCCGAAGACGGGAGCGATGGATTGTCCCAGCGTCATCACACCAGCATTGATGAAGCCTGCGAGCATGGTCGTGGCGGCGCCGGAGTGGGCCAGAAAGCCCACCACGATGCCGAAGACGACGCCGTGAAGGCGGCTACGGGTGGCCCGGGCAAGGATTTTACGCAGGGAGTTTCCTGCGGCCTGGCGGAGGCTTCCCGTCATGACATGCATGCCGTAGATGAACAGGCTCAGCCCGCCCAACACTTGAAACAGCAGTAAAATGATTTGTTGTGCGCTCATCTCATGATTTCATCCGGCCATGGATGGAAGCCGGATGGCCCTTTTCCAACGGATAAGCCGGAACCAAGCAATATGCACCAACCCTTTGGGAATGGCAAGACCGGCTGACGAATCTTCTTCTATATCGCGCTTGCAGAAGGCGGGGGGGGCGGGAGGGGGAGGTTGCGTGGGGGGCGGTTCGCCGAAGCTCCGTTCGGACCCGCTATGAAATTCGGTCGGAAGAGCCGCCGTCCTGTCGGCCTGGGTTATATGATTTTGCTGATCGTCCGGCACTGTCTCCACAGCGGACGGATGGCCGATAGGGGAAGCGCATTGTCTTTATCGGATTTGGCCTTGAGGGGGTTCCGATGAGTTTCCCAAAACAAGCCGTCAATGCCGGTGGCCACAGCCGCCCGGGAGAGATAAGGCGCCCACTGTCCATCCCCGCCGGTTCCCGTGCGGCTACCACCGGGAAGCTGCACACTGTGGGTGGCATCAAAAATGACGGGATAGCCGAACTGCCGCATGATGAGCAGGCTTCGCATGTCGGCCACCAAATTGCCGTAACCGAAACTGGCGCCCCGTTCCGTCAAAAGAATCTGTTTGTTGCCGGTGCTTTCCACTTTGGCGACCACATGCCGCATATCCCACGGCGAGAGAAACTGGCCTTTTTTAAGGTTGACCACTTTCCCGCTTTCCCCGAGGGCGATCACCAAGTCGGTTTGGCGGCTGAGAAAGGCCGGAAGCTGCAGAATATCCGCGACTTCCGCAGCGGGCTTGATGTCGGAAACCTGGTGGACATCCGTCAAAATGGGGACATCAAAGGCGGCCTTGATTTCCGCGAGGATGGCCAGGCCCTTGGCCAAGCCCGGTCCGCGGAAGGCATCCGCCCGGCTACGGTTGGCTTTGTCATAGGAGGCTTTGAAAACAAAAGGGATCTTTTCCCGCTGGGCCAGTTCGACCAATTGTGCCGCCAGATCCATGGCCATGGAACGGCTCTCGATCACGCACGGCCCCGCCATCAGGGCCAGCGGGGCTTTTCCGCCGAAGCGGACGCCACCGGCCTTGACCAACCGCACGTTTTCCTTGGGGAAGGCATATCTGTTCATGGGCCCCCCCCTCCGGCGCGAATCAGCAGATCCTCCTGCACATATTCCCGGACGCCGTCTTCAAGCGAGGTGAAGGCGCGGTGATATCCAGCCGTCCGGAGTTTTCCAATGTCCGCCTGCGTGTAATACTGGTATTTCCCTTGGAGATGGGGCGGCATGTCGATGTAGTCAATCCGGGGTTCACGGCCCATGGCGGCAAAGACCGCTTTGGCCAAATCGTTCCAGCTTCGGGCCTGCCCCGTGCCGCAGTTGAACAGGCCGGAGGCATCCGGATGGTCCCCGCAGAAGAGCGTGACATCCACCACATCCTTCACGAAAATGAAATCCCGAAGCTGGTCCCCATCGCCATATTCCGGCTTATAGGATTTGAACAAGCGGACGCTTCCGGTTTCCAGAATCTGGCCGAAGGCTTTGTTCACGACGGAGCGCATATCCCCTTTGTGCTCCTCGCCCGGGCCGTAAACATTGAAATACTTCAATCCGGCAATCCGGTCGAACAGACGGTTACGGAGGGCCCACATATCGAACAGCTGCTTGCTCATGCCGTACATATTCAACGGGACGAGGGTGGGGGTGGTTTGGTCGTCGTCCGAATAGCTTTTCCCTCCATCGCCGTACGTGGCGGCGCTGGAGGCATAGACGAACCGGGCGTTGTTGCGCAGGCAGAATTCGCACAGCTCCTGTGTGAAGCGGTAGTTGTTGTCCAACAGGAAGTTCGCGTTGGTTTCCGTGGTGCTGCTGCAGGCGCCCAAATGGTAAACGTTGTCCACAGCCGGCAGGTTGTCGTTGAGAAAAGCGTCGTAGAAGCGCTCGATGCGCCAGATGTCGGCGAATTCCAAGCCACGGAGGTTTTTCCAGCGCTCATCGGTTCCGGGATCATCCACCGCAAGGATGTTCGTGACGCCGCGGCGGTTCAACTCCGCCACCACGTTCCTCCCGATGAAACCGGCGGCTCCTGTCACCACAGTCCATTCCTTCTTCTTCATATCTCAGCCTTTCACGCGGGGAACCCTAGCACCGGCATCGGCGGCACTCAAGCCTTCCCTTTGCCTTTGGGCGGCTCAGGACAACAGCGGTGCCAATTGCCTGCGGAGCTCGGCGCCCAAATCCTGTTGTTCATACCGGAGCATACGTTCCTGCTGGCCCTTCAGGATTGCGGCGCGCAGGGGGGCGTCCTCCGTCACCCGGCCCAACACTTCGGCAATCAAATCAAATTTCTTTTCCCGGATGATCACCCCGGCGCCATCCATGGTTTCCGGTACGGCGCCGGCGGCATAGGCCACCACCGGCACCTGATGGGTCATGGCCTCCAGCACGGGGATGCAAAAGCCCTCATGCTCGCTCAGGCAGAGGAAAACACGCGCGCTTTCAAAATAGGCATTGAGCTCGTCCTGCCGGACGCTGCCGACCATTTCCACGTTCTTAAGCTGCAGTTCCCGGGCGCGGGTGAGCAGTAAAGCGTGGTATTGCTCCATGCCGGCATATGACCCCACATGGATCAGCCGGGAGGCGGGCTGGACATATCGCTGGAAATAATAAAACGCATTTAGCAGGTCCTCAATTTTTTTGTTTGGCGCGCAACGGCCGACGAACAGGACGTTGAGCATGCCGTCGCGATATTGACGGAGAATGCGGCGATCGGGCGTGGCGCGCAGCATGGAAAAATCCAGCACCAGCGGCAGAACTTCCGGCCGGGCATACCCCATCTCCACCAGTTCCCGGGCATTGAAATGGCTGTCCGCCATGACCACCTCCGCCACGCTGGCCAAGGAGCGGGCCTGCTGCAGGCCCCGGGCCAACAGATGGGCGGTTTGTTCCTGGAGACCGCGAAAATACTCCGGCGGTGTGATGTTGTGATACAGGATGGCCTTTCGGCCCTGAAGGGTGGGGAAGAGGTCGTTGACGTCGGACCCGATGGACAAATGTAGCAACACGATGTCATCCGCCGTGAAATCTCCGGTGTGGGTGGCCAAGTCGCGTGCATCTGCGCGCAACTCCGGCAGGATGCGCTTCTGTTCCGAATAGATGTGGGAGTCGTAGCCCCAGGAGCGGAACAAGTCACGCATGGCGCGCACCTCGTTGCTGATGGCGTCTCCATTGGCATATCCTGCCACAAGTTGGTGGATGGCTCGCATAATGACTCTTGCGACTATATCATAATAAAGAAGGGGATGAGCATGCAAATCTCCATTTCAATATATTTTTTCATCGGATCGGAAAGGTGATTTTTTGCATGCACAACCCATCCATTCCGGTATAGTTATAGGCATATGAAGTACCCATTGGTCAGTGCTTGTATTGGGGTGTATAACCGAGCGCCGTTTATTCGAGAATGTTTGGATTCCGTTTTGGCTCAGACGTGGCCGAATATGGAAATTGTGGTCGTAGATGATGCCTCCACGGATGGAACCCGAGATATTTTAGAAGGCTATGGTTCTTCTATTCGTTTGATTCAGAGAGACGTTAATTCGGGGCTCCCTGCCATTACGCGCAATCAGGCTGCTCGCGCCGCGAGGGGGTCGTATATCGCGTTCTTGGATTCTGATGATGTGTGGCATGCCGACAAAACCACGCGGCAGATGGATTTCATGGCCTCTCATCCCGAGATTCCCCTATCCCACACTCTTGTGAATATATTGGATGAACACTCCCACATTATGGGGATCCGGCATGGGATCAATGTGGTTCCACCCACTGGCATGATTTTTGAGTCTTTATTGGAGCATTGTTGGATTACGATGTCCAGTGTGCTGGTCCGCCGATCACTCTTCGATACGGTGGGTTGGTTCGACGAATCTCCGCGAATAGGCATTATTGGCGAGGAGGATTTGAATTTCTTTTTGCGAGTGGCAAGAATGTATCCGATTGGATTGGTGGCAGAGGCGCTCGCGGGTTATCGAAAATCGTCCGCCGGCATTTCAACCAAATTGTGGCGGGCCACTCCAGAGGCGCAGAGTTTCTTGGAGGTGCTGTTAAACGACCGTGCGCTTTGGGAGGGGGTGGTTTCTCGCCGCCGGGTAGTGGAGGCACATACACGTGCCTGTTTGGAGAATGCCGCGCATTGGAGGGATCGCGGCGACACCAAACGCTCGTTGTATTTTTCGTGTCGAGGGCTGCGGTATCAGCCGTTTAATCTGCACCTATGGGATACCCTAGGCCGGACTTTTTTCCGAAGAATTTTTCCGAGGACCGGTTGAGGGGAAAATGGATGAGCCCATATTTTATCAACTTTGTTCCTGAAGGATTTAGTTCGTATTCAGGCTTGAATCCCTTGGTGGTGGCGCTGCAAGGGAAAACGGTGGCCTTTGGAGCCCGGTGGAAGAGCATACAACGTCAGAGCTGGACGGTAGGGAATTGGATAAGGCAGTGGGGCATTCGCCACTATGGATGCACATGGAATTCTTTGCTTCCCTATGTCGATGAATATTTTTTTTTACAAAAGCTGCCCTCGGCGGAAACCATATACCCTGTTCATTTTTTATGGGGAGAGTTTGGTGCGCCCAAACAGGTGCGCCCGTATCATCGGAAAGGGGCCCGAGTGGTGGTGAGCGTTCACTGCAGTGCACGAAGGTGGAATTCCGTCTGGCTCCGGCCGGATGGTTTTGCCCAGGCGGATCAGGTGGTGTTGATGTCGGAAAGCCAACGCCCGTTTGTATCTCCATGGGTTTCGCCGGAGCGGTTGACGGTGATTCCACATGGCATCTGCACAGATTTCTTTCGCCCTCTTCCAGAACGTCCGGCAAAAGAGAAACTGGTGCTGTTTCTGCTCGGCAATACGGAACGGGACCATGTTCGCGCCGCGCGAATTGCCCGCTTGCTACCGCCGGAGCGGTTTGAATGGCGCATACGGATGGAGTCCCATGAAAAAACCGTTTACGAAGGCATCCCCTGTGTTCGCTTATTGCCCCGGTTGACGGAAGCCGAATTCCTAAGGGAATATCAAACGGCGGATCTCCTGTGCATGCCGATGCTGGACAGTGCCGCAAATAATGTTTTATTGGAAAGCATGGCCTGTGGAACGCCTGTGATGGTCAACCGCGTGGGCGGTGTGCCGGAATATGTGGCGGAGGATGGCAACATCGTGATGGATGATTCTTCTTCGCCGGAGGAGTGGGCCGCCCGCCTCCATCACCTGGCGGACCACCGTGAGGAGCTGGAACGGATGCGTCCGCTAACCCGGACATGGGCGGAACGCTTCGATTGGGCCCGCGTGGCGGACCGTTACCGGAGGATGTATCACCATCTGCTGGAGCGTGGGTAAACCATGGCGGAACGAGGTCCTTTTCGATATCACTTGTTGGATGCCGCCTCCCGTTTGTTGCCGCCCGTTCAATCCAGGGAGGGTGGCTTGGTGGTGTTTTCTCCCGGTCATATGGGCGACATCCTCCTGACGGCTCCCATGCTGCAGCAGTTTCGCTCGGCCCGCCCCACGGAGCGGGTGACTTGGCTGGTCGGCCCCTGGAGTCTGCCCTTGGCTCGTCATTACGTGGGATTTGCAGATGCCGTCTGGCCATTGGCTCCCGACCAAGACATCTATTGGCGCGGTAATCCGCTTTGGCGGCAGAGCCTGTCGACGCAATGGCGCATGGCACGTCGGTTGCGCCAGCAACGCCCAGCGACGTTGATCAGCACGGGGCTGGACAATGCCGTTGCGCGTTTTTTGGCCAATGTGCTGGAGCCGACCTGTTGGGTGCTGAGAGCGGACCACCGTCCTCCCCGGATCAAGAGGCGCGTTCAAACGGTGGTTCAGCCCTATGATTCCTCCCGGTATGAGGCGGATGCGCTGGCCGGGTTGCTGAACCCCTTGGGCATTCCGTCCTCTCCCGTGAAGCAGCCGGTGTATATTGTTCACCCTGAAGAGAGGCGGGAGGCCGAGGATTTTCTTCTTCGGGAGGGCCTTGCCTTGGACCGCCCGCTGGTCCTCCTCTCTCCGGGATCCGGCTGGGCTGGTAAGAATTGGCCGGCCCCGCGCTTTGCCGCTTTGGCTGGCCAACTGGAGAGAGGACAACACGCCCAAGTGGCGTGGCTGGGTGGGCCGGGGGAGGAGAGATTGCTTCCGGCACATTCGGCCGCCGTTCGCTGGAATTGGGTGGGCCGCTTGCCGATCCCCTTGTTGGCGGCTGTGATGGAACAGGCCACCGTCTGGGTCGGCAACGACAGTGGGCCGATGCATTTGGCTGCGGCCGTCGGTACACCGACGGTCTCCATTTGGGGGCCCACGTCACCTGTGGTTTGGGCGCCGCGAGGGGAACGACATATCCACTTCCGCCGCGGGTCCGCATGCCCCGGTTGCCGCTATTGGGATCATCGCGCCGCCTGCCTTCTTCCGGGGCACGATTGCATCGCCAAGGTGGAGGTGGGGGATGTAGCGGACGCTGTGAAAAGTCTGCTCTAAGAGCGGATTTCGATGTGGAATTTTTTTTGCTGCTCGCGTCTGCCTTGAGGCCCTGCGCTCCGGCGCCTACAATTTGATGATTGATCCATGGATTCAGTTTGAGGAATAGTTCCCGCGGATGATTTTCAATTCCATCATTTTCTGGATTTTCTTTGCCTTGGTGTACGGGCTCTACCGCCTTTTTTCCCACCGAGCGCAGAATATCCTGCTATTGGTTGCCAGCTATCTCTTCTATGGATGGTGGGATTGGCGTTTTTTGATTCTGATCGCCGTGACCAGTTTCTGCAGCTGGGGTAGCGGCCTGTGGATTCAGCATGTCCGCCACCATTCGCCACGGCTCAAAAGCTTCCAGCACGGCGACCGGGCGGCCTGGTGGATTTCCGCCGCCAACATCGCCATCAATCTGCTGATCCTCGGTTTCTTCAAGTACTATAATTTCTTCGTCGATAATTTTGTCGCCTTGTTTGCACAATGGGGCATTTCCTTGGCCCCGCAGACGCTCCACATCATTCTGCCGGTTGGAATCAGCTTTTATACCTTTCAAGCCCTCAGCTATTCCATTGATGTTTTCCGGCGGAAGATGGAGCCGACCCGCGATATTCTTGCCTTCTTCACGTTTGTGGCCTATTTCCCCCAACTGGTGGCCGGACCGATCGAACGGGCGAGTCACTTGCTCCCCCAGATCCAGCATCCGCGGGTAATCACTCCGGAGGGTATGAAGACCGGCGCCTGGCTTATCTTTTGGGGGTTGTTCAAGAAA
>JAISGX010000095.1 GCA_031262805.1 Verrucomicrobiota bacterium | reverse complement strand
GGGTGGTTACACCGTCGCGGGGCGGTTTGTGGGTCAGCGTGCCTATATCGGCGTAGAATTCGACATTGACGGCGCCACCCATTATGGCTGGATTGATATAGCCGTGGCGACTTACAGTCCCGGCGGCACACTCTATGGTTGGGGGTACGAAACCGTTCCGGGAGTCTCCATCCTTGCGGGGGCAGCGGTGCCCGAGCCCTCCACGCTGCATCTCATTGCGATTGGAGCCGCCGCATGCCTGCTTCCGCCGAGGAGGAAAAGAGCGTGAATAACGCCATTTTGGCGGAATACAATGCGGATGTCCGCTTCTGGCGGTTGCGCCGGGAAACAGGAGAAGCCCCATGAAAACATCGGCGCGCCTGTTCGGAATTCTTGCGCTTGCTCTATCGGCGGCCACGCCGTGCCGGGGCGTGATTGCGACAACTTGGCTGGATGAACCCATTGTTCTTTGGTCGGAATTTCACACGCGCTATTCGCCCCTGGATCTCAATAATGACGGGATCACCGATTTCGTATTTGGTTACGAAGGTATGTTTCTCGGCCTCCGTTCGGAAGGTGACAACCAATATCTCATCTGGCCATCGGGAGGGAACGATTATGGCGGCGATGTTGAGCCGTTGCCGGAAGGTTTCGAGATCGGCCCGAACAGCGGAGACGACTCGTGGATGAAGTGGTTTGGAGACGGTACCGGATATGACAATTTAGAAACTTTCTTGAATGGTTCGGGAGGAGTCACCAACGCGGGGCGGTTTGTGGGTCAGCGTTCCTATATCGGCGTAGAATTCGACATTGACGGCGCCACCCATTATGGCTGGATTGATATAGCCGTGGCGCCTTATCGTCCCGCTGGCACACTTTATGGTTGGGGGTACGAAACCGTTCCGGGAGTCTCCATCCTTGCGGGGGTGGTACCCGAGCCCTCCACGCTGCATCTCATTGCGATTGGGGCCGCCGCATGCCTGCTTCCGCCGAGGAGAAAAAAAACGTGAATAATGCCATTTTGGCGGAGTCCGGCGCCCACCCTTTCGCCAGGAGAGGCGGTCGTGATGGAGAATCTCCGCACGCATTATGACGCGGTTGCCATCGCCATGATCGAGACGCGAGGCGCCGCCGCGGGAGTTGCCCACCGCCTTCACGCGGGCATTTGAGGCGGCGCCCCGCGAAGACGTTCGGGGCTGGTTTCTTTCGTGCCGAATTGCGGCAGCTTAATCGTTATCTGTTTTAGCGTTGATCCAAGGGCACATACCGGCGGCGACGGGCAACTGATTTATAGGCCGGCCGGATGATTTTGCCGCCGTTGGCCAATTCCTCGATCCGGTGCGCACTCCACCCAGCAATGCGCGCAATGGCGAAGATGGGGGTGAACAGGCGCTGCGGAATATCCAGCAGGCGGTACAGGAAGCCAGAATAAAAATCCACATTGGCACTGACGCCTTTGTACATCTTCCGCTCGCCGGCAATCATCTGCGGGGCCAGACGTTCCACGCGTTTGTAAAGCTCCATTTCCTCGGCCAAGCCTTTTTCCTCAGCCAGTTTTTCGATTTGTTCACGGAGAATGCCGGTGCGGGGGTCGGACGTGGAATAGACGGCATGGCCGATGCCGTAGATGAGGCCGCTGCGGTCGAAGGCTTTCTTCTTCAGGAGCTGGGAGAGATAGGTTTCAATCTGGCGGTCGTTGGTCCAATCCTTCACCTGGCGCTTCATGTCGGTGAACATCTGAACGACCTTGGCGTTGGCACCGCCATGGCGGGGGCCTTTCAAGGAGCCCATGGCGGCGGCTATGGTGGAATAGGTATCGGTTCCGCTGGAGGTCACCACGTGCGTGGTGAAGGAGGAGTTATTGCCGCCACCGTGTTCCGCATGGAGCACAAGGGCGAGATCCAGCAGTTGCGCTTCTAGGGGCGTATAGCTTTTATCGCGACGGAGCATGTGCAGGAAGTTCTGGGCGGTGGACAGATCCGCACGCGGGCTACGAATGACTAGGCTGCGACCGCCATAACGGTAGGAGGCGGCTCGGTAGCTATAGACGGCCAGGAGAGGGAAGGTGGCGATCAGGCGCACGCTCTGGCGCAGGACATTGGGAATGGAAGTGTCGTCCGGTTTTTCGTCGAGCACATAGAGCGACAAAATGGTTTGGGCCATGGCATTCATGATGTCCTTGCTGGAGAGGGTCAGCATCGATTCATGAATGAAACTGTGCGACAGTTCCCGGAAAGCGCCCAAGCGCTGGCGGAATTCCGCCAGCTCGGCGGGGGTGGGCAACGTGCCGGTCAGGAGCAAATAGCAGGTTTCCTCATAGCCCGGTCGTTTTTCGGAAAGGAACCCCTGCACGATGTCTTCAATGTCGATGCCGCGGTAGATCAAATGCCCTGGGCCGGCCGGGTCGCCCTCTGGATGGGCCTGGACTTCGCCGATGCGGGTCAATCCCGCCAGCACGCCTTTGCCATTGATGTCCCGAAGGCCGCGCTTGACATCATATTTGGCATATAAAGAGGAATCCACCTGGCTACTTTTGACGGCCATGGCGCTCATTTTTTCAATCCACCGGTTTTCACTTCTCTTCATTGCCGTTTCCTCTTTTCCCGCTTCACATCCCTCCCCTCCCCTTTTCGACTTCACTGCGCCTGAAGCCGGTAAAACCGTTTCCGACCATCCACAGGCAATTCAACGGTATGGGTTCCACGCGCCTTTGGCAAGTTAATCGTTTGCGACGACCACGAGCCCTCCTCCTCCAACCGCGTGGTAGAGCCGATGGCGTACAAGCGGACATCCGGCAACCAGTAGTCCAGCCACAAGCGAAAGCCGCTGTCTTCCACGCGCAGGGCACACCACGGTTTCATGCCGTCGGTCATCTGGGCGAAGTGTTCCAGAAACGCCAGCGCCATGCCGGCATGGGGAAGGAATTGAACATTTTCATCATTGGCGTTGGTCGATACCAAGGCCGACGCCGTCCAATTCGCCGAGCCGTGGATGAGCATGGGGCGGGGACTTCGGGGGTCCAAAATCATATATTTCGTATGCACGAGGTCCCGGTTGTTGTTATCATACCGGGTATGGGCCGCGTCATAATATGCGGGGAACAGGCGGATGCGGTTCCATGTGGCATAGTTGGTGCGCTCCAGCATGCGCTTGACCATCTCATGGCTGTCCGCCCCTGGGTTCAACCAATCGCTTTTGGAAATGACGCCATGCACGGCCACACCCCGGTCGCAGGCGCGGATCAATTCATCCACCACGTCCCGGCGCGTCAGCTTGTTGAGGGCGAAGAAAATTTCATTTGTGGCCCCGGCAATGGCATTGGTGATGTCCGTCAATGCATTGTTCCCGCCGGAAAGGGCGTCGGGATAGGGCGCAAACCGCACCCATCCGTCCTGCCAGAATCCCTCCATTCGGAACCGGGTGCCATCATGGGCGTGCGATTTATGGGGGTTGCCATGAAAGCGGCCGCTAAGCAGTTCGCGGAACTCATTGGAATAGGCCGCGCTCAGCGTGTTATCCTGCAGTTCCGTCAAGATGTTCCATTGCTGCGAACTGGCGCCGGTGGTGAAATTCCAAGAGCCCGACAGCACCCAGCCCTGGCGGCTTCCGGCATGCCAGAACACGCCCATCTTGTCGTGCATGATGCCTCCCTGAGGCGACCGGGAAAGTTGCAGGACATTTCCCGGGCGCTGGGAGAGCGAAGCCAGCGAGACACCGGGCCAGTAATTGGATTGGATGTCCACACCGTGATCCGCCACAAAGGCGAGCGACACCCCGCGGGCCAGGGCATTGCTCATGGCCTCCAAGATCGGCCCCGCCGCGCCGGTGGCGGCAGAAGCGCCGGAAAAGGTATAGGTGGACAAACAAGCCCAATCCCCGCTCTGCAGGGATTGAAGCCGGGCCACCCAAGCCTCGCGGATGGCAAATTCTTCCGGGCCGATCGAAGAATAGCCGGTGGTCTGGTCCGGCCGGTTAAACCGAACCGACCACGCCGTACCGGTATAGGAATCCGCCTTGGCCATGCCGAGCAGGGCCAAGGTGCATCCCAACCCGCTCATGCATCGTCGAAACCACATGAGTTCAACATAACAGGAAACCGCCGGATCCGCCAAACTCTTCTTTTCGCCGTCGCCACCGTCCTTTTCCTCCCGCCTAAAAGTGTGCTATCTTTCTGCATATGAAATCCTCGTATTCCATCGGGCGGCTCTTCGGCATTCCCATCCGGGTACACATCACGCTACTGCTGTTCCTGCCGCTGTTCGCCCTTTCTTTTGCGCCGGGCGACGGGGCGGCCGGGCTCCTGTTCGGCTTGCTCGGCGCGGTGGGACTGTTCGGTAGTGTGGTCCTGCACGAACTGGGCCATTCCCTGGTGGCGCGGGCCAAGGGCGCCCGCATCCTCGACATTCTTCTGCTGCCCATCGGCGGCATGGCCCGGCTGGACCACCTGCCGCACCGTCCGCGAGATGAAATGGAAACCGCTCTGGCAGGCCCGGCGGTTTCCCTGGCCTTGGGTCTGCTGGGCATCTGGATTGCGCCCCACCTGCTGGCCCTGAATCAAACGTTGGCCATCATGGTGCGCGAGCTGGGTTCCATCAACCTCATGCTGGCGGCCTTCAATCTGATCCCCTCCCTGCCGATGGACGGCGGCCGCGTGTTCCGCGCCGCCCTTACGCCGAAGCTGGGGCGCGTGGCCGCCACCCGCCTTGCCGCAAATGTTGCCAAAGTCATCGCTGGCCTATTTGGCCTGTGGGCGTTTTGGCCGGTGCTACACGGCGGCGGCGTCCGATTTACGCTGTTGTTGATTGCCTTTTTCGTCTACCAGACGGCGGGGGCCGAGGCCCGGCAGGCGGAACAAGAAGCGATCCAGCTCCGGCAACGCGGACAGGGGAATGGCGTGTGGCGGATTCCCGATGAAGATGTCCTCGTTTCCCCACCCCCCTATGTCGTGCGGGAAAGGCCGACCGCCGCCCCACCGCCCAGCCGATCCGGCGGTTGGTTCCCAAAACGGAAATGAGACGTCCCGGCCATGGCTGGGGCATCCGGAAAACGCCTCAGGCGGAAGGGCGCTTTTTCCCCAGCACCCGGCGGAGGTCTTCCATCAGCCAATCCCGAACCACCGCGTTCATCTGCATCTGCGGCACATTTTTCGCGAGGGCGGCCAACCGTTCGACATCCCCTGAAAACCGGGCCAAGGCATCCGGCTCGCGCCGGGCAATCAGGGCCAGCACAATGCTCAGGGTGACCAGCTCATTGCGGCCGCTACCTTGGAAGGCTTCCAAGCAACGACCCGCCGCCTGACCAACGGTATACGTGCCGTCCACAATATCCCCATAGAACATTTCCACCATGTTGCAACGTTGCTCGAAATAATCCGCTCGTTCCATTATCGGTTCCTCCGATACAGCACCGTCATTTCGATGCGAGGATAGGCGTCCAGAAACTGCTGCATCACCCGGTAGCAACTGGCACAGGGGGGCAGGTCGGTGTACAGCAACACGTGTCCCGCCGCCTGGGCCTCCGGCAGGCGGGCAGCCATGTCTTCCAAAATCTTGGATTCCGTGTCCACATGGCGGAACCAACAGTCGTCCCCGTCGATTTCATTTTGCCGATTCACACACACCACTTCAAACCGCTGGGTGGGCATGCACATGGAAATTTCGTGTAGCCGCTCTCCCATTTCGTCGGACACGTCACTGGCGTCGGAAATCCCGCTATGCGCGAAATATTCGGTTTTCTCTAGGCCCTCGACGGCGGCTTCCGCCCACGCAAAGTTGTTCCGTTGCCGAAACCGCTCCGGCAATTGCGTGCGCCTCAGCTCAATTTGCCTGGCGGCAAGGGCATCCTTCTTTGGGTTAAAAAAACGAACGGTGGGATTCCTCCCGAACGCACACAGGGAAAAGCCCCCCCACACCAGCAAGCCCACACACACGATCTTTACAGCAATGGATCTGGAGCGAATTGAACGGTACATAGTATGTTGACGATATCCCATCCGACGGCGGAACCCAAGTCTGAAATCAAACGGCGGTCTCTTTTTTGTTTTCGACGAAAACGGCATTGAATCCCCCTTCCTCATGGAATATCCTCTCGCTAGGAACAAACAGGAGTTTATGATGGCTCGATCCCCCTCCCCCAAACGTTTGCCGCCCGTGCGCCGGGTGGTGGTTGCCGGCGCCCAGTTCGCCGTGGTGCCCAACGACATTGCGGCCAACTTGGACCGGTGTATTGATTTTCTGCGCCGTGCGGTGAAGGAAAACGCTGCCAAGCTGGTCGTTTTTCCCGAATCCATCACCACAGGCTTCAATCCCGCCATGCCGGTGGAGGATTTCCGCCACTTCCTGCCGCGCACCGAGGACATGCTCGCGCCCATCCAGAATGTCTGCCGGGAACTGAAGGTGCACTGTGTCCTGCCGACCTACGAGCGGGGCCCCGGACCGGGCGTGGTGTATAATTCCGCCTTCCTGCTGGATTCCCGGGGGCGTAACATCGGCGTCTACCGAAAAACCCATCCCTTCCCCACGGAGCGCCTCGGCGGCGGAGGCTGGTCCACTCCCGGCAACCGCTATCCGGTCTTTCCCACCGAAATCGGCGTGATTGGCATCCATATCTGTTATGATGGCGACTTCCCGGAAATCGCCCGCATCCTGGCCGTGAAGGGCGCACAGATTTTATGCCGCCCCTCCGCCCTGTTGCGACATTTTGAAATCTGGGAAGGCACGAACAAGATGCGGGCCTATGAAAACCACATGTACCACATTGCCGTGAATGCCGTCGGCGCGGATGCCGCCGGTACCACCTATTTCGGCCATTCCATGATCGTCTCGCCCATTGCGCAAACTCTGGCGCTGGGACGGGCGGTGAACGACATCGTCTATGCCGAGCTGGATCCCGACCCCATCAAACACATCAGCTACGGTTCCGATGCGCCCATGTGCTTCGACCATCTGGAAGACCGAAACGTGGCCAGCTATACCCAGGACCTCATGGCTCCCGCCCGCTCCGCCTTCCAACCCGCCAAACGCATTTGTGCACAGAAACGAAAGTAGACGGCCATGGGAAAAACGTTTTTCCTCCACTTCTTCTTCCGGGTTGAACTTTGCTCGGCCGGTTGAGATACTGTGTGAAAGTCATGAGGCTGTTTTTTCGCCAGTTCAGTTTCTCCGGTATGCGCCGGGCCGTGCTTTCAGAAGCCTCTGCTTCCTTCTTTTCCCATATCCGGAGCACTGCCGTGCGGGTGGCGGCATGGCTGTTGCTGGTCGGCGGCCCGTTGCTCCCACCCGCGCAGGCGCAAAGCGTGGTGGATTCTCCCGAAGGCTTGTTCCAGAGCGGTATGAGCCAGTTCACCGCCGGAAATTACGAACAATCCATTGAACACCTGAACCAACTGGTCCAGGTGTTCGGCCGGGAGCCGGAATTGCGCACGCAGATCGACCTCGCGATGTATGCTCAGGCCTGCGCCTATTACAACTTAGGGAAATATGCTGAAGCCATTAAGGCTTTTGATGAATACCAAAAACAGTTCCCGGATTCCAAATTCGTGGATGAAGCCTTCTTCCGAATGGGCTCCGCCCAGCAGATGCTGGAGGAATACGAGCTTGCCATTGCCGCCTACCGGCAGCTCCGCTCCCGTTTTCCCCGCTCCGCCTTCGCGGAGGACGCTCTCTACCAGATCGGCATGTGCCAGTTGATCCAAGAGCAAAGCCCCCTGGCCGCCGCCACCTTTCAGGATTTTCTGAACCTGTATCCCAAAAGCCCGCTGTGGGGCCAGGCCGGCGCGTTCTGCGCCCGCGCCCTGTTCGACAACGGAAAGGGCAAGGAAGCCATTGACCTGCTCGAAACCCTGGAGCAGCACCCACGCACTTGGTCTGTCATCACCTATTGCAACTTCCTGGCCTTCGAGATCGGCGACTTTATGTTCGACGACACCGAATATGAACTGGCCTTAAAGGCTTACCGCCGCGTGAAACCGCTGAAGGCCCTCCTCCGGCATCAGCAGGACCATGTACGCAATCTGCTCGCACGGATGGAAGCCCTCTCCTCCGCCCGCATGAGCCCGGCGGACATTCAATCCCGCTTTCAGGCCGAGCGCCGGGCGGCGGGCGATCTGGCCCAGGCCCAGGAAATGCTGAAAAAACTGGAAGAACTGCCGGACTACGATGCCAATTTATACCACCGCATCGGGCGCTGCTTCTTCAACACCGACCGCTTTTGGGAGGCGCTGACCGCCTTCACCCGCGTGGTGGACATCGCCACGGATGAAACCGTCAAGGAAGCCAGCCATTTTGATTTGATCCTCACCTTGTCCCGGCTACGCAGATACGACGATCTGCTGATTGAGGCCGACGACTATCTCGCCACCTACGATACCGGGGGGAAATGGGAATGAGAAGGCGTGCCTGCTTCCACCCCGCCGTGCGCCTGCTCCGGCCCCTTCTGTGGCTGGCCCTGACGCTCCCCCTGTCCACCTTTGCCGCCCGCACCACGCCGGGAAAATGGGAAAAACTGGAAAATGCCGTCCTGGGCGACGGCTATATGGACGGCGACAGCTTCCATATCCGCCACAACAACCGAAACATCATCATCCGCTTGTATTTTGTCGATGTGCCGGAGTCGGACGCCACCCATGTGGAGCGCAATCAGGAACAGGCGGACTATTTCAATGTACCCCTGGCCCGGGTGATTCCCATCGGGAAAAAAGCCGCGCAGTTCACCAAGAAAACCCTCGGCGGCAAAAAATTCACGGTCTGGACGCGCTGGCAGGATGCCATGGGCAGTAGCTCGCAGAAACGCTATTTCGGCTATGTCCGGCTCGGCAAGGAAGACCTTGGGGAACTGCTGGCGGCCAATGGCCTGGCCCGGGTGTACGGTGCCTCCACCGTTTCGCCGGAAGGCGAAACCGTCAACGCCCAGTTTGAAAAGCTCCGCCAGCTGGAACGGCGCGCCAAGGCCAAGCGGCTGGGAGGCTGGGCCAAGCAGAAGAAGGGCCAGGACGACACGGTCGAAGGCATGTTTGATGCCGCGTTGGACGAGCTGGATGACGCCGGCACGCCGGCGTGGCTTGAAGACGAAGAAGACGTCGGCGTCTATGGCGACAAATGGCCCAATGTGCCCATCGTCGCCTTCCTACGGGCGGAAGTGTTCATCAACACCGAACAGTTTGAAGATGCGGAAATCGAAATGCGCAAGCTGGTGCGCCGGTTTCCCGAACATCCTCAGAAGGCGCGCATCGAGTTTTATCTTGCCCTCTCCATTGCCATGCAGGAACGCTTTGAAGAAGCAGTGGAACGCTTCCAGGCCTGGTTGCGGACCTATCCCGACCATATGCTGGTCCCGGATGTGCAGTATTGGCTGCCTATCTCTTACTATTACGACGGCCGTTTTGAGCAGGCCCTGCCCCTCTTTGAAAACTATGGCAAGCACTATCCCATGAGCGTGTATGCGCCCGAAGCCACCTACCGCGCCGCCTGCTGCCTCTACGCCATGGAGGACTATGAACGCTGCGCCCGGGACCTCCGGCACTGGCTTCAGCAACATCCCGACCATTATTTCCGCTTTGAGGCCACCATCATGCTCGGCGATGCCCTGGCCGTGCTGGGAAACCTGGCAGAAGCCAAGGAAGCCTACCGTGCCGCCATGGTGCCTGCCGCCGGCCCCTTCTACTATATGGCGCTCACCCAGATCGCCCGAGTCTACAAGGCCCTGGCGGAGGAAGAGGATTTCCAGGCCATGGCGGCCGATTATGTGCAGTTCATCAAGGATATGCCCAACGACGGCAACATCATCGATGCCGCCTACAATGCCGGTTGGGCCCTCCGCCAACTCAAACGCAACGACCAGGCCCGGAATCTGTATTGGCAGATGATTGAACGCCACGGTAACACCCCGGCATGGGAAGGCTTCGACCTGATGCTCGACGATCTCGCCGGCATGTACCCGCGCAACAGCGGAGACTACGCCAAAGAACTCCGTGCGCGCTACGATCGGGCCCTCGCCGACCGCCGCCTCACGCTGGCCTCGCGCCTCGCGTGGGCCGAAGCCCGCATGCTCCCGGCCGATCAGCAGGCCCGGCAGCTCGCCCTTTTCTCCGGCCGCTTCACCGCAGATTATCTCGGCGCGGAAACCCTCGCTTGGCTCGGGGAGGCCTGGATCAACAACGGCATGGAAGCCAACGGCATCTCCAATTTGGAGCTGCTGTTGGAGAAATATCCGGACTCCCGCCACGTCCCCCAGGCGCAGACTCTGCTGGCCGAACAAGCCCTTGCCAACAAGGAATACAGCACCGCGCTGGTGCTGGCCGACACCGTCCTCAACAATGCCGCGGAAATCCAATACATCATGGACGCCACCTTCTACCGGGCCGAAGCCCTGCGCGGCCTAGAGCGCTATGCCGACGCCATTGAGGATTACAACGCCATCCTCGCCAACCGCGCCGCCCCACGCCACCTGAAGCCGGAAGCCCTGCTCGGCATTGCCGCCAGCCTGGAAGCCCAGCAGGAATATGCGCAGGCCATCCCCTATTACCAACGCATCTATGTGCTCTACGGCGCCTACCGCAACGCCGTCATCCAGGCCTATCTGCGTAGCGGAGTGTGCTTTGAACGCCTCCATGAGCCACAGAAAGCCATCCAGACCTACCGCGAATTCCTAGCCAGCGACTATGCTGCTGGAACCGCCGCCGCGTCCCAGGCGCGCCAGCGCCTCGCCGCCCTTTCCGGAGGAGCCCCATGATGTATTCCCGCCATCCCTTGGCTTGGTTCCTGCTCACCCTTTCCCTCGGCGTCCTCTCCGCCGCCGCCCAGCTCGGTCCCTATCCCATTGCCACCAAGCAGGCCCGTTTCGACGGCACCCTCGGCAAGCGGGACAAGGACATGCTCTGGATCACCCGCGCCGGGAGCGACGGCCGGGGCGGCCCCCAAATCGGCGTGCCGGTTGCCGACATCGTGCAAATCCAGGTGCCCAAGCCGACGGTCTTTTCCGCCGCCGAACGCCTCCAGGCCGCCCCCCGAGCCACGGATGCCCAATTCAAGGCCGTCCACGACGCCCTCGACCAGCTCATCCGCACCCTTCGTTCCTTCCGGGATCTGCCCGGCATCCCCGTGAACGAAGCCCTGCTCTGGAAGGGCCGACTCTATCAGAAAAAAGGACTCTGGCGGGAAGCCGTCCGACAGTATGAAGACATCTTGATGAACACCCCCTCCTCCCCCCTCGCCACCCAAGCGCAAATCCTGGCTGGTGTGGCCTATGAAAAGATGGGCGAGCATCAATTCGCCGTGGAATATCTCGGAGATGTGGAACTACCCGAAGAAGACGAGGAGCTACTCTCCGCCATGCTCTATTCGATGGGCAACAGCTATGCCGCGCTGGAAAACCACGACAACGCCCTGATGGCGTATCTCTCCCTCGTCGTCTTCTATCCCTATCTCTACGACAACGAAGCCCGCGGCTTGGCCGCCGCCCTAGACTGCTATGCCGCGCTGGAAGAATGGGAACCCCTCTACCGGACCATTCAAACCATCCAAGCCACCTACCCCGACACGGCCGCCGCCAAGCGCGCAGGCGAAATCGCCTCGGAATATCAAACCCAGCTCGGCCGAGCCGGTCATTTTGTGGATGGCCCCAAAGTCGTTCCCGATGCCGAACAAACCGCCGTCTCGGGGACCACCGTGGATTACTCAAAACCAGTGGGAAGCAACTGAAACCCCGTGAATGAACAAAAGATGTAAAAAAGTGGATGCCGCCGGAGCCTTGTCCGTCCTGCGGCGCCGGAAGGAAACGACCCTATGAAAAAGATCATTGCCATTCTTGTCCTCTTCGCCCTGTTGCTCCCGTTGTCGGCACTGGCGCAGGAAGCACCGCCGCCCAACCCGCCCGCCAATGCCGCAGGGGAAGTCGCCGCCCAGCGGCAGACGTTGTGGGACATCATCAAAACAGGGGGCTGGGCCATGTGGCCCCTTGGCCTCTGCTCCATCGCCCTCGTCACCATGTGCATCCTCAACATGCGCATGGTTAGCCGGAAGAACCTGATTCCCGCCGGGGTGATCCTTCCCATCCGCGCCGCCGCGGCACAGCGCGATATCGGCCAGGTGTATGCCTTGGCCAAAGCCGCGCCCAACCTGTTCACTCGCGGCCTCATCCCCGGTCTGCGCAAATTGAACACCGAAGACCCGGTGGCCTCCAAACCGGACATGGAAGGAGCCATTGCCGAAGCCGTCTCCCGCGAGGAAGCCCAGGTCGGCTTCTGGATCAACTTCCTCTCCCTCATCACCGGCATCGCCCCGATGATCGGTCTGCTCGGAACGGTCTCCGGTATGATCGGCGCCTTCCAGAAGATCGGCATGGGCGGTATGGGCAAGCCCGAGTTGCTCGCCGCCAACATCGGCGAAGCCCTCATCACCACCGCCACCGGCCTCATCATCGCCATTCCGGCCATGGTTGCCTACTTCATTTTCCGCAACAACCTCTCCCGCATCGTCCGTGATGCCGAAGGCGAGTATTCCGCCATCCTTGACTCCATCACCGGCACCGGTAGCATTTTTGCCGAAGTGGACCAGGAAATAGCCGACGAAGGCACGCAACCCGCCTGAGCCCGTGGACGCGCCACACCATCTCGTGTAAAATAGGAAAACCATGAAACTACGCCCGGCAGAAGAACCCGAAGCCAACATCGACATGACGCCCATGATCGACTGCGTCTTCCTTCTGCTCATCTTTTTCATGGTTTCCGCCACCCTGAGCAAGGTGGATCAGACGCCGGAAGTGAAGTTGCCCATCGCTCCCAAGGCCGCCATCCCCGAAGCGGAGGACCTTCGCGGCCGCGGCGTGGTCAACATCGTCCCTCTAGGTACGCCGATGGGCGCAAGCGCCACCAGCGAGGACCAGCCCTTCATCATCTCTGGCCAACTGGTGGATGAAAAAGGGCTGACCGACATCATCACCCAGCGCCGGGAAGAGGAAACCGACTTTCGCGTGTATATGCGGGTGGACAAGAATGCGGAATTCCGGACCGTCAAGCGGGCCATCCGCGCCTGCGCCCATGCCGGCGTCTTCGACATCATTTTCGGCACCTTCCAATCCCAATCCGCCGCCGGGAGCGCCATATGAAGCTCAAACGCCAAGCGAATCCCAAGGCGGAAGTCGCCATGACCCCCCTCATCGACTGCGTCTTTCTGCTCCTCGTCTTCTTCATGGTTTCGGCCAATTTCAAAGCGCAGGAAGCGGACATCTCCTTCTCCCTGCCCGGAACGGCCGCCCAATCCGACGCCGTGGATATTCCCGACGAACAGATCATCCAGATCACCGAAAATGGCAACGTCTTCTTGAACGATTTGGAATATGACTCCGTGACGGATCCCGACATGCCCGAACTCGTCAAAACCCTGATTCTTTTCCGGCAAACCGCCGAAGCCAACAGGGTGCCGGCCATGATCACCATTGCCCCCGAGGACAAGGTTAAACAACAACGAGTGGTGGATGTGCTCAACGCCTGCACCGCCGCCAAAATCAGCAACGTCACCTTTGCCGTTGGCGACGAAGAGGATATCTGAGCATGAAGCCTTTTGCCATGTGGACCGCTTTTTCCAAAACCAAGGTGGAGGATGCCGCGCAGCGCAAACGGGCCCTCCATGCCATCCTGCTCTCCCTCGGCATCCATATTCTCTTTTTGATCGGCGCCATTTCCCTCACCATCATGATCATCTCCCCAAAACCGAAAATGATGTTTGAAGGCAAGAAATCCCCCTCCCTTCCCGCCCGGAAGCTCGAACACTCCATCCGGGTCAAACAGATGCAGAAGCAGACCCGCAAGCCACAGCTCCTCCAGCGGCTCGTCACGGAAGCCCCCTCCAAAGTCTCCCTGCCCGAAATGCCCGAAATGAAAACGCCGGATGTCAAAAACATGCGTGACACCCCGTTGATGAATTCCCGCGCCGGTTCCATCGGCGGCCTTGGCGGCGGCGGCGGCGGAGCCGGGCGCGGCCTCACCGGCGGCATGGGCTACTCCGACACCAAGTTCTTCGGAGAGAACATCCGCACCCGCGCCATCACCATCTGCATGGACATCTCTCCGTCCATGGTCGCCAAAGGCGTTGTGCAGGATGTGCTGGACGAAACCACCAAAATGCTTTCCGGCATGAACGTCAGCACCAAGTTCAACATCATCATTTTCGTGGATGGCGCCGCCTCCTTCGCCCCCCAAATGGTATATGCCACGCAGGAAAACAAGGACAAGGCCCTAGAATGGCTCAAACAGCCCTTCACCGGGCGCGGCGCCGCCCAAGGCAACCGCGCCGGCCATTCCGGCTCCACCCCCTCCGAAGCCATCCGAATGGCCGTCGAGATGGGCGCCGACACCGTCTTCGTCCTCTCGGACGATCCGCCTTACCTCAAAAAAGGCGATGCCCAGACGGGCGTGGAAATTCCCTCCCACATGGAGGACATCCTCCACTACATCAAAGCCATCGAAAGCCAGACCGGCCGGAGGGTGAAGTTTTATCCCATTCTCTACAAGCCCTTTGAAAACGACCGGGGCAAGCAGGCCATCGAATATTACAAAGACATCGCCCGCTCCACCGGCGGCAAATCGCGTGTGATTCCCCGCGCACGCTAGCTATTGCGCCTCTTTGTGGACGCCGCCCCCGCACCCCCCTTCCTTGCGAGCCATCCACTCCTCGCCTCTCCCGCATTCCCTTGCGAACCGACGGAACGGAGGCTCCCCTCCACCGGATTTTTCAACGAGAATCAAAACCTTCCCCTCTTTATCTTCCGCCTTGGTCCGGATGGTCCGCAATAGATTATCCTTTCCAATGCGTCGTGCAATGCACTTCATCCTTCCGCCTGACGAAGCCAGGCCGCCCACTCCTCCGGCGTGTTGACATTCCGCAACACAGCGGCATCCGGCATTTCCAAGCGCCGGGCCATTGGCTCCACCCATTCATCCATCCGAGCGTCGGCCGACAGAAGTGCCATCCGCTGCGCCAAGCATGCCGGAATCCACAACAGGTTTCCCTTCTCCCCCTTGTAGGTTGGCCGCCAGATATGCGCCGGATCCTTTTCGGCCGCATCCAGTAACATCCGGATGGTCGTCGGCTTCACCCCAGCGGCATCCACCGGCAGGAACAGCCAGCCCGCCGCATCGGGAAACGCCTGCATCCCCGTTTGCATGGAGCTCACCCGTCCCTGCGACCAGCGCGCATTCACCCGAATCTCCAGAGCGGGCGGCAGATGCGGCCGAAGCGCCTCCGCCGCGCAACCCAGCACAACCGCCGTGGAGGAACACCCCCCCTCCTGCAACACACGAGCTTGCCGGGCGGCCAGTGGGACTGCATCCGGATCGCACAGCAAGGCCTTCGGCCGTCCCATTCGGGAAGACGCTCCCGCCGCCAGCACAATTCCCACGGTTTTCACGGCGGCATCCTCTTTGGGACGAAAACCCGGACAGCTTGCGAGTGGATTTTCCACACTGTGGAAAAAAAAGTTCCACACTGTGGAAAACCTTCGGCCGGACTCCGCGTGCGCATGCCCTTACCGCCGTTTGGCCGCAACCCGTTCGTACACCTCGAGGTAATGCTGGGCGGACGCCTCCCAATCGAAACGTTCCTCCATGGCCCGTTCCCGCATCCGGGTGATGTGGCTGGGGCGATCATACCACGTGCTGACGGCCCAGCCAAACACATCATGAAAGGCCTGGGCAGTGAAGGAATAAAATTTGAAGCCCGTACCGGCGCCCTCCGCCTCGTTATACTGCGCCACCGTATCCTCTAGGCCGCCGGTGGCATGCACCAGAGGCAGCGCGGCATAGCGCAGCGCATACATCTGGCTCAACCCGCAGGGCTCGAACTCCGACGGCATCAGGAAGAAATCCGCGCCGGCCTGGATGCGGTGCGAGAGGGCTTCGGAATAACCGATGTTCACGGCCAGGCGGCCGGGAGCCTCCTGGGCCAGACGGCGGAAGAAATCCTCGTCCGCCGGATCGCCCGAGCCCAGCACCGCCAACTGCACCTGCATCTCATGGAGCACCCAAGGCAGAACGGTTCGCATCAGGCCGGTTCCCTTCTGCGCGGCAAGGCGGGTCACCATGCCGAAGAGCGGAACGGTGGCATCCACCTGCAAGCCCATCTCTTCCTGCAGGGCCCGCTTGCACGATCCCTTGCCGATCAGGGAATGCGCCCCGAAGGCGGCGGGGATATGTTCGTCCATTTCCGGGTTCCAGACATCGTAATCCGCCCCGTTCAGAATGCCGCCGAATGTTTCGCCACGGCGGCGGAGATACATGGAAAGGCCGCAGCCCAAGGGCTCCTGCCGAATTTCCTTGGCATAGGTGGGCGAAACCGTCGTGACCTCGTCGGCAAAGACAATGCCGCCTTTGAGGAGGTTGAGCTGCCCGTAGGCTTCGAAGCCCTCCGGCGTGTAAAAAGACTCATCTAGGCCAAGATATGGCAGCGCGGAAGAATGGGAATAACCCTGATAGGCCTGGTTGTGGATGGTCAGTACGCTGCCGGTGCGTTCCAATCCGTCGGAGCGGCCATTGTTTCGCCAGGCCTCCAGCATGGCGGGCAGCACCGCCGTCGGCCAGTCATGCACATGCATCACATCCGGGATCCACTTGCGGTCGCGGCAGACCTGGGCCGCCGCCATGCACAGCAGGCCAAAGCGGAAGGCATGGTCGCTGTATGCCTGCCCATGGTCGTCATAGATGCCATTGCGCGCAAAGAAGCGGTCGTGCCCGACAAACCACACCGGCACGCCGCCATCCGCCGTGGCGCGGAAAATTTCGCACTCGTTGACTTCACCAGCGCCGGTCCGCACCCGGCAGGTTCCCTCCGGCACCAGAGCGTAGTGAGCGCGGTCAATCGACGCATAGAGCGGAATCACCACCCGGACATCCACACCCGAGCGCCGTAGCGCTTTCGGGAGGCTGGCCACCACATCTCCCAAGCCTCCACATTTGGCAAACGGCGCACACTCCGATGCCACAAACAAAACTCTTCGCTCCGCTGTTGCCGCCATATGCCGCTCCACCTTGTTCCGATCCTTCTGCACCCCCATACTATACGAAGCACTCCGGTCCTCCTCCATCCTTTTTTACATCCCCGTGCGGCAAAGCGTATCCATGCGGGCCATCGCCTCCGATGCCGCCGGGAGAAGGGGAATGTCCATCCGCCAGGCTCCCCCGGGGAGGAAGCGAACGGCTCGCGGTATAGATTGCCACGTCGTCTCCTGTTTGCGTGCAGGGCCATGCCAAGGATATCCGGTAAGCCCGCAAAAATACAGATGGGTTGAAAAGTGGCGAACTTCCCGGAAGTTCAGCCTCTTCCTCAAAGCCCGCTATCCCCATCCTCCACCGGATATTCTTCAGCATCCGGATTTCCATCGTTATCGCCATCCGTGGCGCCGAGCGCACTCCACGCCGAATTGGTATTGGTTTTTGCGCGATCATCCAACCCAAATCGATTCTCCCGTAAGACGCTCCAGCCATTCGCCAGGTAATAGACATATGGCGCCTCTTGGCTCCAAGGAAAGGCTCCTGGATTGGCTCTCCACAGATCGTTTACGCCTAAACTCCCGACATGTGCCAAGGCTGTTTCCGCCCAAATCAACCCTTTTGTGCTTGTATAGATGCCACCTTCCGCCACATCGGCATTCTGCGGCCATGATTCAATACGCACCAGCAAATCATCCTTTGTGCTCATGGCATCATGGGTTGGCCCTTGGTTGACATTTCCGATCCAAACCCATTCAGTGGGTCCTGTTTCAAGCAGATTGCGCATGCCTGCGCGGCTGTCGCGTATGCGGCCGCCCCACCCATCCCCGCCACGAAAATAGAATTCCACTCCCGCACCGACAGAAAAGGGCTCCGAGATATTCACCACCCGTTTGGAATGGCCGCCATAGGCAATCTCATAGGCTGCCGCCCACGACCCACGTTCCATTCCGAAGCCCCGGTAATCCTGACTCACCAACACCGCAAATACGTGCGGGTTCCCTTCGCCATACCGCCGATGCCCTTCAAAGATACCGGCTGGGGGAAGGGGGGGGAAGGCGCCGACCATCTTCAGCGTTAGAACCAAGCCCAGAGCCACAAAACACCATGTGAGTCGGCTCATGCCATCCCTCCTTTCGTCTGCAAAATGATTTCATTTTCTATTTACGGTACTTCGGTCATCAAAAATAGCAAGCCTAAAGGCCCCCCCCCATCTCCGAAATGATGAACATTGCTCTACAATATGACACACCTTGCCGAGTGGCACGGGCATGTTTCTTACGCCCCTTCCGCACCCCGCTGTTGTTTGAGCCAGGCCTCGATGAAGAGATCAAGCTCGCCATCGAGCACGGCGGAGGGGTTCCCAGTTTCCGCGCCGGTCCGGTGGTCCTTCACCAAGGTATAGGGCTGCAGAACGTAAGAGCGGATTTGACGGCCCCAGGAAATCTCCCCTTTTTCGCCGTAGAATTTCTCCATTTCCTTGCGCTTCTTATCCTGCTCCAACTCATAGATTTTGGAGCGGAGGATCTTCATGGCTTTGTTGCGGTTGGACAATTGGCTGCGTTCGGCCTGGCAGGCAACCACAATGCCGGTGGGGATGTGGGTGAGGCGGATGGCAGAATCGGTCTTGTTGACGTGCTGGCCTCCCGCACCGCTGGCCCGGAAGGTATCCACGCGCAAATCCTTTTCATCGATGTTGACTTCCACATCGTCGCTGATTTCCGCCACCACATCCAAGGCGGCAAAGGAGGTGTGGCGCCGTTTGGCGGAATCGAACGGGCTGATGCGGACCAAGCGGTGCACGCCGCGCTCGGCTTTGAGGAAGCCATAGGCCCACGGGCCGCTGATCATCAGGGTGACGCTTTTCACGCCGGCTTCGTCGCCGGGTTGGTAATCCACGGTGGCGACTTCAAACCCGTGCTTCTGGGCATAGCGATCATACATACGCAGAAGCATGGCGGCCCAGTCGCAGGATTCCGTTCCACCGGCCCCGGCATGGAGGGTGAGATAGGCATTGCTGGCATCGAAGCGGCCGACCATCAGCGATTGAAGTTCAAAGCGGGAGAACTGCCCTTCCAGCGCCTCCACCTGCTTTTCCAATTCCAGCACATCGGGATGGTCTTCGGCGGTATGCCCTTCCGCCTCCAGCAACTCGACCATGACGGCCAGATCTTCCGCGCCGGATGCCAGTTGGCAAAAGGGTTCCGTCACGGCCTCCAAGGCGTTTTTTCGGTCAATCAGGGCACGGGCGGCGGCGGCGGCATCCCAAAAGGTGGGCGCGGCCATCTGCTGCGTCAGTTCTTCAATTCGTTGTTTCTTGCCAGCGATGTCAAAGATAACCTCTCATTCCTGCGAGGTGTTCTTTCAGTGTCGCCAAACGCGATGAAAGCTCGTCCAACATACTTCTTCTCTTTCCTGTTACAACCCGCCCATGCTCCGGATGCGGCGGACATGCCGCAAGGAGGCCACCAGCCACAGGAGGGCGGCCACGGCACAGGCGATGCCATACATATCCCCATAACGGGTATAAAATGTCAATGGTGTGGAGTCCGGCGGAACCGCCACCTTGGCCCACAGGACGCCGGGCATCCAGGTCCGGCCTTCGCCATCGTGGAGGATGGAGGCGATGCGGCCGGAGGGCTCGATCATGCAGGAGACCCCGGTGTTGGCGGCACGTACTAGGGGCACACGGTTTTCCACGGCCCGGAGCACGGCATTGCGCATGTGCTGGCGGGGGGCGATGTGTTCATCAAACCATGCATCGTTGGTCAGGTTCACTAGCATTCGGGCGCCGGAGCTGACATCGGCCCGCGCCAGATGCGGCAGGATGTCCTCGAAACAAATCAACGGCGAGAAGGGAACATCCTCCAGACCGACCCGGAAAACGGCGCTTTCTCTCCCCTTGGTGATGCTGAGGGGAAGCCGTAGGCGGCGGCGCCATGTTTCGGGAATCCAGCGGCTCAAGGGAATGAATTCGCCGAAGACCACCAAATGCCGCTTGTCATATTCCCCGGCCAGCCTCGCCTGCGGATCGAATAGAAAGGCGCTGTTGAAATAGTGTTCCACGCCGGTATCCAGCACGACGGTATCCAGCGTGCCGGTCAGGATGGGAATCCGGCCCTTTTTCGCCAAGGCGGAAACCACGGCATAGCTTCGCTCGCTGTGTCGGACATCATCCGGCAGAGCGGTTTCGGGCCAGATGACCAATTCGGTCCACGGGTCCCGCTGGGCTTCCTGCGTGAGCTGGCGGAGGCGGGAATAAATCAACTTGGTTTTGGATTCCACCCATTTTTCGTCCTGCGGAATCGCCGGCTGAACCACGGAGAGCCGGATCACACGGGAGGGCTCTTCCAAGCGGGCCACGCGGACGGCTCCCCAGCCGAGCGCCAGAACCACCAAACCCAACCCGAGGCTCACGCCCAGCCAATCGCGGCGTTCCACTACGGCCCAAGCGAGTAGCGCATTCACAAAAACAACCAGAGCAGACACCAGCCAGACACCGCCGAATTCGGCGGTCTGCACGGCGGGCAGCCAAGGAGCCACCCCGGCGCCGAGTGGATTCCATGGGAACCCACCGAAGATCCAGCCGCGCAAGAATTCAAAGCCGCTCCACACCACGGCGGTGGACGCGGCGAATCCAAAGGCTCCGCCATGCCATCGGTGGGCGGCGCGCACCACGGGGATGAGGAACAAGGCACAATAGGCGCACAGTCCGATCCAGCCGAGCACCGTGACATGGGTCAGCCAGCGGAGGCTCAGAAGCCAGAAGACAAATCCCGCTAGGTAGCCATAACCCAAGGCCCGGCGCAGAGGAGCAAAACGGGCCATGGCAAACAGAGGCGCCAAGGCGACCCATGCCGCCCATGTCCATTCCAGAGGCGGAAAGAGGGCATACAGCAGAAAGGCGGACAAGGCCGCCGCCCAGGCGGCGGAGGCCTCTCCCGGCCTGGATGGAGTGATCTTCTTCATCGACACGGGCTATTCTGCCATACCCGATTGATCCCGCAATCTTCGATTTCATGGGCGCGGCGGAGGCATCGCCGCCGGGGTTCTTCTTGCTTTGCCTACGAGGCCGCGTTTGATAGTCTTTTTCGATGTATATTCGGGACTGGATTGACCCGGCCCGGCGGAATGGATGGTATGAATGAAACGTGACGTACAAGCCTTGCAGGCAAAGACATTTGATGTCCTGATCGTGGGCGGTGGGGTCTATGGCGCGGCCTTGGCCCGGGAGGCCGCCACCCGTGGATTGGCAACGGCCCTGCTGGAACAGGCCGACTTTGGTTCGGGCACCTCCTCGAGCAGTTTGAAAATCATCCATGGCGGAATCCGCTATCTGCAGCAAGCCGATGTGCCGCGAACGTTGATCTCCATCCGCGAGCGTAGCATTCTGTTGCGAACCGCTCCCCAGCTGGTCACGCCGATGGCCTGCCTCATGCCAACCTATGGCTGGTTCATGAAGAGCCGACCGGTCATGATTGCCGGTCTGCTGGCCAACGACATCCTCAGCTTCAACCGCAATGTCGGCCTGCCGCCTTCCCGCCGCATCCCCATGGGGACCACCCTCTCGCGGAAACAGATTCTGGAAGTACTTCCCATGCTGGCATCCACCCAAACCACCGGGGCGGCCAAATGGTACGATGCCTTCATCTACGACAGCGAGCGCCTGCCCCTGCTGATGCTGAAGGCCGCGGCAAACGCCGGTGCGGTGCCGGTGAATTACGTCCGGGCGGATTCGTTCCTGCTGGAGGGCAACCGCGTCACAGGCGTGAAGGCCACGGACGTTCTAAGCGGGCAATCGCTGGACGTCCGGGCCGAACTGGTCATCAACGCGGCCAGCGCCTGGAGCGGGCAACTGTTGGAGCGCCTGGACCGGGCGGCCGCCACGCCCACCATCCACTATGCCCTCGCCGTCAACCTCATCCTCCGTGGATGGCCAATTTCCTCCCATTCCCTTGGGTTGCACTCCACCGACAATAACCGCCTGTATTTTTTTGCCCCCTGGCGCGGCCTCACCATTGCAGGCACCTTATACCGGCAATACGAAGGCTCTCCCGATGACCTGAAGGTCGAGGAGGCGGATATCGAGGCCTTGTTGAAATCCATCAATTCCTGCCTGCCGGGCGTGATTCTCACGCGTGAGGATGTGGTGGGCGTCCACGCCGGCATCCTGCCCTGCCGGAAACCGGCCGATCCGAACCACGAACCGGCGTTGCTCCGCCATTCCCGAGTGATTGATCATGCCCGCCACGGCGGTGTGGAGGGCCTGTTGTCCGTCTATACCATCAAGTACACCACCGCCCGCGGCATCGCGGAAAACCTCATCCGCCGGGCAGCCAAAAAATTGGCCAAGCCGCTGGCGCGGGAATCCACCCGCACAACGCCGCTGCCCGGAGGCGATGCCCCGGACATGGCGGAATTCGTCCAGCATGTGGCGGAAGCCCACCCGGAAATCCCGGCGGAAACCCGGGAACGCCTGAGCGCGCTCTATGGAACGGAACTTCGCGAAATCTTTGCCTTGGCGGATACCCTGCCAGACCCCCGGAGTGCGGAGACCCTCCTACGGGCGGAACTGCTGTTCGCCATCCGTAACGAGATGCCGCAGAGCCTCGGCGACCTGCTATTCCGGCGGACAGCCATGGCTTCCACCGGCGGCATCCATCCGTCGCTGGTCCACATTTGCGCCGACATCATGGGGGAGGAATGCGGCTGGAATGAGGCCCGGCGGAAAGCCGAGGCCCACGCCGTTTTGAATGCGCCGTTGATTTGGCGGGCGGCCAGCGCCCGCCCGGCGGCATCCTCCTGAGGCCCGGCCATGAAGATCCTGCTGCTGGCCCCCCACCCTTTTTATCAGGAGCGCGGCACCCCAATTGCCGTGGACCTGCTCTTGCAGGCATTTGTCCGGCGGGGCGATTCCGTGGATGTGCTGACCTATCCCGAGGGGGAAGAGCGTTCCTATGGCCCGACCGTCCGGATCTTCCGGGTGCGGGCGCCGCGATTCCTGCGCGGCATCCGGCCGGGGTTTTCCCTCAAAAAATTGCTTGTCGATGCCTATATGGCCCCCCAGGCCATGCGAATGGCCCAAGCCAGCTCCTATGATGTGGTCCATGCCGTGGAGGAAGCGGCGTTCATGGCCCGGCGCATCTCCGCCAAGCTGGGCATCCCCTATGTGTTCGACATGGATTCTTCCATGCCGCGACAAATTGCCGACAAGCTACCGGCAGCCAGGCCCCTGCTCCCGCTGATGCGTTCGGTGGAGGCCCGCGCCATCCGGAATGCAGCGGCCGTTGTGCCGATGTGCGATGCCATTGCGGAGGAGGCCAAAGCCTGCGGGGCGACATGCGTGGAAGTCCTGCGGGACATTTCCCTGCTTGCTTCCGATGTGCCGTTCGCTCCGGAACGAGGCTTCCGGCAGACGGAGCACATCGTCGGCACTGCGTTCCTCTATGTCGGCAATCTGGAAGCCTATCAGGGAATGGATCTTTTGCTGGAGGCTTTTGCGGAAACGGCGCCGACCCACCCCGATGCCATGTTGGTCGTGGTGGGCGGACGGCGGGAGGATGTCGCAGCCTACCGGGAGAAAGCCGCGATGCTGGGCATCGGCGCCCAAAGCCGCTTCCTTGGCCCACGTCCGGTGGCCGACATGCCGCACCTGTTTCATGATGCCGACATCCTTGTCTCCCCCCGGACCCAAGGGGTGAACACCCCCATGAAAATTTATTCGTATCTCGATGCCGGCAAACCCACCCTAGCCACGCGCCTACCCACGCACACCCAAGTCCTGACGGATGAGGTGGCGATGCTGGCGGCTCCCACGAAAGAGGCCATGGCGGAGGGCATGCGCCACCTGTTGGAACACCCGGAAGAACGGGAGGCATTGGCCCGGAATGCCAAAGCGCTGGCGCAAAGCCGCTACAGTTTCGCCGCGTTTGAAGATGCGCTCAACCGCCTCTACAACCGGGCCTTCCCGTCCCGGACGGACGGACAAACGAGCCTTAAATCATCATGATGCGCACGGAGGGCGTGCTCTGGTCCGGCACGGCGAAGTCCCGCGAGACACGCCAGCCCACCAAAGCGGCAATCTGGGTGCCGCACTGCACCACCACCCAAGAATTCCGTTGCTCGCTCGGCACTTTCAAATCGGTGAAAATGTCGGAGAGTTTTTTGTGGCCCTCCATGCCCAGGGGCTTCATCCGGTCGCCATTTCGCCAGCTCCGAAACACCAGATCGTGACCGGCAATGGCTTTCTGCGAAAGATAAACGGCTCTCGCCTTCCGCAAAAATCCGCGGGAGCGGCGCAGGACGATTTGCCCTCCCGCTTCGGGCACATCAATCCGGTGGATGCCGGCTCTGCGTAAAGCCGTGGGGTTAAAGGTCCTCTCCCAGGCTTCCGAATGGTCTTTCCCCACATAAGCGCCTCTTATCCTTTTATGGCGTGGAATCTTATTTTCCACACGCTGGAATGCCTCCTCCTTGCCTTCGGAGCGCAAATCGGCCACCGCCTTTCGGCGGCGTAGGGCAATGGGACTTTTCTCGGTGATTTTCGTTTTTTTCGTCAGTTCTGCCATAACTGCATCCTCCGCCGCCGCAATGTCGGCCAGCCGAAGCAAGGCCCGACAAACCGCCGGGTTTAATCTTTTTTCCAGAAGGGGCAATATCTCATTTCGCACGCGATTACGCAATGCAAAATCCTCGGCGTTGGTTTCATCCTCACGCCATTTTTGTTTTTTCGCTTTCAAATAGGCTTCCACCTGGGTGCGGCGGACATCGCGCAACGGTCGAATCCACGTCACCGCCTGTTGTTCACGTTGATACGCAATGCCCGCGAGGCCCGTGATGGACGTCCCACGCACCACGCGGAGCAAAACGGTTTCCGCCTGGTCGTCGGCGGTGTGTCCGGTGGCCAGATAGGGAATTTCCTTCGCCCGGGCGGTCTCCAACAAAAAGCCGTGCCGCAGGCGGCGGCCGGCCATTTCGAGAGACTCACCGGCGGCGGCGGCCTCGGAGGGAACATCAAAGCGGGCGGAATAAAACGGAACCTCCCATTTGGCGGCCAGCGCCCGCACAAAGCGGGCGTCGGCATCGGCCCGGCGGCCCCGGATTCCGTGGTGGATATGCGCGATCGACAGGTTGACGCCCAGCTCCTTCAACACCCAGGCAAGCGCCATGGAATCCGCTCCGCCGCTGACGGCGGCCAAGACCCGTTTGCCGGCCAACGCCGGGAAATGCTTTTTGACGGTTTGGCGAACGGTGGCGGACAGGTCCATCTCAGTTCACCGGAACCAAGCGGTCCACACCTCCCATATACGGGCGGAGGGGTTCGGGAAGAACTACGGAGCCGTCCTCCTGCTGTCCGTTTTCCAGAAGCGCGACATACAGGCGGGAGAGGGCCAGCCCGGATCCATTCAGCGTATGGACGAATTCGGTTTTGCCGTTTTCATTCTTCCAACGGATGTTGGCCCGGCGGGCCTGGAAAGCCTCATAATTGCTGCAGGAGGAATCTTCGAGCCAACCGTTGAAGCCGGGGGCCCACAATTCGATGTCATAGCACTTGGCGGCGGCAAAGCTCATATCGCCGTCGCAGAGCAAGAGCACACGATAACACAGGCCAAGGGAATGCAAAATGGCTTCCACATCCCCCACCAAGGCCTCCAGTTCCTCGTAGGATGTGGCGGGAGGGACGAACTTCACCAGCTCCACTTTGTCGAACTGGTGCACGCGGATCAGCCCGCGGGTGTCTTTGCCAGCGGCGCCAGCCTCGCGGCGGAAGCAAGGGGTGTGCGCCACCAGCCGGATGGGCAACGGCGAGCGGATGATTTCCTCGCGGTAGATATTGGTGACGGGCACTTCCGCCGTGGGAATCAGCCATAAATCGTCTTCCTGAACATGGTACATGTCGTCCGCCAGCTTGGGAAGTTGGCCGGTGCCCGTCATGGCCGCCGTGGTGACCACGTGGGGGGGCATGACCTCCGTATAGCCGTGCTGGGTCGTGTGCATGTCCAGCATATACTGGATGAGGGCGCGCTGCAGTTTGGCGCCAACCCCCGTGAAAAGCGGAAAACCGGCGCCGGACATCCGGGCGGAGCGTTCAAAATCAAACAGGCCAAGGGACTCGCCCAACGCCACATGGTCCTTGGGCGGGAAGGGAAATTCACGCGGCGTTCCCCATGTGCGGACCACCACATTTCCCGATGCATCCTGGCCACGCGGCACATCGGCCGCCGGCAGGTTAGGAATGGCCAGCAACAGCTTCCGCTGCTCCTCTTCAATCTCCCGGATCCGCCCATCCAGGACGGCGATTTTTTCACCCATGTCGCGAGTCTGCGCCTGAATCTCCGTCGTGTCCTCTCCCGCACGCTTCAACTCGCCGATCTTTTTGGACACCGTGTTCCGCTCGTTTTTCAGGAGGTTCCCCTCCGTCACGGCGGCACGGCGGCGTTCGTCCAGAGCCAAGACGGCATCAATGTCCACAGGGGAACGGCGGTTTTTCAATCCTTCCCGAACGGCTTCTGGATTTTCACGGATGAGCTTGATATCGAACATGGGGGCACGCCCCTTCTGGCTAAACGGACAATGGTGAATTTAAGAAAATAGGGATTATTCGGAGAGGACGATCTCATCGCCCTCCGAGAGCATCCGCAGGCCCTTTTCCGCGGACAGACGGGCGAAACGGTCCCTGCAGGGCGGACAGAAATTACCGCTCATTTGGTCGAGCTCCTCCGGCTTGTCATATCCAACCAGCACACACAACGGGAACGGGCAAGGCGACATATCCAACAGCATGGCCATCACGCGCAGGCCTTCCTGGCCGATGCGGCGGGATAACTTGGCGGGATCGCCGGCGGCTTCCAGCTTGGCGATGTTCAGCACCGCAAAGTGTTCATGAGGAAGGCAAACCCCCTGCGGCCGCTCTTCTGTCGGGCGGGCCAGGACGATGACGGCAAAAGACGAATCCTCCATGGCCTCGGCAGCTTCCCGCCCAATCTCATCCAAAGGACGGCTGACATCCACCTCCAGATCGGCGGCGGCCTCCACCACCACGCCGGAATTATCCTGCAGATAGGCCCGGGCATTGGCCTTCAGCCCGGGAGCGACATCCCCGGCGGTGGTCAGGGTGAAGACCCGGCCGGATTCCGCATATCCCAAGGTGGCCATCCATAGGCCAAGCGAGCAAAGCATCCATTTCTTCATAACCATTCTCCTTCACACAAAAATACAAACGCGTTTATACGCCGATTCACCAGATCCCGCAACCCGTTTCCCGCCCAACACCCACGGGGAAAACGGGTTAATTCAAACTAGCAGTTTGCGCAGTAGTCGCAACGCATGTGGTTGGCTTTGGTGATCTGTTCGATATGCTCGGCGGCGGTCTCATCCATGTCGCAAAAATGGATGATGGTGCGGAATCCCGGCCCCTCGGGGGCGCATTGAACCACAATGCCGCAACAGCGAACGCTCACTCCCTCGCCGCCGTTGAGAGGAATCAGGGAAATCTGGAATTCATACAGGCTGAATTCGGGGATCTGGCAGAAAGCAATGAAGCGCATGCCCAAATGGCAGATGCTCAAGTCGTCCAATTGCCCGATGGGGCTGCCTTCCTCCACCATCAACGAGACATTATACCCGCCAAACGAATAACTGATTGCTGTCATACGTTGCTCACTTGCATACTCTCACTCTCTCTGCCTCCCTCCCCGCAGGACAACCTACCGCACTTCCGGGAGCTGTCAAACGGGACGGATCTTTTTTGCCCTTGAGGCCCAGCAGGGTGTTCCGGCATGCCTCATAATAGGCGCGTTCTTCTGCGGCCCAAGCCGCCGCTTCCCCTGTGCGGTCCGCCAGCAGGCCCAAATCCAGCCCCATGGGAGCACCCAGATGGGTCTTCGCCGCCACGGCGGCATCCGGATCCATGCCTTCCACATCCTCTAGGTGGGCCTTCACCTCATGATAAGCATCTCGAAACGGCATGCCGCCCGCCACCAGCTCCAGCGCACGGTCGGTGGCGAACACCTCCGGCGTGAACGCCTGCCGGAGGGCAACTTCCCGCACCTCCAGCCCGGCCATCAGGGGCGAGAGGATGCGCAGGGAGGAAATCGTCACCTCAAACCCATCCATGAAGGGCTCCTTGGCCTCCTGCAGGTCCCGGTTGTAGCCGGAGGGAGAGGCCCGGACAATTTCGGCCACCAGATTCGCCTGCGAGAGCACCTTTGCCGCCTTGGCCCGGAGCAATTCCGCCACATCCGGATTCCGCTTCTGCGGCATGATGCTGCTGCCCGTGGTAAATGCCGCCGGGAGGCGGAAATAACCGAATTCAGGCATGGAAAACAAAATCAAATCCTGCGCCAGACGCGAGAGCGTCAGCATGATCTGCCCCAGGGCGGCAAGAATCATGGATTCCAGCTTGCCACGAGACTGATTGGCATGCAGCACATTGTGCACGGGCTTGGAGAACCCCAGCAGGTCGCTGGTCATCTGGCGGTCGATGGGCAATGGCACGCCGTAGCTGGCAGCCGATCCCAGCGGGCATTGGTCGTTCAATTCATACACCGCCATCAACAAGGTCAGATCATCCAGCAGACCCTCCGCCCAAGCAGAAGCCCACAGCCCCACGCTGGAGGGCATGGCCGGTTGCATGTGGGTGCGCCCCACCATGGGAAGTTGTTCATACCGGCGGGCAAAACCAAGCAGGGAGCCAATCAAGCCGACGGCGGCCTCCGCCGCGTCCAGCAGGCGGGTTTTGGCAAACAGGCGCAAATCCACCGCCACCTGGTCGTTCCGGCTCCGGCCCACATGCACCCGCTTGCCCAAATCGCCCAATTTCTCCGTCAAACGGCGTTCCACGGCCAGATGGACATCCTGATCCGCCAGCGTGATGGAAAAACGGCCTTCTTGGGCATCCAGCAGAATCCGCCGCAATTCGGCCCTCACCCGTTTGGCATCGGCAGGTTTGATCAATGCCGGTCTGACGGGCAAGCGCGAGAGCATGGTGACATGGGCCGCCGTTCCAAAGCAATCCGCCTCGACCAACGCAGCATCCAGCACGCAATCCCGGCCGGCGGTGTAGGCCAGCACGCTGGAATCCACTTCCCCCACTGTCGTCTTCTGCCGCATGCTAGTGCTTGATGCGTTTGATCTTGAAAATGTGTTTCTCGGGCTCCTCAAACACTTCGGGCGGCAACTCAATACGGACGGTTTTCCCCTTGTCGTCGCTGGAGGAAGCAGCAGCGGAGGGTCCGGACGGACGGGGAGGCGGGGCCATCCGCTCGCTCGGCACTTCAATGAGGCCTCCCGGAATTTGGAAGCTCTTCTGGCAAACCGGACAATCGATGGTTTCCCCCGCCATCTCCTCCGGCGCATCCAAATTCTGCCCGCAGTGGGGACAATTAAAATGTAGATCAGCCATGTGAACTCCTTGCGTTTTACATCCGACGCGATTCTCCAACCGGCTGGCACCCTAACACAGCGGCGGGCATTTGGGAAGGGCTCCATAGTAAATTTTCCACAGGCAAAGCCCGTGTGCAGCCGCCGTTTCCACGCGTGCCGTTCGCCGCCGACTCCGCAGAATGCTCCCCGTTTCCTCCACCGGCACCACTCCCTTGCCCACGCGGATCAAATGCCCCGCCAAGCTCCGAACCATCTTGTATAAAAACCCATCCCCCACCGCCGTAATCCGGACGTTTTCCCCCTGCCTGCGAACATCCAGCCGCCAGAGGGTCCGAACCGTCCCGCCAATCTCCCGGCGGGGATTCGCCGAAAACGCCGCAAAATCATGCGTGCCCGTCAGCATGGCCGCCGCCGCACGCATGGCCGCGACATCCAGCCGCGGCCGCACATGAAGCGCCTGGAAGCGGTGCAGCGGCGAAGCCACCGGCGCATTCCAGATGGAATAGCGGTATTCCTTTCCCTTTGCATCATAGCGGGCGTGGAAGTTCGGTACGCTTTGGCGCAAGAGAGGCACGCGCACCGTTTCCGGCAGCATCGCATGCAGGCCCGCCTGCAACTTCCATGCCTCCCGTGGAATCGCCAGGTCAAAATGGGCCACTTGGGCGCGGGCATGCACCCCCGTATCCGTCCGCCCACAGGAATGCACCCGGACCGTCTCCCCCGTCAACTTCAACAAGGCGGATTCCAGCGCCTCCTGCACCGTGGGCCGATCGGGCTGGCACTGCCAGCCGTAAAACCCCGTTCCATCATACGAAATCGTCATGCGGTAGCGGCAGCCACCCTTCGGCGGCCGGGTGAAGGGGACCGGAGCATCCTTCATCCCCCGCCTCCGGAAGCATCCAGATACGTCTGCAGAATCACCTGCGCCGCCAGTTTGTCCACCACTTTCCTGCGTTGAGTCCGCCTAGTGCCCGCCTCAATCAGGACCGCCTCCGCAATTTTGGTGCTCAGCCGTTCATCCCATTTCTTCAACGGGATGGCCGTGCGCTTGCTCAATTCGGCCATAAACTCGTCGGTCCGCTCCGTCCGAGCGCCCATGGTGCCATTCATGTTTAATGGATAGCCCACCACAATCTCCCCCACCGCCTCGGCCTCCGCCAAGCGCGCCACAGCCGCCGCCGCCTGCTCCACCCGGGGACACTCCAGCGTTTCGCGTGGAAAAGCAATCACACGCGTCTCGTCGCTAATCGCCACGCCAGTGCGCCGCTGCCCGTAATCCACACCCAGAACCTTGGCCATACCCAATGTTTCGGCTCAGGCGCTGGCCACATCCAACGCCCGGCGGACCAACAGGCGGCCCGCCTCGCGGCATTCGCCCAGCAGCTCTTCGGACGGTTTGAAATTGGCCTTCAGCAGAGGGCGGAGCAGGTCCACCTTCATGCCCTGGAGAATGCCCTCCACTTCCTCCGGGCCGCCGCGGCTCCACCCATAGCTACCAAAGGCAAACCCCGCCTTGTTGCTCGGCCGCAATCCCTTCAAGTAGGTCATGACATCCGCCACCGTCGGCAACATCGTCTGGTTCAAGGTTGGCGTGCCGACGGCAAACGCCGCCGCATCCAGCACCTCGGTCACCACCTGGGTCCGGTTCATCAATGGAATGCGCAACAGTTTCACATCCACCGCCTCCTTGGCCTCCTCGACGGCCCCCTCCACAATCGCCAGCGCCATCAGCTCCGTGCTTTTCCACATGGTGTCATACAACACCAGAACCTTGCGCTGCGGGGTGCATTTGTCCCACTTGTCATAAGCCGACAAAATGGTCTCCACGCCCTCCCCGCGCCAAATCAATCCATGGCTGGGCGCCAACACCAGCGGGGCGAGCTGGCGGACCGCCTCCACCGCCTTGGAAACCGGCAGGGTGTACAGCATGAGGATGTTCGCCACATACGTTTTGGCCTCGAACATCAGAATGTCCTGCGGCACATCATCGCAAAACCGTTCGTTCGTGGCATAATGCTGCCCGAACGCATCCATGGAAAACAGCAGGCGGTCCTGCGGCAACCACGTCGCCATGCTCTCCGGCCAATGGGCCATGGGGGTTTCCACAAACTCCAGCGTCCGCTCGCCGATGGATAGCGTTTCGCCCGTCTTCACAAGGTGGAACGTCCACTCCGCCGTTTCATAATATAGCTCCAGCGTCTTCCGGCATTTGGCATCGCACACCAGCTTGGCATTGGGGCAGGCCTTCATGATGGCCGGCAAGGCGCCGGAATGGTCCGGCTCCGCATGGTTGCACACCACCCAGCGGATATCCGCCAAGGGGCAAAGCGCCTCGATGTTCTCCAGCAACTCACCAGCATAAGGCGCTCTGACGCTGTCGATCAACGTCGGCTCCTTGTCGAGAATCAAATACGAATTATATGTGGAACCCCGGCTTGTGATATATCCGTGGAATTCCCGGACATTCCAGTCGACATGCCCCACCCAGTATACTTTGTTTATGACTTCATGTTGCATCGTCTTCTCCTTGGCTCCGCCCGGATGAGGGCGCGCCGGTTATCTCGGCGCCCGCGGCATTTCCGCCACAATCGCCTGTGCCTTGTATCCCTCCAGCTCCCGGATCCGGGCCGCCAGGCGGCGTCCCACCTCCTGAAGCCGTTCCGCCTCATGGTCTTTCGCCGCCAGCTCTTCCGCCTTGGCTTCCAGTTCCGACGTCCGCTCTTCGAGCAAGTCGGCCGTCTTCTTCAAATCCGCAATCGCTTCCGCGGCGGCGGCCTTGGCCGCCGTCAAATCCTTCTCCAGCGCCGCCGCACGCCCCCGCATCCCCTCCAGATCGTCGCTCAGCGCAAAGCCGTTGTGCCTCTCCCCGTTCCAGAGCCATGCCAGCCAGCACACCGCCAACACCAAAATCACATCCAACATGTATTTCATGACTGCTCCTGCGCAACAAAATGGAGCCGGCGATCGGATTCGAACCGATGACCTGCTGATTACAAATCAGCTGCTCTGCCAATTGAGCTACTCCAGCGTCGCCTGCGGCAAATGCCCTTGGCTACGTTTCCGAGCAAGCTCGAAAACATTCGCTTTGGTCATTGCCTTGGCTCTTTCGCTCCAGCAGGGGCTGTCGCGAGAAAAGCCATTATGCCGCTTTGGCTTGTCTGT
>JAISGX010000086.1 GCA_031262805.1 Verrucomicrobiota bacterium | reverse complement strand
ATTCTTGACCAGGATGGGAATATCTCGTCTGCTAGGTATGCGAAAATATATGGACCGATAGAATACGGGGACGATGAAAAGGGGGGAGGCATTGTTCGTTTCACCTACTTCTTTAACCCCACTCCTAACGACCGAAATATGGAGTTTGATCGAAACCACAACCTTATGACAAAGACAGGTCGTGGAACCATCTATCAGCCTTAGAGCAGATAACGATAGAGGTGCCGTAAGGCGTCTGTGATGTTCTTTGCCTGAGCATGGCTGCAAACGGCATCCGACGCCCGGCTCGTTCGTCCAGCAAAGCGTTAACCGTGTGCGGCATTAGGAAGGCGGCCTTTCTTGGTTGAGAGTGCGAGGCAAAACCAAAAGAGGCCATACCCCCAAAAATGCCCCTCCCCCTCAAATCACACACTTTCGGACATTGTCCATTTCTTCTTGTTCCGTTGGATTCATTCCACCCGCCCTCTCACCTGCTAAACCAATTCAGAAAAGGCGGCGTTGCTCACAAACAGAGCATTCGGCGCAAGACGAATCCGGTCCGGCCCTCGGAGCAACAGGCCGTCATGGACCAGCGCGTCGATTTCCGGGCCCCGAAGCGCGTCATAATCGAAACCGGAGGCGGAACGGAATTCTTCCCGGCCCCAGCCCTGGAGACGACGAAGGCCCATCACGAGGGTTTCACACGCTTTGGCTTCCGGCGGCAGGGTTTCTTCAAACGCCCGGCTCCACACCGGCAACGTAGCCGTCAGGCCCCAGCGGGCGCCGTTCCAATGGGAATGGGCCGACGGACCCAAGCCGATGTACGCGCCCCCCATCCAATACAGGAGGTTATGTCGACATTCACGGCCGGAGCGAGCAAAGTTGGAAATTTCGTAGTGCGTCCATCCGGCTTCCCCCAAAGTGTGTCGGATCCACTCGTATTGCCTGCGCTGGTCATCTTCCACCAGCTCCAAGCCGCCCATCCGATGCGCTTCGGCAAAGGGCGTACCCTCCTCCACTTCCAGCGCATAACAAGACAAATGGGAGGGTTCGAGGCTTTGTGCGGCGGCCACATCGGCCTGCACTTCCTCCAGGGGCACGCCGGGAACGCCATAGATCAGATCCAAACTGATGTTGTGGATTCCCGCGGATCGGGCCCATTCCACGGCCTCCCGAATCTGTACGTTGGTGTGAATGCGGCCAAGGCGGTGCAGGGTGGCCGAGCAAAAGGATTGGGCGCCGATGGAAAGGCGGTTCACCCCGCCCTGCCGGAGAAGTCCGGCTTTTTCTTCCGTCAGGGTGCCTGGATTGGCCTCCACCGTCCATTCCGTCACCCGGGAAAGATCCACATGCGCATGCAGGGCTTCCAAGAGGCGTTGGAGAAGCTCTGTTTCCAGCACCGTCGGCGTTCCCCCACCCCAAAACACCGTATCAGGCTGGAAGCCAACCGGGAGGGTGCGGAGGTCCTGCTCCATCCGCTGTAGCCAGGCCGCGGCGGTGGCTTCTTGATACGGCTCGGAGAAAAAGGCGCAATAGCCGCATTTCCGAACGCAGAAGGGTACGTGCAGATATAGCCCATACGGGCGGGGAACACTCAAACGCGGCGGACCGGACGTCATGGGGAATCGGGCGGGAGGCCGCCATCTTCCTCCATGCGACGGATTTCCCGCAGGAGCCTTTCGGCTTCGGCGGTATCGACCTTCGTCATGGCATATCCCACATGAACCAGGACATAGTCGCCGGGCTGCACGTCGGGCAGGTAGGCGAGGGAAACCTCCTGGCGGACGCCGCTGTAGTCGACGATGCCGCGGCGCTCAAAGCCTTCGCCCCCGTCCACCGACATCACTTGTCCCGGAATCGCCAGACACATATCCCGGACGCTCCTGATCAGCCCTCCGCCCCGTAGGACGGCGGCTCGGGCGGCATGAACGGCGGAGGGACGCCCGGAGGCCCTTTGACCTGCCCCACCCGGAGGGGAAAGCGAATTTTCAAATCTCCATCGAGCAGGATTTCTACCCAATGGGTGCCGGGCTGGTGGAATTCCACATTCAAAAACAGCTCCACATTGGTGGCGGTGGCTTCCGTATTCGGCAACTTCACGGGAATCTGACGGCCTTCGGCCACCATGGTGCTCATGTCGGGACGCAGAATCTTGGTGTGTTGCAAGAATTCCCCTTCCCCGGAACACCAGCGGGTCACCAGGAACATCCGGTTGTGGCGGAACGGAAACGAGGGGCTTCCCAAGGAATCAAACAAGCCGATCAGAATGAATTTTCCGGTGCGTTCCTGCCGGACATCATCGCACAGCAGCGTCGATTGTAAATCAGGAATCATGGACATTCCGGTCACCTACCTTTCAGCCGGAGAGCGTAGCATAGGCTACGGGACAATTTCCACCTTAATCAAGTTGCTCGCACCGGCTTTGCCCAGCGGGAAGCCGGCCGTCACCACAACGGGATCGCCGGGTTTGACCAGCCCGGTTATTTTCGAGGCTTTATGCAATTCTTCGAACAAATTGATGAGGAGCTGCTCCTGCGGAATCAACATGGGCTGGACGCCACGGACCAAAGACATGGTGCGAAAGGCGGCCCATTCCGTGGTGCCAGCCAAAATGGGTTGGTCAGGGCGCATTTTGGCGGCCAGAAAGGCGGTTCCGCCGGTTTGCGTGGCAATGACGAGCGCACGGGCCTGAATGGTTTCGGCCAATTCGCAGGCGGCCCGCGCCAGGGCCTCAGAGGCATCCGCCGGTGGATAGTCGCGCAAGCGGCGCCACCACACCTGCCGGGGAAACGCGCTTTCGGCCTCCACTGCAATGCGAGACATGGTGGCAATGGCCTCCACGGGATAGTGGCCCACGGCGCTTTCCTCGGAGAGCATGACGGCATCCGACCCTTCCAGAACGGCATTGGTGACATCCGTGACTTCCGCACGCGTGGGCCGGGGCGCATCGGTCATGCTCTTGAGCATCTGGGTGGCGGTGATGACGGGCTTGCCCGCTAGGTTGGCTTTTTCGATGATGATGCGTTGGGCGGTGGGTACTTTTTCTGGAGGAATATCCACGCCGAGATCCCCGCGGGCGACCATAATGCCGTCCACCGCGGCCACAATGCGGTCGAGATCCACCAAGGCCTCGTGTTTTTCGATTTTGGCGATGATGGGCTTCATCACCCCCTGCGCCCGCATGTAGGCGCGCGCCACCTGAATGTCTTCGGCGGAGCGGACGAATGAAAGCGCCACAAAATCGACGCCCTGCGCCAGGCCGAAGGCGAGGTCCTCATAGTCCTTCTTGGTCAAAATCGGCGCTTGGATGGTGCGCGAGGGCAGATTGATCCCCTTGTGACTGCTCAATTGCCCACCCAGAATGACGCGGCAATGGATGTCGGGACCCTGGACGTTTTCCACGCGGAGCTCCAGCGCGCCGTCCGCCAGCAGCAAGGTATCGCCGATCTGGACGTCTCGCGGCAACTCGCGGTAGGTCAGGCCCACTTCCTTTTCATCGCCGGGCACATCGCGGGCGGTGAGAATAAACTCGTCGCCTGGTTTCAGAGTGATGCTACCGCATTCAAAGGCGCCGGTCCGGATTTTGGGACCAGCCAAATCCTGCAAAATGGCAATGGGAAGTCTTTTCTCCTCCGCCAGTTCGCGGATCAGGGTGATTTTGGCCGCATGTTCCTCATGCGTGCCGTGTGAAAAATTCAGCCGGGCCACATTCATGCCCGCATCCATCATACGGGAGAGGACCTCGCGGCTCTCGGATGCCGGCCCAATCGTACAAACAATTTTCGTCTTTCTCATTGGTTTACCTTGGCCTTTCAGGTGGCCGGAGTCAAGCGTTTTACCCGTTTGGTTTCCAAATCCGCCGGAGCCATTCCTCCATCTGTTCAAAATCCTCGGCGGCCCAGGCCGCTCCTGCTTTGCGTAAGTCGAAGGCGGTGTAGCGCCCAGACGCCACACCCAGCACGGGAACGCCCACGGCCTGCCCGGCCGCGACGTCATACGGCGTATCCCCGATCAGACACACCCCATCCGCCTTTACGCGCCATCCGGTAGCCTCCGCCGCCTTCAACGCCTCCCTCAGGATGTCCGCCCGCTCGGCATGGGCATCCCCGAATCCGCCGAAGGGGAAAAACCCATCCAATCCCACACTGGCCAGCTTCAAATAGGCGCAGGCGCGGATGTTGCCGGTCACAAGCCCCAGCCCGGCCCCCAGCGAGCGAAGGCGGGCCACCAAGGCGCCGGCGCCACGAACCGGCGTGCCGGGCCGATGCGCCAGCCGTTTCCGCAACGCTTCGGCAATGCATTCAAACAATGGCGGCACGGCGGCCTCCTCCCATGGCATCCGCCGACGCGCCAGAACCTCCCCCAGCACCTTTCGATCCGTGTTCCCAGCGAAGGACACATAGGAAAGATCGTCCGGCGTGCCCGTCACCTGCTCCAAGCCACAGATAAAGGCTTCCCTCCCCTCCCCATGCGTATCCAGCAGGGTGCCGTCGATGTCAAAGAAAACCAGTTGATCCGTCCACGTCTTCATGGGAAGGCCCGGTCCACTTCAGCCTTCACGTCATTCCACCCTGTCCCCTGGCTCGGCACGGGCATTGCCACCGACCAGCCTTGGGCGGCCAGACTCAGGACCACATGGAATACAGAAGACGGGGCCGCCGCCGCCATCCACAAAATTCCTTGCTGCCCTTTCATTGCCGATTCTCCTCGAACGTCCATTCCCCTCCGTGAGCGACTGGCACGCCGCCCGCTTTCTTTTTTTCGTTTTTCCCATTTCCAATTCCTTTTTCGGCACCATACGCCCCTTCCGGGGGGAAGGACAATCCCCTTTTGTTCGGAATTGATTAAGCCCTTTGTGCGGCCTTCCCCTCACCCTCCGCGTCCCGCCCACCCCCAAGATCCATGGTTGCAGGCGGAAGAGATTCGGTGTATCAACACCCCACATGTCCTTTTCCTTGTCAACCGATACCATGGCGGCCATTGCCACCGCGCCGGGCGAAGGGGCCATTGCCGTTGTCCGCCTTTCCGGGCCGGAAACCTATGCCTTGGCCGACCGCCTGTTCCGCTGCCCCTCCCCTCCCCCCTCCGGCCGGGCCACGGGCACGTTTGTTCATGGCCAAGTCTGCGAACCGGCCACGGGGGAGGTCATCGACGACGCCCTGCTACTGGTCTTCAAAGCCCCTCGCTCCTATACTGGCGAGGATGCCGTGGAAATCCACTGCCACGGCGGCTCCCAATCCGCCCGGCGGATTCTGGACGCCCTGCTTCACGCCGGGGCACGTCCGGCCGGGCCCGGAGAATTCACCAAACGGGCTTTTTTGAACAACAAGCTGGACCTCACCCAGGCCGAAGCCGTCCTGGACCTGATTCATGCCCGCAGCGAACGGGCTGCCCGGCTGGCCGCCGCCCAACTGGAGAATGCTCTCGGCATCCGCATCCGTGCCTTGTACGACGCGCTTTTGGCCGCTTCCGCCGATACGGAAGCCCTGCTAGATTTTCCGGATGATGAGCTTCCTCAAGGAGTTACATCTGAAATCAAAGACCGTGTGGATGTTCTTTCCCGTGATTTACGCGCCTTGCTGGGCACCTGGAGCGAAGGCCATGTGCTGCGCGACGGCGCCCGGATCGTGATTGCCGGTGCGCCCAATGTCGGAAAGTCCACGCTGTTGAACCGGCTGGCCGGGCGGGAACGCGCCATTGTCTCGCCCCATGCCGGAACCACCCGCGACATCATTGAAGAATCCGTCACGCTACACGGCTACCCTTTTCACCTCTCCGATACGGCCGGGCTCCGGGAGGCCCCCTGTGAAATCGAACAGGAAGGCATCCGCCGAACGCACCTTGCTCTGGCCGAAGCAGACCTCTGCCTGTATCTGGTGGATGCCTCCCAGCCTCTCTCCGAAGCGGAAACCGCCTTCATCCGCTCCCATGACCCTCAAAGAATTCTAGTGCTCGCCAATAAAACCGATCTGGGAAACCGACTTTTCTCAAAGGAGGTGGCCGACTTCCAAATCCTGGGCCTCTCCGCTCAGCAGGACCCTTCCATGGAGCCGTTGATTGATGCCATGCTGGCCAAACTCCATCTCACCTCTGGCAGCGGCCATCAGGAAGGCGTGGCGGTTTCAAGGCGCCATAAGGATTCCTTATCCATTGCACTTGAGGAGATTACACAAACTTCAATCCTTCTCTCCGATGGACGGGAGCCTTCCTTCCTTCCGGCCGCAACCCATCTACGCTCGGCGACGGAACAGGTGGGATTCATTTTCGGAAAGGATTGTACGGACGAAATGCTGAACACTCTTTTTTCAAGGTTTTGTGTTGGGAAGTGATTTTTCTTTCCTCTCCTGTCACCCTTCTATTCGTGAAATGAATCACAAAAATATGGAATTTGATATTCTCATCATTGGCGCCGGCCATGCCGGCTGCGAGGCGGCGCTGGCGGCGGCACGGCTTGGCGCTCGGACGGTATTGGTCACCATGGCCCTGGATTCTGCGGCGCGCATGTCCTGCAATCCATCCATCGGCGGAATCGCCAAATCCCACATGGTGGTCGAGCTGGATGCCTTGGGCGGCGAAATGGCTCTCAATACAGATTGTACAGGCATTCAATTCCGCGTGCTGAACCGTAGGAAAGGCCCGGCCGTGCAATCTAACCGGGTCCAGTGCGACAAACCGGCCTATTCCTACCGGATGCGCCAAGTTCTCCGGCATCAGGAGAACCTGACTCTGCTGGAGGATCAGGTGGACCGGATTCATGTGAAAAACGATGAAATCCGTGGGGTTTTCGGTTCTAAGCACGGCTTTATTGGCACCAAAGCCGTGGTTTTGACGGCCGGAACCTTTCTCCGGGGCAAAATTTTTGTCGGAAAGGATGTTGTTCCCGGCGGGCGGTTGGAGGAACCATCGGAAGAACACCTCAGCCTGCAACTCCAGGACATGGGGTTCCGGATGGCCCGCCTGAAAACAGGCACCCCACCCCGCCTGCACAGGGATTCCCTAGATTACGATCGCATGCAAATCCAGCCGGGCGAGGATCCGCCGCCCTTCTTCGGCTGGCAATGCCGGGAAATGTTCCACGTGGAACATTCCGGCGCCGCACCTTCCGGCGGTCTAGGCCCTGTTCCACGTGGAACAATGCCGCCTTTTGCACCCTGGACACCAGGAAGCCGCCAGCTTCCCTGCTGGCTCACTCATACGAACGCACAGACCATCCGGTTGATTTCGGAGCACCTTTCGGATTCCGCTTTATATGGCGGGCTGATCGAAGGGGTAGGAGCACGTTATTGTCCTTCCATTGAAGACAAGGTGGTCAAATTCGCCTCCCACACGGACCACCATGTCTTTGTGGAGCCGGAGGGGCGGGAGGTGGTGGAGATGTATCCAAACGGAACTTCCAACAGTCTGCCGCTCGATGTGCAACTCCGAATGATCCGTTCCATCCCCGGGCTGGAGCGAGCCACCTTCCTAGCGCCCGGCTATGCCATTGAATATGATTTTTTTGATCCCACCCAGCTACGGGCCACTCTGGAGACCAAACGGGTGAGGGGACTCTACTTCGCCGGACAGGTCAACGGGACCACCGGGTATGAAGAAGCCGCGGCCCAAGGCTTTTTGGCTGGCGCGAATGCGTTTATGCAACTCGCTGGTAGAGAAGAAGTTATATTAAAAAGGCACGAAGCCTATCTCGGTGTCCTGGTGGACGATCTGGTCACAAAGGGCACCAACGAGCCGTACCGGATGTTCACCTCTCGGGCGGAACACCGGCTACTGCTTCGACAAGACAATGCGGCTTTCCGGCTGGCGGATCTGGCCGACCGTCTGGGCCTAGTTCCCGCGTCTCGGCGGCAGGAGGTCCGCGCCCAACATCGTGCCATTGCCGCAGAAATCGACCGACTGAATGCCACACGGGTTGGAGGTGAGCTACTGGCCAAACAACTGAAGCGGCCGGAGATGACGTATGCCGCCCTGCCGGGCCGTCGCAGCGACCTGCCCCCGGCGGTGGTGGAACAGGTGGAATTCACCCTGAAATATGCCGGCTACATTGAGCGCGAGCAGCGCCAGATTGAAAAAGCCGAGCAAGTGGCCCGCCAACGGATTCCGGAGAATCTGGATTACCACGCCATCCGCGCCCTACGCCATGAAACCCGGGAAAAGCTCTCCGCCGTCCGCCCGCGTGACCTAGGACAGGCCCAGCGGATTTCCGGCATCACCCCTGCGGACATCTCCATATTGTCCGTTTGGCTGAAAAAAGAGCAAGGACCCTGATGGGTTTTTCCACTGTGTGGAAACTTTTTTTCCAATGAATGGAAAGTCGGCGGAAAAATGTTCCAATGCGTGGAAAACAAGCCGGGGAAGGGGCGTGGGGCATTCTTCCGGCTTCCGGATGAACCTTTTGTGGCGGACGGCCGTTTGCACTTGAAGAAGAGAACATGGCGGACCCGCGCCGGAACGGGGCACTTCAAGAGGATAACCAATGAACAACACAACGATGGATCGCAAACAAGGGTTTACTTTGGTCGAACTGGTGATGGTGATTGCCATCCTGGCGTTGATCGCCACGCTGGCGATTTCACGTCTTTCGGGCGTGAGGCTGGATTCCGAAAAGAAACTCAATGTGGCCAATTTGACGCGCATCGGCACCGCCTTGGACACCTTCATGACGGCCAATGATGGCGCGTTGAACCGGCTGGATGGTCTGTTGAAGTATGACGAACCGCTCGCAACGGCGGGCTCCTTTGATGTATCCGTCTTTCCGGATGAGCTTTCCGGAAATACCAATGTGACGGGAGTGGTGCTGAACAGCCGCCTGATCGAAGGGGCAAGCGCGTACGGCGGCTTTCCCGGCCTGCTGGCCCGCTATTATCTGACGGATTCCGATGTCACGGCCTTGAACAACATGGGCCTTTCGTATGTGATGCGCGGCACGGACAACGGACGGTTCACGACGGGGGATGACGGCGCTTGGTCGCAAGGTACCGCCGGGGATCCGGATACCGCTTCGTGCGTGGCGAAACAGATCACCAACGGTTTTGCCGTGGCCGTCATCAACCCAGGCGGCGTGGTGGGGACGGGGAGCACCATTTCTCCGCTGGGCGCCCGGGTGTATGAATCCTGCGGGCAGGATGTTTTTTTCACCACCAGTGCAAAATTGTTGATCGACGATACGGAATATGATCCGGGCACGGATGCCGCCCTCCAGGCGTTGCTGGCCACCAACGGCGACGGCATCCTGCTGGCGTTTGGCGTGGGGCAGTTCTCCAGCTTCGTCGGTAGCAACCGGGCCGGGCTGGACAGCGCACCGATCTGCCCGGTGATCACGGCGAAGGATGAATACCGCCGTTACATCGTGCTGCTCCGCCTGCGCCACACCGGCACGGGCAGCGTTGTGGAATATGCCGGGGTGATGGATGCGCTGGGCCAGCCGATCATGGAAGCACGTGCGGCGGTGGACTAAGCACACGCACGGACACGGAAAAAGGAGCCGTTTTCACGGCTCTTTTTTTTAGGCCCGGGGGGGGCGGGCGCCGTCTCTTCATCACCCGGTGGAGGCCAGAGAAAACAAGGCAAGGAAAAAGGCAACGTAAACAAACCCGACAATGCCGCCGACGATCAGAATCAAGACGGGTTCCATGAGGATGCCAAAGCGACGGATGGCGGCGGTGAGGGCATTTTCGTGAAAGCGGGCCACCTCGGCCAGCGTTGCGGAGAGGGTGCCGGTGGCTTCACCAACGGCAGTCATCCGAAAGAACATCGGCAGGAATTCCGGGGCGGAGGCTAGGGCCTGCGATAGGGTTCCTCCCCGAATGACGGCTTCGCGGGCATCCCGAAGGCGCCGGGCCAACCGTTGGTTCCGCACGAGCCGTGTGGCGGCTTCTAGGGCGTCCAGCAAGGTCACGCCGCTTTCCAGCAGGATGGAGAGCCCGCGGGCCACCACAGCGGTGGCGGAGAGGCGAAGGATGCGGCCGATGACCGGCAGCTTCAATCCGACGGCATCCACATGCTGGCGGCCGGTGGGGGAGAGGCGGATCAGGAAATAGGCCGCCAGAGCGGCCGCCGTACCGATCAGGAGGTAGGGGGAAGCGGCCCGGAGGCCGTCGGAAAGATCCAGAAGCAACCGGGTGATCTCCGGCAGGGCCCGGTTGCCGACCTGCAGGAAGTGTTGCACCTGGGGAATGACTTTGATGACCATGAACCCCGTGACGCCGAAGGTGAGGAGAATGACCAGCACCGGATAAATCAGGGCGTTGACCAACATGGCACGCATGGCGCGGAGATGTTCCAAGTGGTCGGCGGCACGGCTCATGGTGCGGTCCAGCTCGCCGGATTGTTCTCCGACGCGGAGGAGGGCGAGGGTATATGAATCAAACCGATCGGTTTCCGCCATGGCATCGGAGAGCGACAGGCCGGCTTCAATCCGGTCGGCCAGATGGTTCCACAGCCGCATGGCCTTCATCCGCCGGGCCTGTTCCGCCGCAGTCCGTAGGGCGGCCAGGAGGGGGAGGCCGCTACGTAGCATGGAGGCGAGCTGCTGGAGACCCCATTCGATATCCAGCCGCGTGACGGGCAGGGGAACCGGGGACATCCAGCGGGACGGCGCGGAGGCCTCGAACGAGGCGGGATCGTCCGATGAAACAAGGGAAAGGACCACACGGCCGCCGCTGCGGAGCATCTGCAGGGCGGCGGGTCGGGTCGGGGCGTCCACCACCTGTTGCCGGGTGCTGCCGGAGGCTTCTCGGATGGTGGCGGTGTAGCGCATCGGCCTTTACAATTCGCGGCGGGCATCTTCGGGGGAAATGATGCCGTCGAGGATCTTGCGGACGGCGTCATCCCCCAAGGTCCTATATCCTTTTTGCGAGAGTTCGGCCGCCAGGGCAGTTTCCTCCACCCGCCGAGCGATCTGCGAGGCCAGGTCGGCATCCGGAGCCAAGACCTCGAACAGAGCGGTGCGGCCGTTGTAGCCTCGCCCGGCGCAGGCCAAGCAACCACCAGGCTCATAGGCGGTTCGCCCGGCGAGTTCCGGATGCCCAAGCAAGGCGGCGTCCCATTCGGAAAGGGTGACGGCGCGGCGGCAGTGTGGGCACAGGCGCCGGACGAGGCGCTGGGCAATGCTGATGCGCAGGGTGGCGGCAATCAGGTGCGGGGCAAGGCCCATATCGCTGAGCCGGGTGATGGCGCCCAGGGCGCTGTTGGTATGAAGGGTGGAGAGCACCAGATGCCCGGTGAGGGCCGCCTTCACGGCGGTATCCAGCGAGGTTTCATCGCGAATTTCCCCGATCATGATGACATCGGGATCATGCCGAAGAAGGGAGCGCAGGGCTTTGGTGAAGCTGACTTTGTCGGCGCTGTCCACTTCCGCCTGGCCGACGCCGGCCATTTCATATTCGATGGGATCCTCCACGGTCAGGATGTTCAGGCCTTCATGCTGGAGGAGGCGGCGGATGGCGGCATACAGGGTGGTGGATTTGCCGGACCCCGTCGGGCCAGTCAACAGGAATAGACCGTGGGGACGGTCCAGTAGCTGTTCAACGGCGGCGAGGTGCTCCGGGTACATGCCGAGATTTTCAAGGCTCAGGGTTTCGCGCTCGCAACTCAATAGGCGGAGCGTGGCCCGTTCACCGTGGCGGACGGGCAGGGTGGCCACGCGCACATCCGTGGCCGTGAGGGGTTCCTCGGGCAGGGGCGGCAGGGAAAAGCCACCGTCCTGCGGGGCGCGCCGTTCGGCGATATCCATGCCGGCGAGAACCTTGATTCGGCTAATGAGGGGGGCCTGCTCCTTCGGGGGGAGGTGCTTGTAGTCCTCCAACACGCCGTCCACCCGGAAGCGAATGCGAAGGCCGTGGCGTTCGGGGTCCAAATGAATATCCGATGCATGGCGGAGGCGGGCGGCGCGGAAGATTTCGTCGGCACGGGCCACCGGATCTTCGGCCGCCGCGGCATCCCCGGCGGCGGCGCCGTCGGCGCCGTGGCCATAGACCTGCAGGAGCGCTCGGCGAAGGGCGGCGCCTTCCACGAGATGAAATTCCAACCGGTCGCGCTGGAGATGGCGCTTCAGGTGGGCGCGGGTGGCCTCATCCGGCGGCTGGGCGCAGGCAAGATGCAGGGTTCCCTGAATGTCGGCCAGCGGCAGAAGCAGGCGGCGGATGGCCAAGTGGCGCGGAAGCCGGTGAGCTTGCGCTGGATCAATACGGACAACGGACAGATCCAAGAGGGGCTGGCTCATCCTGCCTCTCCATTCGTCTGGGTGCGCAGGCGCTGGAGAAATACATCTGGATAGCGGGCGAGGGCCGTGGCGGTTCCCCGGCTGATTTCTCCGGCCCGTAGCAGGCGGACCAAATCCTGTTCCAAGGTCTGCATGCCGAGAGAGGAGCCGGTTTCCATGGAGGTATAGATCTGGGAGGATTTCCCCGTGGCGATCAAATGGGCAACAGCGGGTGTATTCATCAGGATTTCGCACACGGGCACGCGGCGGGGGTCCGATGCGGTATTGGTTTTCTCCGAGGGCAGCAGGCGTTGCGCCACGATGCCGCGAAGCACCAGCGAAACCTGGCGGCGGATGGATTCCTGCTCCCCAGCGGGGAACACGGAGACAAACCGCTCCACGGCCCCTACGCAATCCCCGGCATGGAGGGTGGTGAAGACCAAGTGGCCGGTTTCGGCAGCGGTGATGGCGGTGCGGATGGTTTCCATTTCGCGGATTTCGCCAACCAAGATGATGTCGGGGTCCTCCCGGAGGGAATCCACCAAGGCTTCGTTAAACGTCCGGGCGTCCACGCCAACCTGCCGCTGGTTGACCAGCGAGAGGATGGAGGAATGGATATATTCCACCGGATCTTCAATGGTGATGATGTGTCCGGTGCGGGTCCGGTTGATTTGGTCGAGCAGCGTGGCCAGAGTGGTGGATTTGCCGGAACCGGTGGGGCCGGACACAATCACTAGGCCATCCTTCAGCGAGCAGAAATCGGCCAAGCGGGCAGGCAGGCCCAATTCTTCCAGGGAGCGGAAGCGGTCCTCCAGCCGCCGGAGGGCAATGGAAAGGGCAGGCGGGGGAATCGGAGTATTGGCGCGAACAGCGGGAGCCATCGGCGCCTGGCAACGGAAGAAGTTAAAGCGATAGCGCCCGTTTCCGGGCGATGTGCAAGCGCCGTCCACCGCCCCTCGCTGGTCCAGCAAACCGGTCAGCGGGGGAGGGGGCTGTCCGGTCATCCGGGAGAGCAGATCGGCGGCTAGGTCGGCCAGAACATCCGGCTGAAGCGGGGCAAAGCAAGCATCCGGCGCCAAATTGCCTTTCACGCGGAAGTACGGAGGCCGCCCGGCGGCCAGATGGATGTCCGAGGCGCCTATTTTTTCGCAGGTTTCAAACAGTTGATTGAGCAAAGGAGAGTTCATGCAACACCATTTATGGAAGAGGTGGGTTCATAACCAGATGGCCAGGCTCCAATCAGTGGGTTTGCCTGGTTCGGGGGATGGATTCATGGTCAGGGTTTCCGGGATGGAGACGCCGTCGGCCGCCAAGGCATCCAGTAGGGCCAGCATGCGGACATAGGGCCCCTGTATATGAAGCATCCACCGCTCCGCCCCGGTCGGCAGGGGGAGGGAAGGGACGGCGGAAGCGGTCGAAAAATCACGGGCGGCATACACTAGGCGGAGCCCGGCTTCCTCCATCCGGCCGGAAAGCGCCTGCAGCCGCTGGGCGGACGACCATTCCCGCATGGAGGGAATTCCTCCGCGGGCGGCACGGGCTTCCTGAATTTGGCTGTAGACGGCCTCCTGATACAGGCGGGCATCGGTATACGCCGCTTCGGCGGCCTGAACCCTAGCTTGCGCCCCATCGGGCGATCCCCCAAGCCCCTGAAGGCGGTTCGAGACGTCCCGGTGGCGGGCGCGCAGGGGCAGCGCGCCGTAGAACAGATAGAGCACCACCAGCAGGACGGCCGGGAGGAGACACAATCCCTTTTTATCGCGGGGGGAAAGAGTCATGGGGAATCCTCCTCCGGCACCGGCTGAAGGGTGCAGGTGAAATGCCATGGGCCGCCATTGGCCAGCACATGCCGGGCGGCGACGGATCCGGGCAGGACGGACCACCCGTGCGGCACCACCTGCTCACCAAGGGCCACAAAAAAAGCATCGGTGTCCCGCGGATTGGAGCTCCAGCCTTCCACTTCCAACCCAAAAGGACCATGGGCGCGAATGCCGCGGAGCATCACGCCGTCCGGACAGGAATCGGCCAAGGCGTGCAGCAGGAAGCCCAAGGCTTTTCGAGCGGCATCCATCTGCTCCTTTTGCTTGATTTCGATGGCCTCCTGCTGAAGCCATTGGCCGGTTTCGGCGCGGATGGCCTGGGCCTGCTGATGAAAGCGGTCGGCTTGGGCCTGCAAAGCCATCAAATCCGCCAACGCCGCTTCCTTGCCGCGCAGCCGGAAGGCGCCCACCTCCTGCACCGCCCAGCAGATCCCCACGGCGAGCAGGAAAGCGGCCGCACCGATGAAAACCGGGCGGCGGGGAGATTCCGGCGCTGCAGGAGCGGGAATGAAGGGGAGGGGGGGGCCCTTTGCCCGATGCTCCCGCCAGCGCTCCACCCACGCGGACATCGTCCCCTCGGAGACATCGGGCACAGTGGCCGCAGACGAATCCACCTCCAGCAAAAAGGCGGGATGAGAAATTCCCACTAGGCGCAGATGCGCCCGGCGGGAGGCTTCCGCCATGTTCCGAATGTCCTCATCGGAAACCTGCATGATTCGGCAGGCCACCAAACCGTTCCGGGCCGGGGCGAGGGTGTAGGCATGGCGAGCGGCCTGGGAGGACAGGCCGGAAAACGCTTCCGCCTCAAACGAAATCAAGGCGGAGAGCGCCTCAGGCGACAGACCCTTCAACTGGGACTCCGGCAATTCCAGCGTCTGGCACCATGCCTCCGCATCCAGCAACAGCACGGCGGCGTTTCGCGGCAGCTGAGCGAAGGCGGCGGAAAGGGCCGTGGACAATGGTTGGCCCGGCAGACGGGAAAAGACCTCGGGGCCGACCGAAGGGAAGGTTCCGGAGGTTTCCACCCGAAACACGGCATCGGCGGTCAGGAAAAACACATAACTGGGCTGGATTATATTCATGCTTTCAATCGGGAAGGCTCAGGGAGATGTTCGCATTCACTCCGGGGAATAAATAAACGCTCCGGGGAGCAGAAAACCGGTCGGTGCCCACCACAGACGCCGAAGCCCGGAGAATCCGGTGGCCGATGGTGATGTCCGCATTGGTGAAGGCAAAAGCGGCAGATCCATCCACCGGCACTAGGTTTGTCGCTTCCCAAATCATCACCCGGCCGGCTTCTTCCGCCGTTGCGGCATCCGGCGGGGGACCATAGAGGCGGACCCGGACATCCACGGCATTCATCGGGAACTCCACCGTGCCGCGAATGGTGGCAAAGGCATTGGAGAGTGGCGCAATCGTCACATCCATATCATATCCGCTTTCCTCCCCCTCGGTAACGGGGGAGAGCCCATTGGCGCCGAGATGCCGGATGAAGGCAATCGGCATGCCATTCGTCGCCCGCTGTAGCGTAATCCTCTCCTCGGCGTCCGGCGGATTTTCCTCCCGATATACCTCTTTCCAATTTTCGCCAAGGAGCCGGTTGGGCAGGTCTCCGGCGGACCATTGGAGCTCGCCCACGTCGGCATTCTTCGATGTAAATGGATTTCCCCATCCATCCCGGAGAAAAGGGTCGGAATCCCCGGCCGGCAGGCGCATATAGGGGCCCCGCCAACCCATGGGAACCCAGACCCCCTCATCCATTTGATTAGAGGACACGGCCCCAGCGACCCGATTGGTGGCCGAAAACAGCCCGAAAGGGACTGCGGCTTCAGGCATCCGGAACAATTCACCCAGCGTCAATTCCGCTGGATCCATCTGGTTGGTCACGGCCCGAGGAAGCCGCCCCATATCCTCCACAAAAGCCGGGGGTGGCCGACGAGCATCCACCACCGGACGAGCATAACGGTCGCCGGTGATGGCGACCTCCAGCTCGTCCATTAATCGGCGGCTCTGCTCATAGCGGAGCTGATGTTGTTGTTTGGCAACTTCCCGCGTGGCGAGCATCGTCACAGCCGCCAGGATGGCCAGCACCACCACCAGCTCCAGCAGGGTGAAGCCGGCACGGGAGGGACCAGCCGATGGAGACGGGCAGGTCA
>JAISGX010000084.1 GCA_031262805.1 Verrucomicrobiota bacterium | reverse complement strand
GCGGCGCCTGCTGAATGGTGAGCAGGAAGGTGGTTTGCACCCCGCCGCCGTCATTGGCGGCCTCCAGAGTCACCGTCACGGTTTTCCCCGCATCTGCGGCCGCCGGGGTATAGCTCCAGACGTCGCCCTGAATTTCCGGCGTCCCCGACAAGGCGGGCAGGGCGCTGATGAAGGCATAGGTCGGCGCCGGCGATCCGCTTGCCGCCAGAGCCACCGTTTTGGTTTCCCCCACCACCGCCACTTGGTCGGGAATCGGTGTCCATTCCGGCGCCTGCAGCAACGTCGTCACAGAGCCGGTTGGGGAAAATTCGCTCACACAACCGCCGCCGCCAAGCGCACGAACTCGGTAGTAATAGGTGGCCCCCACCGTCAAGCCCGTAACCGTGCAACTCGTGGAAGCCGTCACGGTCAAATTGGAATAGCCCGGCACATGCGTTCCATCGCTCGCCAACGAGGTGCCTGAAATTTTGAGGTTTTGGAGGCGAAGGCCTACTCCTGAGGTAGCCGTTTGAGCATACCATTTGATACGCACATGATCCTGTTCCAAGGCGGCCGCTGGCAAAATGGCTGTTTGGTTGGCCACATAGGTGGTAGAGGAAGCCGATTTGTTGGTGGCAAACGAAACCCAGGGGCCGCCATCAATCGAATAGGCCAGAATTAACGTGTTTTGGGCGCTTCCACCGTATGTCGCCACATCAAATCCGGCTGTGATCTGCGAGTATCCTCTGGTGGACAGCACCGGGCTCACGCAACCCGGCTGGGTGTTGGCGGTCAGACGATGATAGGTGCTGTTGAAAACCGCGCCATCCACATAGATCCAGCCGTCTCCGCTACTTCCCATGGCCGCCGCATTGGGCCAGTTGGTCAGAATGCCCGCCGTCCCCGGTGTTGGACCGGCAAAGGAGGCGGCCGTCGCCACATCCACCTGATAGGCGGATGCCCCCGGCACCGCCAGCCAGGAAAACGTGAATTCCGTACTTCCATTGGCGACCGCTCCCAGCACCGGGGCAGAAATGTCTTGGCTCTGCGCCTGAAGATCCACTGTGGCGGAGCTATAGGCCGCTGCATTCCAGGACCAAGCCCGATAGTAATAGGTGGAACAGGCATCCAAGCCGTTGTCCGTGACGGCCCCTCCCGTTCCGGCATACACCAGGATGCCGCCGGAGTCGGCCGCCACCTGCACGGGCGTCCGGCCGCTGGCCGCCACTGCCGCATTTCGGGCGGCCAAAGAGTCATAGCGAACCAACACGGTCTGGTTGGTTCCACAAGGCTCCATGGCAAAGGAAATGGACATGGCGGTGGAGGTTTCCACCGTCACCACCGGGGCGGCACGGTACACCACATACACGCCGCCGCCTCGCACCTCCAGCGCAAAAGCCCCGGCGGCGGCTCCCACGGGAGCATTCACCATCAAGCGGGCGCCCGGCGCCAGAGAGGCCGTACCCGCCCCCGTCACCAAGGCCCATTCCTTGTCCACGCCGCCGGTGAATGCGCCGTCCGCGGCGGCGTCAAACGAAACATTCGCAATGGAACCGGCCGTCGCCAATGTCACGCTCTGCCCTGCGGCGGCCTCCAGCGTGCTCTCCGCCGCCATGGAAAGGGCTTTGACCGGCACATTGGTCGTTGCCAACGCCAATGTCGCACCGCCGGACACGCTCACACTGCCGCCGAGCGTGCCTCCAAAGGCCAAAGCGTGGGCGGCCCGGACAATGCCGCCGCCAATACTGAACGCGCCGGTGAACGTGTTGGCGCCGGACAAAACCAATGTGCCCGCCCCCGTTTTTGTCCAGGCCGCGCTCCCGCTGATCTCACCCGGAACCGTCAGCGTCCGGCCGCCGGAAACAGCCAGCTGGGGCCCGGCCTCCGTCCCCAGGGAAATGCCCCGGTTCGCATGCAGGGAAAGAGTGGCGGAAGGCGAAAAAGCGCCTGTGCCCGTGAAGCGGATGTTGGCCGAGGGGGCCGTCGGGACCATCCCCAGGGCTCCATCCGTTCCGACGGACAGCGTCCCCGCCTGGATGTCCGTTCCGCCGGAATACGTATTCGCGGCATGGGACAACGTAATGGTTCCCGCCCCCTTTTTGATGACGTTGTTGGGGCTGGCCGTATCTGGGCACGCCGGGCTCGATCCGTCCGACACCCGGCCCAGAATGCTACGACTTCCGCCGTCGGCGCCAAACTCCACCACGCCCAGATTGGTCACCGACGTTTCCTGCGTCCAAAATAAGTCACTGTTGGCCGTTCCATTCCAGTCGTCGGCATAAAAAATGGAAAAGCCGTCGAACCGGTCGTCATCCCCTGGCGCTCCCTGCATGGGTAGATCCACTTTGGCGGTCTGCCCCATAATATTGGCGGTGAACTCTCGGCTGGATTGAATGGTGAATTCCATCGTCAAGGTGGTGTTCCACGGCCGGATGCCGGACCAGGAACTATCGCCGTTTTGGGAGGTCACATACAGATCGCCGAAGTTGACGGTCTGGATGGAGGCCCGGGTGTTGCTGAACCGATTGGCCCAATTGCCGGTGGCCGCACCGTCATTCAGGGAAACCCCTAGGCCGCCGTACGAGGAATATCCCCGGACGGAAATCCGGAAGCGATCCCCCACCTGCAGTTCGCGCAAGGCGCCGTCTATCGTCCCCGTCGTCCGGAATTTGCGCCACGCCGCCGTCTGTTTGTCTCCTTGGTTCGCCCACATGCCCAGCTCTCCGGAGCTGTTGTTGTAACTGCCGCCGCCGCTTCCCCATACGGCATCATAGTTTGCGGCCTGCTGCACCAGCACCACCGCATCGGGCGTGCAATCGTTTTGAATGCTCACCGTCATCGTCTGCGTCGGCGCCCCAGATGCGTTGGCGGCGGTAAAACGAAACGTGAAGGTCTTGCCCACATCCGCCGGGTCTGGGAAGAAATAGAAATCATTCCCATCCATTTCAAAATCACCGGTCGGGCTGCTGCCGCTCGCCTCCACACTGATGGTCGGCGGCGGCGTGCCGAGGGTCGTCAAATAATCCGTCATGGTCTCCGCCACGCCGTCCTCCACGGTGGTGGTCACAGGGGCGATCTCTGCCCACACCGGAGCGACACCGGAGGCCACACCGGTGATCGTGATGTCGTCCATTGCAATTCGTTTATTCGAGGTTGCCATATTGGTAAACGAAATCACAACATCGCCCGACACCGGGACAAACGCATCAAAGGTGGCGGTCATCACCGTCGCACCCGAATTTGCTAAAATGTTGAGCGTCTGGACCACCTCGCCGTTGATGCGAAGCGCCATATTGAAACTGCCGCTTTCGCTGTATGGAAAATTGTAAGAGAAAGACACTTTGGAACATCCGCCGGACAGGGTGGGCGAGGTGAGCACGCCGGCCGCTCTGACGCAAATGGCATCCCCATTGATGGATGCACCCCAGCGGGTCTGGGTATAGGACCATAAACCCAATACGCCGGAGACCGTTCCTGATCCATAGGAGCCAGTACTCAACCCCACCCCTGCCCAGGTTTCCACCAAAACACCTTGGGCATGGCCGGTTTGGGCCAAGGCTCCCAGTCCGATGCCAAGCACCAGGCAACCAACCGCAAGCGGGCGCCTCCTGTTCCGGCCATTACAATTCAGCCGAGGATTCTTGAGAAGACTCTTCAGGCGCATGAAAAGACGTGTGTTCATGATTCCGTTCCTTGTTCGATATCCGTGGGAGGGAAGAAAAGATGGAGGCTCGGCCGTCATCGCGGTGGCGTCCTACGGCATCAGGCGGAGGCGGAACGTCCCCTGCCGCAGCTCGTCTGACTCCTCCTGCACCACATTCAGGACAATTTCGTATTCACCGGCCTCTGCAGTGACTTCGCCCACGATCTGCCAGTCCACCGCTCGGTCGGCCTCCGCAGGAAGAAGATGCCGGACATATTCCAGCCGGTAGCTCTTGCCTGGAATGGATTGCCAAGCCACTTGGATTTGTTTCTCCTGCGGAGCCCGTAGTCGAACATCCGCTCCGGCTTCGCCCTCAATGCGGGTGAAAGCCAGCAGGCTGTCGGCCTTCATGAGGTCCGTCCCTGCCCGATATTCGGCATAATCGGTGGAGCCATCCTCATCGCTGTCCACTCCGCTTCTCGCCAGCTCCTGCAATGCCGCCTCAAACGAATTGCCTAGGCCGTTGCCGGAAGCATCTTCACCATCCATGGGCTGGATGGCACGGAAGCTCAGCACCACATCACTGCCATGCGCCGGTGCCCGGATGGGCTGGGAATCGGCATAAAATGTCGCTTCCGCCGCCGTGGGGGCATTGTACACCCGCGCAAAAACCAAGGCATCCTCCGGCAACGCCTCCGTCAGAATGACGCAGAAAGTCCGAGAATCCAACGCGTTGTCCCCCATCCGGCCCGACTGGATCAAGGTGTGCATCGGATGGGATTCGCCGGTTTTGGATGGCGGATAAATCACCCCGCCGGGCAGGGTCCGGCGAATTTCCACCAGCGGAGAGCGCGAAACAACCGCCTCCCGTTTGAGCGGACGACCGAATGGATCCAGCACGGGATGCGTGTTGCCCACATACAAGGGGGAAACCAAATCCCCCCATGCACACCCCGCCGCCAGTCCAATCAGAAAAACCCATTTTCCAATTTCACCGGGTTTGTGTCGGGTTGTGTTCATTCTTGCCCTCTCCCCTGTGGACCTCATCCAAAACGAAAAGATGGCGCCCCGTTGACCGCAACGGGATGGGCAACACATGCTTTTCCTTCGCCATTCATCCTCTCGGGAACATAGGCTCTCTCGCCGAAAAACACAACCCATTATACATCGTCTCCGTACTTATTTTTAAGGATTGAAAGGGAGGATTTTTTTACATTTTCGAAACAAACATATCCGTTCGCATTTTCACATGGGAGGGGAAATCGTTCTCCTCCAACAAATCCGCCATAGTCCATGCCCCCCGGCTTGGGCCTACTTCACCCCGCGTTACGTTCTTGTTATGAATAAAACCTAAAATTTAGAACCTTTCAGGATAGAGATGCCATAATGCGGAGCGAAAGAAACCAGCCCCGAACGTCTTCGAGGCGTGCCTCCTCAAATACCTGCGTGAAGGCGGCGGATGCCGTTTGCGGCTATGCTCAGGCAAAGAACATCACAGACGCCTTACGGCACCTCTATCGTTATCTGCTCTAAGGCTGATAGATGGTTCCACGCCCTGTCTTTGTCATAAGGTTGTGTTTTCGATCAAATTCCATATTTCGGTCGTTAGGCGTAGGGTTAAAGAAGTAGGTGAAACGAACAATGCCTCCCCCCTTTTCATCGTCCCCGTATTCTATCGGTCCATATATTTTCGCATACCTAGCAGACGAGATATTCCCATCCTGGTCAAGAAT
>JAISGX010000024.1 GCA_031262805.1 Verrucomicrobiota bacterium | reverse complement strand
GCCCTCCTCCGCCAGCCGCCGAATGCCCGGCACCACCCCGCTGGTGCTCAAGGTGATTTTGCGCGCGCCGATGCCCAAGCCTTCTGGATGATTCAGCAGGCGAACGGCCTTCAAGACGGCCTCATAATTATCGAAGGGCTCCCCCATGCCCATGAACACCACATTATCCGGTCGGCCGCCAGTCAATGCGGCCACCTGTTGCACCTGCGCCACAATCTCCCCCGCGGAGAGGTTACGGGCGAATCCGCATTGCCCGCTGGCGCAAAATGCGCATCCCCTCCTACAGCCGACCTGGGAGGAAACACATACCGTGGAACGGTCCCGGGCGGGAATCCGCACCGTCTCCATGGTTTCGCCGTCGGCCAACTCCAAGAGCCATTTTCGGGTGCCGCCGGGCTCCCCTGAGGAGTGCACCACGTGAAGCGTCGATGGCGTGTAGTCTTTCGAGAGCACCTCTTTCAAGGTACGCGGCAGATTCCGCATTTCCTCCCACGTCAAGGCATGGCGCACCTGTAGCCACTGCCACAACTGATCGCCCCGGAAGGCGGATTCACCGACCGCCACGCAAACGCGGCGCAACTCATCGGGGAACAATCCATGGAGAGAAGATTTCATCTATTCATGCAAAAAGCCGGGGCAACGGCCCCGGCTTGCTCCGTCGGCACGCCTTAGTAGCGATAGAACTCCGGTTTGTAGGGACCATCCACCGGAAGGTCCAAATAGGCCGCCTGCTTCTTGGTCAGTTTGTCGAGGCGGACGCCCAGATGGTCCAAATGCAGACGGGCCACTTTTTCATCCAGCTTCTTAGGCAGGCGATACACCCCGACCGGATAGTTTTCGGCGCGGGTGAACAATTCCACCTGGGCCATGACCTGGTTGCTGAAGCTGTTGCTCATCACAAAGCTGGGATGCCCTGTCGCACAGCCGAGGTTCACCAAGCGTCCTTCCGCGAGCAACAGGATGGAGCGGTTTTTGTGGGTCCAAATGCGGTGCACTTGCGGCTTGATTTCCTCCCAGCGGTATTTCTTCATGGCGGCCGTTTGGATTTCACTGTCAAAATGGCCGATGTTGCAGACGATGGCGAGATCCTTCATCTGCAACATGTGCTTTTGGGTGATGACGTCGCAACAGCCGGTGGTGGTGACGAACAGGTCGCCCACCTTGCTGGCATCGTCCATATGCATCACTTCGTAGCCGTCCATGGCCGCCTGAAGGGCGCAGATGGGATCAATTTCCGTCACGATGACGCGGGCACACTGGCCGCGCAGGGACTGGCATGAGCCTTTCCCCACATCGCCGTATCCGGCGACAACGGCAACCTTGCCGGAGAGCATGATGTCGGTGGCGCGCAGGATGCCGTCCACCAACGAGTGGCGGCAGCCGTAGATGTTGTCGAACTTCGATTTCGTGACAGAATCGTTCACGTTGAAGGCGGGCCACAGCAAGTCGCCGCGCTCGGCCATTTGATACAGGCGGTGGACGCCGGTGGTGGTTTCCTCGGTCACGCCGCGAATACTCTTGGCCATTTTTTCAAACCGGGCGGGATTCTTTTTCACGGCCTTGCGAAGCTGGGCCTTCAAGACTTCTTCTTCTTCGCTTTCATACGGTCCATCCAGCACCTGAAGGCCTTCGCGAACGGCTTTCAACCCCAGATGAACAAACAAAGTGGCATCGCCGCCGTCGTCTAGAATCATGTTGGGCGCCTCGCGGCCCCAGTCCAGAATGCGGTCGGTATAGTCCCAATATTCCGCAAGGGTTTCGCCTTTGACGGCAAACACCGGCGTGCCGCGGGCGGCGACGGCGGCGGCGGCATGGTCCTGCGTGGAAAAAATATTGCAACTGGCCCAGCGCACCCGGGCGCCGAGGGCCTGCAAGGTTTCAATCAGCACCGCTGTTTGAATGGTCATGTGGATGGAACCGGCAATGCGCGCGCCCTTCAACGGCTGGGAGCCGGCATATTCCGCCCGGACGCTCATCAGGCCCGGCATTTCATGCTCGGCCAATTCAATTTCCCTGCGGCCATAGTCCGCCAAGGACAGGTCCTTCACAACGGCATCCCGATTTTTCTTACGCATTTTCGCCATATCCTGATGCTCCTTCATGCATCCAATGGAGGCAGGAATGTACCGTGCCCCCCTTGAAAACGCAAGCGCTTCCATGCCGGCGGGAGATCCACTTCTAGGTTGCGTCTTTCGACGGCGGTACCTACCATGGCCACAGCTATGGATCGTCCCCCACCCATTCAGAATGCGGCACTGGCGGCTTCGGCCGGCACGGGCAAGACCTTTGCCCTGTCCAATCGCTATCTGGCCCTGTTGGCGGCCGGGGCGGATCCGGCGTCCATCGCCGCGCTGACCTTCACCCGAAAGGCCGCAGGGGAAATCCTGGCGCGGATTCTCAGCCGGTTGGCGGCGGCAGCCGCCTCTCCGGCCCAGGCCCGCCTCCTTCAGGACCAACTGGCCCAGGCAGGCCTTCCGGGTTTTGCCGACCAAGCGGCCATCCAGCAGGCTCTCCGCCGCCTAGCCCATGCGCTCCCCCGACTGCATATCGGCACGCTGGATTCGTTTTTCCTGCAGATCCTGAAACCGTTCCGCTTGGAATACGGCATCGGTGTGGACATCCAGATCCGCCAGGAGGCGACATCGGCGGAGGAACATCCCGTGCTACAACACATCTTGGACCGGGTGCACCTTTCCGCCGAAGAACAGGCCGAATTGATGGAGGTGTTCAAGCATTCCACCTTCGGCGAAGAGGCGAAAAGCGTTTACACTTCCATCCGGAATTTGATCCACCACCAGTTCGAGCTCTTCCAGCGTGCGCCGGATGCCACGCACTGGGGAAACCCGGCGCGAATTTGGCCGGACACCGGCGGCCGCCTGCTCCAGCCCCCCCCCACGGTTTCCTGGGAAATGGTGCGCAGTGCGGTCGAACAACAGAAGCAGGCCGCCCGTACGGAGACGGAACGAAAAAACTGGGACGCACTTCTGGAAAACTTTCTGTCGGTCGAACAGGGGGCGGATTATACGTTGGACCACGCCTTTTTCAAGAATTTGTACCGGCTTTTCGCACAGCCGACAGAGGAGGCCCGAAGCGTGCGAATCGGTAATGCCAAACCAGTGGCATTGCTGGAGGAAACGCGGAAGGCTCTCACGGAAGCCTTTGGCGCCATCCGCCACCTGTTTCTGCTCAAGCACATCATCCGGACCCACGGCCTGCACGGCCTGCTCCGAACCTATGCCGCCGGGCACTGGGAGCATGCGGCCCAAACTGGCCACCTGTCGTTTCAGGATGTGGCGCACCTGCTTTCCCCCTCCTCCCGGCGGGTGCCTCCCCACCTCCGCGCCCAGTTGGATTTCCGGCTGGACGCCCGCTTCCAGCATTGGCTACTGGATGAATTCCAGGACACCTCGCTGGTGCAATGGTCGGTGCTAGAAAACCTGATGGATGAGATCCTCCAGAATCCGTCCGGTGAGCATACCCTGTTTTATGTGGGCGACACCAAGCAGGCAATTTACGAGTGGCGGGCGGGCGATCCCCGCTTGTTTCACCGAATCCTGAACAAATACAACCGCCCGGGTCGGCCGCCGGTGATTGAGGAAGCTCCGCCGCTCACCCGCTCCTGGCGGTCGGCCCCTGTGATTCTAGAGACCCTCAACACCGTCTTCGGACGGCTGGACCAAGTGAGCCCTAAAACGACCGAGCTGTTGGAGGATTGGACGCATGTCGTCCGGCTCTGGATGCAGGAATGGACGCCTCATGAGGCGGCGGAAAGCAACCACTCCCTGCTGGGCCATGCCGCCCTGTACTGCCTCCCGCCGGACGATGGGGAGGAGCCCGGCGGAAGCCGCCTCCAAACGCTGGAGCTGCTCCGGCAGCTACAGCGGCAGGTTCCCATGTTTTCCCGCTATTCCGTCGCTATTTTAACGCGAAGCAACAAGGAAGGCCTGCGCCTGCGCGACTTCCTGGCGGCGGAAGGCATCCGGACGGCATGGGCCGGCAATTCGCCCCTTTTGGACAATGCGCTGATCCCTGCGGTGCTTTCGTTTGCGAAACTGATTGAACACCCGGGCGACACCCTGGCCCGGCGACATGTCGACATGTCGCTTCTGGCCCCCCTGCTACCGTCCGCCGCCCCCCTCTCCTGCCGAACTCTGGCGGCCTGGGGGCGGCTGATCCGGGAAGAGGGATATGCCGGATTCTGCGCCGAGCTCGCATCCCGGCTGAACCTGACCCACGCCCCGCTGGAGGCAGGTCGGCTACATTCGCTGATGACCCTCGCGCTGGAGTTCGACCGCCGTAGCGCGCCCACGGCTCTGCAGTTCCTTTCCTTTGTGGAGACACAGGAGTTGCCGGGCCTTCAAACCGGCTCCAACATCCACATCCTGACGATGCACAAGTCCAAGGGGCTGGAATATGATGTGGTGATCCTACCGGCCCTGGGAGAGAAAGGCATCACGGCCAACGCCAAAAAAGACGTGCTTCTCCAGGAAGAGGGTACGCATGAGCCCATCCCGCCAGTGAATTGGATTTTATCCTCCCCCGAAACCTCGGTGATTCAGGCCGACCCCACCTTGGGCGGCCGCCTGGCCCAAGACCGGCGGCACCGGGCCCTAGAGGAGCTACGCCTGCTGTATGTGGCCATGACACGGGCCAAGCGGGCCGTGTATCTGCTGACCAGCGCGCCATCCA
>JAISGX010000154.1 GCA_031262805.1 Verrucomicrobiota bacterium | reverse complement strand
GAAATCCAACCAAATTCAATGCATTAGGAAACCATGCCAAATTCGGAATCACCGGCGTGCCTTTCAATGCCAAGGTGACCGGTGCGGCATCCGCCGCCATCCGGACCAAATAGGATTGGCCCGCACGGAATCCCGTGATCTGCGAAAGGAAAGAAGCCTCTTCCCGTTCCGGCAGCCACACCAGCCAATGCGGCCCCGGCACCAGAAGATGCTCTGGATCCAGCATGAACTCCGTGGTGTTGAACTGCTTGTTCCACTGCCAAACCCCCTCCACAGGCACGCCGTCGAAAAGCGTGTCGAAGTCCCCGTCGAAAGGCTTCACTTCCACATGCACGGCATTCCAGCCCGCCTGCAAAGGAATGGATTGCGTCACCCATTGGGCGTGGGCTGTTCCCAGCCAACATGCCATGCCCGCCATCCACAGTCCGATAACCTGTACAACCCTCATCGTCTTCTCCCTTATGATGAGGAATATCGTCCGGTTTTACTGGTCGAAAAGCAATACATTTTTCCTTCCATTTCACCCCAGCACGGCTTCTTTTCATGTCCCTCGCCACCCGCCTCTCCCCCTCTTTCGCCCCTCCTCCCGGTCGGCAAAGGTTCCGGGTTGCCATTGGCGGAAAAGTCCGCCACGTTGAGCCACAACACCGTCATCGGCTGGGCCAGGCGGAAAATCATCTCCTGCCCCCCGGCGGGCCATCCTGGCCATCAAGGCGGTGAAGGCGCCGGAACACGCGCTCAACGGCAAATGGAAACGGCTAAAATTAAAGAGCCGTGTGGTCTAAAAAACCCCGAGAGGCTCTTGCTTCCCCGAAATGTGGATTTAAGAGCGCCCCCCCTCTCAGCCGCTCCCCTTGCGGTGCGCCAACAACTCTTCCGGCGTGCAGGAAGCTGTTCCGAGCTTGCCGACCACCACGCCCGCGGCCATGTTGGCCACATATGCGGCTTCTGTGAAATTGGCGCCGGCGGCCAGCGCTGTGACACAGGCGGCAATCACGGTGTCGCCTGCCCCACTCACATCAAACACCTCCTGCGCGTGGGTGGGAAGATGCATCGGCGCCTTCTCATGGGACAGCAGGAACATGCCCTGTGCGCCCAGCGTGATGGCCAGATGCCGGGCCGCCCACTTCTTCATAAGCAACTCGCCCGTTTTGAGCAGGGCCTTGTCCGTCAAGGGATTGTCTTTGGGCCCCGGATCGATGATGCCGGCAATGGCAAACGCCTCCTTGCGGTTGGGCGTCGCCACGGTAATACCCTTAAAGCCCAGCTCACGACCTTCCTTTGGATCCAACCCCACGGGGATCTTTTTTGCAGCGGCTTTCTCCAAAATCAAATCCGCCACGTCCTGGGTCACCACCCCTTTGCCGTAGTCTTCGATGATCACCCCGTCGGCCAAGTCCAGCTTCCGGGAAAGCATGGTTGTGAATTTTTCCATCCGCCGAGGCGTCCATTTGACGGGGGGTTCAAAATCCACCCGCACCACCTGCTGGCTTTCGGCAATGATCCGTTCCTTCACAATGGTTTTGGTGGCGGGAAACATCATGGCGCACGCCACATCCAGATTCGCCTGCTTCATCAGCCGGCGGAGCTCCACGCCTTCGGAATCCTTGCCGAGAAACCCGCCAACTGCGGCATGCCCGCCCAACGTCCGGATGTTGTGCGCGACATTGCTGGCCCCACCGGGCACGCTGATTTCTCGGGTCACGCGCACCACGGGAACCGGCGCTTCCGGCGAAATGCGAGTGACCGCGCCATAAATAAAACGGTCCAACATCAAATCGCCCACCACCAGAATCCGCCGACGCTTGAATTTCTGCAGAAGCGCCGCCATTTGCTTGAATGTCATATCCATCTCGGCATTCCTATCTTTTCTTCCTCTTCGACGGCTGCACCCAGAAATCATCCCCGGGGCCCCGCACTTCTTTCAGCATGATCTTGATGCTGGCCACCGGGACGCTGGCCGTGACGCGACAAATGGTATAGCGCTCATCATCGGACACCCAGAGGAACATCCGCCCCTTGCGGACGAACATGCCGTTGAATTTTCCTTTGGGTTCCATCTTGATGCAGGACACTCGCCCATATTGATCCAAGGCCACCTTGTCCTTTTTTCCGGCATCGATAATCAATTCATACATTTTCTCATCGGTCATCACATTGTAGTGCCGGACTTCACCCGTGCGGACGGGTTCCTTGCGCACCCAATACATCAGGCCCATCAAATCCCGCGTGTCTTTTTCAATGTCGAATTCCTTCTGGCTGTTTTTCGAGAGCGATTCCCAATATCCCTTCAGGGCCACATGATCGAAGGTGGTCAATTCGTGGGAATAACGCCGCCCTTCGTGGCTGTCTTTTTCAAAACTGATGGGCAGGAAGTCGACCGGATTGATCACGGTCTGCATGAATTCCTTCACTGGGTACAGCTTTTCCACAATGCCGTTCGATTGCGCCTCCATGGTCAGCGTCAATAGGCGGCGGCCGTCCACCTGCACCCATTCCGCACGGGCCGTAGCTTCCCCCACCATGAAAACACCCCAGAAAATTTCGTAGTCGATGATCTCCCCGACGGGAAACCACAACTCCGGAACCGGAGCGTCCCACGGCAGGCCATAACCGGACAAATCGCCCAATTTGGCGAGAATGTTGGTGCTGATTTCTGGATTGGCTTGCACTCGTGCGGCCGCGGCCGGCATCTCCGCCGCCACCCATAACACCACAGCCAATGCCAGCCAGCCGGATTTCACCGCATGCATCCAAAATGGCGGCTTCACGTTGCATCTCCTGTTGAACCGGGCTTTTTTGTTTCTTCTTCCTGCGCGGTTCCTGGCGGCGACGAAGAGGCCGGTTTCTCCTGCCGTCCCGCCGGAGCGGCGGGCCCCTTACCCGGCGGCGGTGGAATGCCCAGCAGGTCCATCACCTCCAACTGGATGGTTTCGATTTCCTTCAGTTTTAGTTGTGGATCCGGCACGACAAAGCTTTCCCCGGTTTTTTTGTGTTCATACACGCGAATTTTGACGCCATCTGGCTGGAGCTGGACGTCTTTTTCCACCAGAATGCGGCGACGTTCCAGCATGACGGCCAAAATAAAAATGACATTCCGCTTGGAAACGTCTTCCGTCTCCATCAACTCGCGCAGGAGGGATTCCGCCGTTTCCTTTTTCAGGGGTTCCTGAGGCTTGGGCGTCGGCGCCAGCCACACGGCCGCCCATTCGCTGACATCCCCTGCTGCATCCGTCCGCTCCGGCCAGCAGGAGGAACAGAAATCCTCCCGCACATATCCTTCCTCGGTAAACCGAAGGCGGGACATCAGGCCCTCCTTGTCTGCAAATTTCTTTTCGCAGCCGACGCACTGGTCGGAACAGGAACGGATATTCCACTCGGAATTCATCGGGGCATCGCCTCCACCTGCCTGGCAAAGCCCGAATCGGCATACCGGCTCTTCAATTCCCGCCAGACGCTCTCCTGTTCGGCCGTACGGCCTAGGGCGCCGAACAACAGGCCTGCGCGGTACAGGGCATGGGGCGTCCATTCGGGATCATCATATAAAACCGCCACGCTCATGAACTGTTTGGCCGCCTGTTCCGGCCGACCGGCGGCTTCCGCCGCTTCGCCGAGGCCGAAATAGGCCCGCACACGCAAATCCGTCGTGTTTTCGTCGGTCGCGGCGGCAGCAGCGGCGGCATAGCGCGCCGCCGCCTGCTCCGGCCGACCGGCCTTTAATTCCAAAGCCGCCAGCAACAACCGAGCTTCCGCGCCCTCGCGTGTTTTCGCAGGCTCCGCCACGGCTTTTTCAAAGGCATCGCCCGCCGCAGCTTCTTCGCCCAATTCGGAACGGCAGATGCCCATCCAATACCAAGCCATCTGACGCCATGATGCATCCGCCGCATACGCCGCAAGCGCATCGGCCGCCTGCAGGGCGCGCTCAACCTGCTCCTGTCCGAACCGATGGCGGATCAGCCACTCGACCAGAGCGGGATTCTCCGCCACGCGTTCAGGAAAAGCCAACAACTGCTCCACCTGATCCGCCGCTTCATCCATGCGATCCTGGCGCTGGAGGGCCATGGCCAGCCGCAGTCGGGCGAGGGAGGCCGTCTGGGCATCGGGCGTCGCCGCCAGACTGGAGCGGAACGCTTTTTCTGCCGCATTCCATTCCTCCCGGTCCATGTCCAGTACGCCGCGCCAATAGTGTGCCCGCGCCGTCTGGAGGCTGTCGGCATTCTTCCTCACCAGCTCGTTCAAAACGGTTCCGGCTTCCGACGGACGGTTCAGGTCCATCAACACCAATGCCTTCTGCAGGCGGGCCTCCGCCTCGACTTCGTCCCCCGGCTTACGGACCAGCAGGGAGTTCAAATTCGCCAAAGCCCCCTCCGCATCCCCCGCCCGCAAACGGGCCAGCGCTGCCGCTTTCAAGGCTTCCGGGGCGGCCGCATGGGCGGGATATTCCGTTGCCACGCGGTCAAACCATTCCGCCGCTTCCTCTAGGCGACCGGCCTCACGAGCCAATTCCCCCAGCCGAAGCAGGGAGGAGGCCGCAGAGTCCGATTTCGGGAAACGGGCCGCCACGGTTTCGTAGAGGCCGCGGGCGGCATCCAGATTCCTCAACCGACGCTCCGACTCCGCCCGCATCCACAACACATCGGCTTCATTTTCCGGCCCGGGGTTGACGGGCGCGGCGGCCAGTGTTTTTGCATCCTCCCCGCGCTTGAAATGCGTCACCATGATTTCATAGGCCGCCCGAGGGGCAAAGGGGGAGGCCGGATGGTCGTGAACCACCTGCCTATAAAAGTTGAGGGCCTCCCCATCGCGGTTCATCTTCCGGAGGGCATTGGCCCGGAGATAAAGCGCGGAGGCCATGGTTTCCGGATCGCCGGGTTCCTTTTCCAAGCGCTCAGCCCATTCCAAGGCTTCCGATGGGCGCTCCAGATAATACAAGCTCCAAGCCAGCGCCAGCCGGGCATCCCGGGCGCGCCGGGTATCCGGCCCCTCCACCAGCAGAGCCTGCAGGGTGTCGGCGGCGGTCTGATACTCCCCGCGGCGGTAGGCCCAATCGCCCCAGCGGAAAAGCGCTTCAGCCCGGCCTTCGGGCGTCCCGGCAGCCCCCACCGCCTGTTCAAACCATCCCGGCATTTGCTTTTGGTGTTTTTTGCTGTCCGCATACATGGCGGCAAGGTCCAAGGCGGCATACGACGCATACGGCGAGACATCATCGTCGGCCAGCACCTGTTCATAGGCGTCCTGCGCGCCTCGGACATCGCCGGTCTTCCACCGGCCGAACCCCAGATAATACAAAGCGGCGGTGGCGGTTTCCGCAGGCGCCGCCGCCGCCAACAGCGACCTCAACAAGGCTTCCGCTTCGGCATAACGCTCCGCCTCCAGGGCCAGTTCCGCCCGGCGCAACTCGGCGCGAGCGGCCTGGGGACTGTCCGGAAATTCGACGACCACCCGCTTATAGAAGCGTTCGGCGCCGACCTGGTTGCCCATCTGTCGATAGCTTTCGCCGATGCGGTACAAGGCCGCCGGCACATGCGGGCTTTCCGGAAAATCGCGTAGCAGGACCAGATATTCTCCCACGGCCGTCTCGTGGAAGCCGCGCAGGTAAATCCCATCGGCAAACCGGATTTGCTCCTCCGCCGTCAAGCCATAAGCCGAGCCAGACAACAGACAGGCCACGACGGCCGAGGCTCGGAGGGTGGTGTGAATCCACTGGAAATGATTCCGCATGCGGTTCCCCTTCCGCCGAATCAGGAACCCGGCGCCAACGTGGCGAAGGATATATTCCAAATGTCCGCCTGGCGGCAGGTATCGAGCACACGGACCACATGTTCATACGCGGTGGATTGATCCGCCCGGAGCAGAACGGGTTGCCCCGGAAACAGCTGCACCAAGCGGTCCATCATGCCGCGCAGGGCGACATCATCCAGCGGCTGGCCATTGACTACGACCGTGCCGTCCGCCAGCACATTGATAATGACTTCCCCGGGAAGGCGCTGCGGCATGGCGCCGGTTTCTGCCGTCGGGAGGGCGATGTCGATTTCCGTTTCCCATTGGGAAAAGATCTGACTGGTCACGAAAAAACAAAGGAGCAGAAAGACCACGTCCATCATCGGCGTCAATGGGACGCCCATGTTTTCCGAAACCGGCGCTTTCTTGATGAAATTCATCTATTCTCCCCTGTTTTCCATGATCGCCATCAATTCCGCCGCCGCCACTTCCAGCCGACCGACCAGCTTGACGACATGCCCGCGGAACATCGCCCAGGCCACCAGCGCCGGAATGGCAATCATCAACCCAGCGACGGTGGTGATGAGCGCCTGTCCCACGCCGCCCGCCAATTCCATCGGCCGGGCTTTCGCCACATCAAACGCCACACTGTTGAAGGCGCGAAGCATGCCGATCACCGTTCCCAGCAGGCCGACCATCGGGGCGATGGAAGAGAGGTCCAGCAAATAATGAATCATGTTTTGCATGCGCCCTGCCTGGCGGCCTCCTTCGCTTTCCATGATTTCCTTCAGGGCGCTGGCCTTGAAAGCCGGGTTCTCCTTCATAAAATCCAGGCCGGAGGCCACAATGGCCGCCAAAGCTGTGGGCACCTGGGCGCAGTATTCGCGGGCATCGCGGCCGCGCCGTTCCTTCAACAACTCCCGGAGGCGGACCACCTGGGAAACAGGCGCCACATTCCGCGTGCGCAACACCATGGCGTAGTAAACGATCAAGGCCAGCCCCAAGATGGACAGCGCCGCCAGCACATACATCAGGGATCCGCCCATGCGGATGATTTCCGCCAAAGTCGGGGCATGGGCCGCAACCGTTTCCATTCCCGCAGATTCCTCTTGGGCCCAACACATGCCAAGAGGCATCCCTGCCCATGCCACCACGTTCAACCAGATTGCCTTCATGTTTATTCTCTCCATTCCGGGCGGATCGCCCGTGTTTCTACATCTCTGCGGTAACCACATCCCAATGGTCGGCAAAATACTTCCATCCGGAAACCAAGGTGATGACCACCACCATCGTCGACAAAATCCACGACGTGACGACAAAAGAGGCATCATATTGCCGCAACAGCTTCTCCGAGACCCGGACATATGGCATGAAGTCCTCCCGGATGGACAGCAAAATGAACGTCGCGATGATCGCCACCATTTGCCAGACCGTTTTCAGCTTGCCCCAGTTTCCGGCGCTAATGATCCGCTGCTGCTCCGAGGTCGCCACCAGCAGGCGAAGGCCCGTCACGGCGAATTCCCGGGCGATGATCACCACCACCACCCAAGCGGGCACCAGCGAATAGGCGGGTTCATACGGCAAGCGGATTCCGACGAACGACACCAATGCCGCACAAACGAGCACTTTGTCCGCCAAAGGGTCCATCAGCTTTCCAAATGCCGTCACGCCATATTTGGTGCGCGCCAGTCTGCCGTCCCAATAGTCCGTGATACTCGCCGCAAGGAACACGACAAAGGCAATCGTGGTCGAAAACGGAATGGGCAACGCCATCGCCAGCATCACCACGCCAGCGGCCACCAGGCGCCCGATTGTCAGGGTATTGGGTATGTTCATAAGGGCCTCAATCCAGATAAGGTTCCGGGGTTGCCAAGGTCGGTCGGGTCAAGGGTGCCAAGGTCGCATCGGACCCGGTGGCTTCGGGGCCGGAACAGGCCTTGAGTACGCCGAAGAGGAGAACGGCGGCGACAAGCAAACCGAACAGGGTCCGCCACACCTGCCAGGGAATTTTCGCCACCGCCTGCTTCACGCCGACTCCGGCGGACGGCTTTTCCCTCTTGGGCGCCGGAACCGGCCGGTCGACCGGTTTGGGCGGCGGCGGCAGGGCGGATCTGGATGCCGATGCGTCGGCCGCCGTCGATGCCACACGGATAGATTGCTTTTCCTTTTCGGAGCGGTTGGCTATGGTGACGCGCTGCTGTTTTTGACGAGCCTGCGCATCCTGCGTCTTCTGCTCCCGCTCCACTTTCAAATGGGCTTCCTGGTCGGCCGTTGAAGTCGGCAGAGACGGCGGAGGTTGCTCGGCTGTCCGATCCGCCTCCTTGCGCAACGCCACTTCTCCCTGCACCCGGAGCATCTCCTGCTCCTGCCGACGGCGGGCTTTCTCCTCCCATTCCTTGCGGGACGCCTCCTCCCGGCGGCGGCGCTCCGCATCTTCCTGCTTGGCCATGGCCACCCGCTCCTCTTCCCGCCGGGCAAACACGTCCTCCCATTCCCGCCGGGCCTGTTCCCGGGCTTCGCGAGCGGCTTCCTCCCGAACACGGAGAAGTTCGGCCTCATGCTGCTTCTTCAATTCCTCCACCGTCGTCCCGTCGGTTCCTTCCGTTTGGGACGAGCGCTCCTCCAATTCCTGCAGGCGGGATTGAAGCTCCTCCCGGGCCAGCACCACTTCGCGCTCCTTCCGGCGGAGGGCTTCTTCCATCTGGTGGCGGCGTTCCTCAGCTTTTTGCACCTTGGCCTCCGCCTCCTCTCGCACCTTCTGCTCGGCTTCTTCACGGGCCTTCAGCTCCGCTTCCGTCCGGGCACGCAAGCGGGCCTCCTCTTCGATTTTACGCTCGGCTTCCTCCCGCACTCGGACCGCTTCTTCGGCTCGCTGCTTCAATTCCTCCTCCAGCTGCAGACGGCGTTGTTCTTCGGCGTGGAAGCGGGCCTCCACTTTTTCGCGTTCCCGGCGGGCCGCCTCCTCCTTCTCTTGGCGCTCCTCCGCCTTCTCTTTCTCCATGCGGACCTGCAGGGTGATCTGCTCCTTCGCCTGACGGATATCCTCTTCGCGGCGTTTTACTTCCTCCGCCAATTCCGTAATGCGGGCTTCCGCATCCTGGATCTTCCGGGCGGCATCCTGCCGCGTCTGCTGTTCCTTTTCTTCATAGGCCCGGCGCTCGGCTTCCAGCCGGGCTTGGCGAGCAGCTTCCTCCGTGGCTTTGGCCTCGGCGGCCTCCCGGGCCAATACCATTTCCCGTTCTTTTTCGCGCAACTGTTCCTCTAGCTGCAAACGGCGCTCTTCGATTTCTCGGGCCTGCTTCTCAGCTTCTTCCCGGGCCTGTCGCTCCTCTTCCTCCCGGCGCTGGTGGTCGGCCTCCATCCGGGCGCGGCGAGCGGCTTCTTCCTGCGCCTGTCGCTCGGCTTCCTGCTTCGCTTGGCGGGCTTCCTCCTCCCGGCGGCCCAGTTCGGCTTCCAGGTCATGGAGCCGTTCTTCGGAAATCTTGACCTTCAATTCGGCTTCTTCCCGGGCCTGGCGCTCCGCCTCTCCTTGGGCAAGCAACTCGGCTTCCACCTGGGCGCGATGCTCGGCTTCCAACCGGGACTGCTTTTCCGCTTCCTCGCGAGCCACGCGAGCGGCTTCTTCGCGACGGGCGAGCTCCTCTTCCATCTCGCCGAGCCGAGCAGCGGATTGCGCGGCTTGGAGTTCATAGCCCTTTTGCGCCTTCCGGGCGGCTTCTTCGTTGGCCTTCAATTCGGCTTCCACCTGTTCACGGTGTTCCGCTTCCTCGTAAATCCGTTTCTCCAGTTCTTCCCGGGCCTGACGGGCTTCCTCTTCTCGCCGGGCGAGCTCCTCCTCCAAATCATTCAGCTGGATGACGTTTCTCTGCGCCTTGCGCTCAATCTCCTCGCGAATCTTCCGCTCTTCCTCTTCATGCGCCTTCCATTCGGCTTCCACCTGGGCACGGCGCTCCGCCTCTTCCTGGGCCTTGCGAGCGGCTTCTTCTGCGGCGGAGCGGGCTTCTTCTTCGCGCCGTTTCAGCTCGGCTTCCAGCGCGGCCAAGCGGCCACCGGCCACCTGCACCTGCAGCTCAACTTCCTCGCGGGCCTTCCGTTCGGCTTCTTCGCGGGCTTTCCATTCGGCCTCCACCTGGGCGCGGCGTTCCGCCTCGGCCTGGGCCTTCAGCTCGGCCTCTTCGCGAGCGACGCGGGCTTCATCCTCGCGGCGAATCAACTCTTCTTCTAGCTGGCGGACAATCCTTTCGGCTTCGCGCACCTGCTGGGCGGCCGCCTCACGAGTCTGGCGGTTGGATTCTTCGTGCAACCGGACGGTTTCCTCGCGGGCAATGCGAACGGCTTCCTCCCGGCGTTGAAATTCTTCTTCGAGGTGGCGCTGGTGCTCCTGGGCGTTTTGCACCTGCTGTTCGGCTTCTTCCCGGGCCCGGCGTTCGGCTTCCTCGCGGGCCTGGTGCTCGGCTTCCATCTGGGCGCGGCGGTCGACCGCCTCATTCAACAGGGTTTCCAGCTTTTCGCGCTCTTCCTTCGCCATCTCGGCATTGCGTTGCAGCTCCGCCTCCAGCTGGCACCGGCGCTCCTCGATTTCCCGAGCCTGCTGCTCGGCCTCTTCCCGGGCCCGGCGTTCGGCTTCCTCACGGGCCTGGTGCTCCGCCTCCATCTGGGCGCGGCGCTCAGCTTCTTCCTGCGCCTGCCGCTC
>JAISGX010000150.1 GCA_031262805.1 Verrucomicrobiota bacterium | reverse complement strand
CTAATCCCGCCGAGGGAGATGCCATATCATCGGTAGCCATAGATAATTCCGTTGACTACAACATTTACTATGTTTTCGACCGTGATTACTCAATTGGAACTACAATCCCATCGCGCGGCGAAACCTGGACAGCTGCAAACGGAGCCAACTCGCCAGAAAACCATACGGCTCATGAAGTTGGTCATTTGTTGGGAATTTACTACGAAAGTTATGATTATAACGATGTTATGCTCTATATGGGGCAGTCTAGTAATCCATGTCGAGTTATAAGAAAAGATTGGAATTGCGTAAACCCGTGACCATAGGAGAGAAAATGCGTATTACATATTTTAATTACTTCAGAATGGCGGATATTTTTGTTGCGGCATTGTTGCTGGTTACTGAAATCGCATTCGGTAAGGAAGTCCCGACAGAATCTCCCGCGCAAATTCAACTAAGAGAAGAGATCGGCAAAATGGGCTCGGAATCAGAAAATCTACAACTCATCAAAAATCTCCGTATTGAAGTTGCGCGCATTGGAGATCAAGCTGAACGTAAGCGAATCCGGGAGGCTTTGCGGGATGCCGACCCCGTTCGTCAATATGAGGCCATAATGATGGCAAAAGCTGTTCGCGGTTCAGATATGATATGTGGGCTTGCAGAACTATTAAGTGACACAAATGGTTATAGATCTATAAGTCTAGTTGGTGCCGATCAGGATAAACGGCAGGATGATATTGTTTTCGCACCGCCACGAATTGAGGCGGCTAAGGCATTGGCTGAGATTGTTAATGTGCCCCTTGTATCGTCAAGTGGAGGGGGGAAGCCAATTTTCTTGGAGAAAGATGTCATTATATGGAAAAAATGGTGGCATGACAATAAACAAAGGTATGAATAATTAGCCGCGCAATAATACTCGCCATTTTATCCTCTTATCATATTTATAATTTGCACTACCGTCCCATAAGAACTGAGCGGGGATAAAGAAAAGACTGGTTTGAAGTCCTTTTTTGATTGCTTCCACGTAATTCCACCCTTGACAAACGGGGGGCATTGCAGGAAATGAGGTGCCAATAAACACGTCAGAACGAGAGGAGATTGTTCCGATACCTACGAAGGAGCGTTACCGCTTTGTTCGCATAGCCTTTGATCGGGCCAAAGACGGGATAGAGATTGCGGACACGAGCACTGCCACCGTTGAGTACAAAGGCAATATCGTAGTTGTCACTTTCCCCTTCCCGCGCCAGGAAGTGCGTGGGCGTCCTCCGTATCCTGGGTCAGATTATCTTGCGTGCGTTAAAATTGATCGTCGCACCGGCAATGTCCTTGAAATACTTGGCGCGCCTTGATGAGAATCAATCTCCGGAATTAGTCCCGTAATTTCTATGCGCCAATGAGACACAGAGCGGTCCGAAGCATAGGCGCAAAGGTCTGGAAAATGGAATTGAAAGTGTCTCAAGCAACGGCCTTAGGGGACGAGGTGCGGTGGTGACCCGGTGGTGGCATTACACCGGAGATGGAGCCCCTCCGGCAAGGGAAGAGCGCCTGTGTTGCAAATTCTTTTGAAGCTCGCCGCCGCACGGGCGATGATGGGGAAGGAAGGGCATGCCGTTTCTTCTCTCCGCCGTCTCTTTGTGCGCCACCGGGCATTTGGCACGGGCAGGAAAAACATTTTCCACACCATGGAAACCCGCTATGCTTACGGAATATGAAAAATGGGTTTTTATGCGGCGGGTGGCTGGTGGCGCTGGGAATGGCGGCATCTTTTCCCGCGTGGGGGCAGTCGGCCGATCCGTTGCCTGTTTTGACGCTGGAAGACGCCATCGAGCAGGCCCTCGCCCATAACCGGGACCTAGTGAAAGGCGCCTTGGAGATCCAGGAATACCGCCTGGCGCAAGAGCAAGTGCGCGAGGAGCTCCGGGGGGTGAAGATTGTGCCGGAAGGGGATGCGGAAACCGGAAAAGAATCCTCCATCTGGCAGGCGGGGGCGCGGGTGGAAGCCACCGGCGCCTATGGCACACGGGTGGGGGTGGGGGCACTGGCCCGCCAGATCGAGGTGGACGGCGCGCCGGATGCGCGCCGGGGCGAAGTGCGTGCCGAAATTTCCCAACCCCTGTTCCGCCGCTTCGGCCCCCTGGTACAGAACGAGCCGATGGTTTCCGCCAACGAAATGCTGAGCGCTGCGCGCCGGGTGTGGGAGCGGGAGCGTTCCACGCTGGTGTTGCAGGTGGTGGGGCTGTATGAATCCTTGATCTATTGGCGGCACCAGGTGGCCAGTGATGAGGCCTTTGCCGACCGGATGGAGCGGCTGTGGGCGCTGGCCGATGCCCGCGAACGGCAGGGTCGGACCACCCGCACGGAAGTGATGCGCATGGATTTTCAGCGCGGCGAGGCCGCCATCCGGATTGAAACCGGCCGCGCCCAGCTGGATGTGCAGTTCCAGGAATTCGCCAACCTCCTCGGTCTTCCGCTGGATTCCGCCTTCCAACTTCTTCCGCCGCCCCTGCTGGATCTGGATGTGCCGGAGGCCGGGCAGGCCCTATCCGTTGCCCTCTCCGAGCGGCCGGATTATGCCCAAGCCCTGCAGGACATCGAAACCGGCGACCGGAAGCTCCGCCTGGCGCGCCGGAACCTGCTGCCCGATCTGACGGTCTCCGCCCGCCAGAGCGTCTATGGTGAGGGCGAGGGCTGGAGCGATGCCGGTCGCCTGGACCAAGAGGACTGGTTTGTGGGGCTGAGCGCCGGGATGAATCTGAATCTACGCGGCGCTCGGCTGGATGTGGCCCGCGCCGGAACCGATGCCGAAGCCCGCCGCCAAGTGGCCGACATTGTGCGCCACCGGTTGGCCGTGGAGGTGAACGGCGCCTTGGCCGCCGTCCGGCGCACCCGCGCGGAATTGCAGCTGGCGGAACGCAATAGCGAACTGGCGGAACGGCGCTCGACCTTGGCACGGGCCTTGTTCGAGGCCGGCCGCGCTGGCGCCGACCAAGTATCTGATGCCGAGGCCGACGCAAGCCAGGCTGTGCTCAATGAGCTAGCCGCGCGCCGGGAAGCCTCCGTGGCCGCCTATCGTCTGCTGCATGTGCTCGGAACTTTGGTTCCCGTCTCCGAAGATTTAGTGGCGAATAATGAGGTGGTGGAATGACGGTAGAGCGATGGAGTAGAAAATGGGGCTGGGTGGCGGTGTGCGCCTTGGCCGGGTTCCTGGCCGGATGCACCCCCGCATTGGATGGCGATGCCCGGGACGTGGTGGTACGCCGTGGAGGCATCCGGATGACGGTTCCCTTCCAGGGCGAATTGGAAGCCCGCCGCGTGGAGCAGGTGGCCGTTGGCGTTCAAGGCGCGGCCGTCTTGACGGAACTGCTGCCCGAAGGCCGCGCCGTTGGAAAAGGGGATGTGTTGGCGCGGTTCGACTCCTCCCAAATTGAGCAGGACCTCGCCCGCCAGGAAAACGAATGGATCCGTGCTCGGCAGGAACTCGATAGCCTGGAAAAAGCGGAATTACCACTGGAATTGCTGGAGATGGAGGCCCGCCGGGCGGAAGCCAAGGCGGAGATGGATGCCGAAGCCCGCTTCTTGGAGGCCGCCCGCGATCTACAGGCGCGGGGGCTGATGTCATCCGCCGAAGTGGAGCAGCAGGAACAGAAAATGGAGGCCCTCCATACCCGTGCCGAGCAATTGGACACCCGGATGGCCCTCACTCGTGACCATGTGCATGAAGCCCGACGGACCAAGGCCCGCGCCGCTTTGGACGCGGCCCGTCAGCAGCGGGATTTCACCATGCGCCAGCTGGAATTGTGCGAAGTCCGCGCCCCGGTTTCCGGCGTGGTGACGCTGGTGCCCCTGCCCGTGGGTGGGGAATATCGTCCTGCCCACGTGGGCGACACCCTGTATCGGAACCAGGTGTTCCTCTGCCTTCCGGATCCATCGGAGTATGTGGTGCGGGGTTTTGCCGGAGAGGCGGATTTGCCGTTCATTCGACGTGGCGATGCCGTGGAAGCCGTTCCGGTCGCTTTCCCGGACATCCGGTTGAGCGGTCGCGTGGAAAGCGTGGGCGGCATGGCGCAGACAAGGCCGGGGCATCCGGCATGGCGGAAATTCTTCCCGGTCCAAATTCAGCTGGACCCAGTGGCGGAACAATTGCCGGTCGGTGTGTCCGTTCATGCCGATGTGGTGACCGGCGAAGCGGCCGATGCGCTCTGGATTCCCCGCGCCGCCCTTGTATACCGCGATGGACGGGCGATGGTCCGCCGTGTGGATGTTGGCGGTCGGGTGCGGGAAGTGGCGGTGGAAACGGGCCTGATGGCTGCCGACCGTGTGGAAATTGTCTCCGGCCTCTCGGAAGGGGATCGGCTCCGGCTTCCGTAGGCCCGCATGAAAAAAATGCTCTCAGATGTATGGACCGGCCTTCGAACCGCCCCAGGCCGGGCGGGGTTGGCCTTCGTCTCCTTGGCCGTCGGCTGGTTTGCCGTCACCGTCCTGCTGGCGGTGTTCGAAGCCCTGCACCAGCAGGCCCGTCAGTTGGTTCATGCCTTTGGGGCGGATGCCTTCCTGCTCTCCCGCGCCGAAGGAGGAGAAGAAGAGGATGCCGCCGCATGGAACCGTCGCCAGGTGGCGTTTTTCCGCCTCAACCTAGAGGGCGAGGCATGGGTGTCCGGCGCCGCACAGGTGGCGGGGCTTCCGTCGGAAGTCGGCCGCATCCTGGCCGTGGATGAAAATTGGTTTTCGACATCCGGCCGCCGTCTTCGGATCGGACGGCCGCTGGATGCGCTGGATGTTCGCCGGGGTCTGAAGGTGGCGGTGGCGGTTGATGCGGCGGACACCCGCCGCCCGGATGGCCTGACGGATGGAGTGATGATCGGCCGGGAATGGTTTCACCTGGTGGGGTGGGCGGAATCCTCCGCCAGCCTGTTGCCGTTGGAGGCGCGGGCGTGGATTCCCTATACGGCGGGTTCCTGGGATGCCGGACCTGGCCGAACGGCCGAGCAGGTGGATGCCATCTGGTTTCGCGCTCGGAACGGGGCCGAGCCCGAGAAGTTGCGCCGCCGGGTGGTTGGCCTGCTGGAGCAGCGGCCCCTGCCGCAGGCCGTGTGGACCACACCGGAAAGCCTGCTGGCTGGAATCCGCCGCTGGCAGCGGGTGATTGTCTGGACGGCGGGGATGGGCGGAATGCTCAGTGTATTGCTTGGCGCGGTGAGCCTAGCCAGCCTGTTGCTGACCGGCGTGCGGGAACGTATTTCGGAAATCGGCTTGCGCCGGGCGCTGGGAGCCACTCGGGCGGATGTGGCGGTCCTGTTCGTGGTGGAAGCCTTGGTGCTGACGGTGGCAGCGGCCTTGACGGGGATGCTGGCGGCGGAAGCCATGCTGCATGTGGCCGGCTCCCGCTTCCCCCTGCCGTTTGCTGTGGGAGGCGTGACGCGGACGTTTCCGTTGGCTTTGGCCTGCCTGCTGGCCTGTTGCTGTGCGCTGGGCCCCGCAGTACGGGCCGCCCGTTTGCCTCCGGCGGAGGCGTTGCGGAATGAATAAGGCTTGGCGCGCCGTCCTGCTTGGGGCCATATTGGCGAAGGGTGTGATGGCACAACGCCCCGTTCACGGACGGGAAGAAGGAAACGCAGCGATGGAAAAACGATATATGGAATCTACCTTGGCGGGGGCCTGGTATCCGGCGGATGCTGACACGTTGAGGCGGGAAGTGAACGGATATTTGGCTGCCTCCGCCGTCGAGCCCGATCCATCGGTGTTCGCCGTGGTGGTTCCGCATGCCGGATATGCCTATTCCGGTCCGGTGGCCGCTGTTGGCATCAACGCCCTGGCGGCCGCGCCGCGGCTGCGCCGGGTGGTGGTGCTGGGCTTTTCCCACCGCATTCGCTTGCCCAATCGGGCCAGCATTCCCTCCACGGAAACCCATTACCGCTCTCCGCTGGGAGAAACTCCTCTGGATACGGAGGTGCTCTCCCGCTGGATGGACCATCCGCTGTTCACGGACATGGCGGACACCCGCCAAGGAGAGAACAGCGTGGAATTGCCGTTGCCGCTTCTACAGGCCGCCCTAGCCGGGCGCGAGTGGACCTTGCTTCCCATTACGCTCGGCCAGATGGATGAACGGAGCCGTCGGCGGGTGGCGGAGGAAATCGCCGCAGTGCTGGATGACGAAACCGGCCTAGTCGTCAGTAGCGATTTCACGCACTACGGTCCGGATTATGACTATGTGCCTTTTCAAACGGATGTGGCGGAAAATCTGGACCGCTTGGACCATGGCGCCATGGACTTCATCCTTGCCGGGGATGAAGCGGGGTTTGAAGCCTACTGCACGCAGACCGGCGCCACCATTTGCGGGAGCGATGCCATCGGCGTGCTACTGCATCTGCTTGCTTCCTCCTTCACCGCCCGGGAGCTGGCCTATGAAACGTCCGTCGCCCGCACGGGGGATGAGCGCAATTCGGTCAGCTATGCCAGCCTAGGATTTTATCGAAAGCAAGCCCCCGTCCGTCTGCCTGCGAACAGTCCCCGAAAGCCGGTGTTGACTCGTGCGGATCAAACCGCCCTGTTGGCTTTGGCTCGGCAGAGCATCGAGGATGCCCTGCAGGGCCGCCGTCGCTCATTCGTGGGTTCGGTCTCGCCCGGAATGAAGTGCATCATGGGTGGATTTGTAACGCTCAGCATGGATGGGGAGCTACGGGGATGCATCGGAGAGATCATGCCCCGTCGGCCATTGGTGGAGGTGGTGGCGGAGCGGGCCCTAGATGCCGCCTTTGAAGATCCCCGGTTTCCGCCGCTAACCCCCGGCGAGTGGCCGGTCGTGAAAATTGAAATCAGCGCCCTGACGCCGCCGGAGCCCGTGGCCTCCTGGCGGGAGATCGAGATTGGGCGGCATGGCATGAGCGTGGAGCTCAACGGCCGCTCCGCCGTGTTTCTCCCGCAGGTGGCTACGGAACAGGGGTGGACGCTGGAGGAAACCCTGACGCATCTGGCCGTGAAGGCGGGACTCCATGCGGCGGCTTGGCGCGATCCGGCCGCCCGGTATGAGGTGTTTGAAGCCGTCGTCTTTCACGAGTAGCGCGAGGAATGCAGAGGAGCCGCATGCAAGATACAATGGAAAAACGAACGGTATTGGTGGTCTGCACCGGGAACACTTGCCGTAGCCCTATGGGGGAGGCGTGGCTGAATGCCCGACTGGCCGGCAAAGGCTGGGTGGCCAAAAGCGCCGGTGTGGCGGCCTGTGACGGCGTCGCGGCTTCCCCGGAAGCCGTGGAAGCTATGCAGGAATGGAATATGGATCTCTCCCGCCACCGCAGCCGCCGGTTGACACCGGTGTTGGTGCAGGAGGCGGATGTCATCCTTGCCATGACGGAGGCCCATCGGCGCGAAATTCTCCGGCGGTTTTCGCAAGCCGGTCCCAAGACCTTTCTGGTGAATGGGTTCGGGGTCGGCGAGCCGCAGGATATGGTGGATCCTTTCGGCGGATCGGTGGATGTATACCGCCACACCCGAGATGAGTTGGCTCGTGCGCTGGGCGATTTTCTGGTCTGGCTGGCCGAGCGGAACAAAGGGTAGGCGCCCGCCTGTTTCCCGGACGGGGCGGGGGGAGGGCTATTTGAAGCAGAGGCGTGAAATCAGTTCGTGGAAATTCTCTTCGCCGTTGAGCAGTTCGATGGCCACCCGGAGGAAATAGACCGGCACATCGCGCCGCTCCACCTTGGGAAAGCGAACGGCATCTTTTTCCGTGGTGACGATGAGGTCCGCGCCCCGGTCCCGGCTGGTGTTGATGACATCCAGAATTTCCTGTTGGGTATAGCGGTGGTGGTCGGCAAAGCGTTTGCGGTACACCAGGGTTCCGCCAAGGCGTTCGATGGATTCTTCAAAGCCGAGGGGGGCGGCAATGCCGGAAACCGCCGCCACCCGCAGACCCTGAACAAACGTCAGCGGCTGTTGGACGTCGGTGAACACGTCTGTGAAATGTTGCGGGGAGTGGCGGCATTCGGCAATTTCCGCCTTGGCATTCAATGCGCGGATGTGCTTGCGTAGCTCCGGCGAACCATCGCCGGAGGACTTGGTGATGAAGATGAACGTGGCCCTGGAGAGGTGCTTCGAGGACTCACGCAACAGCCCGCGGGGCAGGACATAGCCGTTGTCAAACGGGTTGGTGCTGTCCACCAGCACGATGTCCACACGGTGCTTCAGCTTCAGATATTGGAAGCCGTCATCCAGGATCAGGGTGTCGCAGTCCAGTTTTTGAATGGCATAGCGTCCGGATTTGGTGCGGTCCTTGTCCACCAGCACACTCACCTTCGGCAGGTTGGACGCCAGCATGTAGGGTTCGTCGCCGCCCATGGCGGAATCCAGCAGGAGCCGCTCGCTGTCGGAAACCACGCGGGGAGGGAGCCGTTCCGATCCCTTGAAAGTCAGCAGGTTCATGAGTTTCTGCGCAAAGGGCACCGCGGCCTTTTTATAGCCGCGGCTGAGGATGGCCACCTTTCGACCGTTTTGCTGGAGGGCGCGGGCAAACACCTCCACTACGGGGGTTTTACCGGTGCCGCCGACCGTCAGGTTGCCGATGCTGATGACCTGGCAGCCGAGCGTTTCCGACCGGAGGATGCGGTGTTCATACAATGCCAGCCGCATGTTCATGATGAAGCTGTACAGTCGGGACAGATTCTTCAAAAGGAATCGAAGAAACGCGGGGACCGGGCCGGACAACCGGTCGGAGACAACCGCCAACACATAGATTTCCAATCTTTCTCGGGCAGAACGGGGCATAGGAAACTTACTATGACGGAACTTGGCGGATTTTGGAATGCAAAAGTTCAGAGCCGCCCAGCCGTCGGCGTCCATCCCATTCGACCGTCGCCTTCACCGGGGAGGGCGCAGACGACTCAGCGGACGAGCATGACGGGAACGGGACTGTGGGAAACCACATGGGCGGCCACCGAGCCGATGAGGCGGTCATAAATCCAGCCGTGTCCGTGGGAACCCAGCACGATCAAATCGCTATTCGTGCTTGCCGCCTGCTCCAGAATCTGGAGTGCGGGCGCTCCGTGGGTGATGAACGATGCGGCGGCGCAATCATGGGCCCGGACCAGGCTGTGCGCCTCGTTGACGATTCTTCGCGCCGTGGGTTCGTCATTTTCCCGTTCGGCTGCGGCCAGAATCAGCAGAGGAATGTGCAGGGCGTTCGCGAGCTCCGCTGCCTCATGCAGGGCCCGCGAGCCGGAAGCAGAACCATCCACGCCCACTAGGATTTTTTGAATGGGGCGGAATTCCGCCGGCGTGACCAGGCAGGGGCGGGTGGCTCGGCGAATGAACCGGTCCATGGTGGAGCCTGCAATGTCTGGTGCATTCCGGGCATGCTCTCCCTGGCGGCCGAGAATGACGAGCTCGGTTCGCGTTTGGATGTCTGCGAGCACTTGCGCCGGATGACCAAATTCCAACGTGGTGAGGATTGGCACGCCAGTTTTTTCTGCCCTGGCGGCCGTTTCACGCAGCAGATTTTCGCCGCGGCTACGTAGCGCCTGCTGTAGCTCATTGAGGCCGAACGGAGCCCAGGCCATGCAGCCCGGCGTCGGGGTGAGAAGCGGGAACTCCAGCACCCGGGAATCCACCACATGGACGGCCTCCAAGCGTGCATCCAGCCGGGCCGCTAGGTCCAAGGCATACTCGCACGCGATGTCGCTGAAGGAAGAACCGTCGATGCCGAAGAGAATATTTTTAAACATAGATACGTCCGTTCCTGATGGTGGTCTCAGGGTGCCGTTTTTTCAATCCGTTGGCAAGCTTCCAATACAAAACAATGCCCCGATCGGCCGCCTCCGGACGGGCGTGGTTGGATTTGATTTTCCAGCCCTGAGTGTGGAATAGTATCCGGAAATTGATATGGCCCTTCTTTCTCTCCAGGATATTCATGTCGGATTCGGTGGCCCGCAGCTGCTGGAAGGCGCTACGCTGAACGTGGAGCGTGGCGAGCGCGTCTGCATTCTAGGCCGCAACGGGGAAGGAAAATCCACCCTGCTGAACATCGCCGCCGACCGGTTGGCGCCGGATGCCGGGGAGGTGGTCCGGTCCCGGAACCTGGTGACGGCTATGATGCCGCAGGTGGTGCCGGACCGTTTGGACGGTACGGTGTTGGACGTGGTGCGGCAGGGAACCCGGCCCAAAGGGGATGCTTGGCACCGGGATGCCCAGGCCCGGAAAGTCATTTCCCTGATGGAGTTGGAGGAAGGCGCCTCCTGCGCCGAATTGTCCGGCGGCATGAAGCGCCGTGTGTTGCTGGCCCGCGCCCTTGCCTCCGAGCCGGATGTCCTCCTGCTGGATGAGCCCACCAACCATCTGGACGTTGGATCCATTGTCTGGCTGGAATCCTTTTTGTCCCGGTTTCCCGGAGCTTTGCTGTTTGTCACGCACGACCGCGCCTTTCTACGCAAGCTGGCCACGCGCATTGTGGAGCTGGACCGCGGCCGCCTTCGGTCTTGGGCCTGCGGATATGATGAGTATGTCGAGCGAAAGGAAGCGGCCTTGGAGGAAGAGGAACGCCGCCATGCTGTGTTCGACAAAAAGCTGGCGCAGGAGGAAGCCTGGCTACGGCAGGGCGTCAAAGCCCGCCGGACGCGCAACGAGGGGCGTGTGAGAGAATTATTGAAACGGCGGGAGGAACGAGCCGCCCGGCGGGAGGTGGCCGGTGCCGTGAAAGCCGTTCTGCAGGAATCGGAACGCTCCGGATACAACGTCATCACCGCGCAGAATCTGGGGCGTGAATACGGCGGGAGGTTTTTGTTTCGGGGATTGGATATCGTGATTTGCCGGGGGGATAAAATCGGAATTCTGGGTCCAAACGGTTGCGGCAAATCCACGTTGATCCGAACCCTGTTGGGCGAAGAGGCGGCGGATGAAGGTTGCGTGGTGCACGGCACACGGCTGGAAATCGCCTATTTCGATCAGCTGCGCGAAACGCTCGACGAGGCTCGGACGGTTTTCGACAATGTTGCGGATGGAAACGAATTCATTCTCGTCAACGGCCGTCGGCGCCATGTGATCGGTTATCTGGAGGAGTTCCTGTTTGCGCCGGAGCGGGTCCGAAGTCCCGTTCGCGTGCTCTCCGGCGGAGAGCGTAGCCGCCTGCTGCTGGCCCGCCTGTTCGCCCGGCCCTCCAATGTGCTGGTGCTGGACGAACCTACCAACGATCTGGATGTGGAGACTCTGGAGCTGCTGGAGGAGTTGCTTGTTCGGTACACGGGAACCGTGTTGATGGTCAGCCACGACCGGCAGTTTTTGAATGAGGTGGTAACCAGCACGCTGGTGTTTGAAGAAGGGGGGGCACTGGAGGAATATGTCGGCGGCTATGACGATTGGCTGCAGCGGCGGAAACCCTTTGTTCCGTCTCCATCCGCAGCCGCAGGCGGGGAAGCCGGTCCCGTTGTGGGCAAAACACGCAAACTGTCCAACAAAGAGCGGAAGCAACTGCAGGAACTGCCCCAGCACCTGACCCGATTGGAAGAAGAATTGGAGGCGCTGCACGAGCGGATGGCGGATCCCGCCTTTTACAAGGAAGCGGCTGCCGATATTCAGGCCGCCACCGCCCGCTCCGCCGCCATTCCAGAGGAAATGGAGCGGTTGTATGCCCGCTGGAACGAGCTGGAAGCCGCTTCCAGCCCCTGATCGGCCGGCGAGAGGGAATGACCGTTTCTACGCCTGTTTAATTGAAAACAAGGCTTGGCGGCGGAAGGGGAAAAAGGGTAAATTACAGGGCTTGAATATGTGTAGGAAACGCTAACGATGGGTAATTCCTGGATTACCGGTGTTTGTGTGCGGGCGGATGGTCTGGAATGGACTGTTCTCCGGCGCGGGAAAGAGTCGTGGGAGACCGTTGCCCACGGCCGTGCGGCGCTTGCTCCGGCGGAGGACGGTCTCCCCGCCTGGGATGCCTCCGTGCTCAAGCCTTATCTGAAGCAATTCCGCGGTCGCATCTCCATTGCCCTTCCCGGAGACCGTGTGCTGTTCCGCATGGCGCTTTTGCCCAGCACCGATGCCGAGGAGTTGCGGGGGATGGCGGAACTCCAGACCGATAAATTCTCTCCGTTCCCCATGGATACCATCTCGGAAAGCGCCGAAGTACTGAGCGCTTCCGACAGTTCTTCGCTGGTGGCCATGGCCGTGGTGCAGCGGGATGTCGTGGATGAAATCGGCGGCCCTTTCCAGGAGCTGGGCGCCCTGCCGGATGCCGTGGATGTGGAACCCCTAGGCTGGTGGTGGTGCCTGAAACAGATGGAAGCCCTTCCCACCCACGGCTCCCAGATCATCCTGAGGGTGGCGGATTTTGGCGTGGACATGATGATGGTCCGCGATGGCGAACTCCTGCAAATCCGTTCCCTGCCCGCCCTGCCGCCGCCTGCGGAAGACGGGGCCTTCCAATCCGAATGGGTGGAGGAATGCATCGGGGAAATCGGGTATTCGCTCACTACGCTGGAAACGGAGTGGGGGGGCGCCGAAGCCATCTCGTTGCATGTTTTTTCGGAACCCGGCAAAACGGCCGCTTGGGCGGAGGACGTGCAGAAGGCTCTGGGGCTGGAGGCCGTGTTCACCCATTCCCTCGCGGAACTGCCGACGGCTTCCGAAGGCATTGCCCGCCGCTTGGCGGAACCTGCGGACATCTTGCCCATGGATCTGGCCCCCGAGGAGTGGCGCGCCGCAGATGCCGAACGGCGCTTGAAACGGCGGTTCCTGCGCTCCGCTACCCTCTTTCTGGTGGTCTGGTTGTTGCTGCTGGGTCTGTTCCTTTCCCTTCTGAATCTGCAGCGCGGCCGGCAGACATCGTTGAGCGCCCGGGTGGATGCCGTGGAAGCTCCGGCCCGGGAGATCCGCCGCCTGCGGACAAAGGTGCTGGAGTTTGCCCAATATGCGGACCGGACGCACTCCGCATTGGAATGCCTCCGGGTGGTGGCGGAAGCCATGCCGCCGGGCATGGAGCTCAGCTCCTTTGCCTATCGGAAAGGCTCCAGCCTTTCCCTGCGCGCCGATTCAAATGCCTCGGACAAGGTTTACACCTTCGTGCAGACGCTGGAACGCTCTGATCTGTTCACGGAAGTGCGCTCCGAAGGCATCACGACGAGGAACACGCCGCAGGGAACACGCTATCAATTCAGCGTGGTCCTTCTCCTGCCCGGGGCCGAGGAGGAGGAATCATGAAAATGGCCGCGCGCGAAATGAATTTACTGGGCATCACCCTTGCCGTGGTGTGGCTGGCCGCAACGTATTGGTTCATGGAGCCGAAGTTTGCCGAGTGGAGCGATTTTGCTGAACAACGCGAAGAGCTGGAAGAGCGGTTGAACATGGCGAATCGGCTGCTGGACAGCCGGGAAACCGTAGAGGAACGGCTGGCGGAATTCAGCGAAGGCCTGCCGGTGTTTCCGGCCGGCCGCCGGGCGGATTCGGAACTGTTGCCCGCCCTGGAACGGCTGGCCAGCCAGCAGGGGCTTGTGCTGATGCGCCGGGAAACGGATGCGGAGCGGGAAGCTGGCGATTTGTATGAAACCACCATCACCTGCCAATGGGAAGGCGATCTGGATGCTCTGGTAAAATTCCTGTATGCCCAGCAGTCGCAGGGTATGGTGTCGGACATCCGCCAGTTGACGGTTCAACCCATGGGGGGGCAGGGCCAGGACGGCCGTTTGCGGGGCACTTTTGCAATGGATCACGCGTACCGCAGGGCCTCCGGCGGAGTGGACAATCAGCCGGAAGCTGCCGCCTTGGCCGCGGTGGAAGGCGCACAACCCTAAAGGGAACGAACCATAATGCGTACATCATCTTCACCTTTTTCCAGTGGTTTGACCTGGCTGTTGGCCGGTGCCCTGTTCGTCTCCGGCCTGCCGCCAACGGTTTCCGCCCAGGATGGCTCGGAGCTCTCCCCGGCAGAGGAGGCGCGTGCGCGGATTCAGCGTCTGCGTGCTGAACGAGCGCCGGTTTCGCGGCCTGCGCCGGGCGATGCGGGCTTCACCCCGGTGGATCTCACGGCCGGAAGCGAGGGCGTCGAGGGGGACCGGATTTATCAATTCAACCTAGTGAAGGACGCCCCGCTGGATGCCTTACTGGATATGTATTCCCAGGTGACCGGACGGACCATGATCAAGGCCCCCGGTGTGAATGCCACCTTTCCCAACATCCGGGTGCGCGAGCGCTTGAGCAAGGAGGAAATGATTCAGGTCATGGACAGCCTGCTTTCCATGAACAACATTTCATTGGTTCCCCTTGGCACACGCTTTTATCGCGTGGTGCCCATTGATAAAGCGGCAACGGAAGGGATGGAGATTCAAAGGCAGACGCCCGAAGGTGGCCATCCCGAAAGCGATGCCTTGGTCAGTCAATTGATCCAGTTGAAGTATTTGGAAATGGAAGACGCCGTGAACATCGTGCAGGCCATGTTGCACGGCTTTGGGAAAGTGCAGCGTCTGGATCGCATCAACAGCCTGCTCGTGCAGGAAACCTCCACCAATCTTCGGCGCATCTATGAAATTCTGGAAATGGTGGACCAGCCGACGGAAATGAAGGTGGAGACCCGCATCTATGAAATTCAGCACGCCAAAGCCTCGGACATCGCCTCCCGCCTGAATGAATTGGTTAGCGACAGCCAGGGCGAACGGCGTGAACAAGTGGCCCAGGTGGCCCAGCCCGTCCCGTTGCGTCGGCCGAACATGATCCGCGCCCGCCAGCCCGTGGAAGGAGCCGCGTCCGCCTCCTCCACCGACACCGCCGCCGCATTGGAAGCCGCCATGGCGGCGCAGGGCATCATCCAAGGCAAGGTCAAGGTGCTGATCGATGAGCGCACCAACATCATCATCGTGATCTCCCGGCCTGCCAACTTTGAGTTTTTCGATAAAATCGTGGCCGTGTTGGATCGTCCGGTGGATCCGGAAGTCGTTGTACAGGTCATTGCACTGGAATACGCCGATGCCGAGGAAGTCTCCAGTCTGCTAAACGATTTCATCGGGACGGCCAAATCGGATTCCGACACCGGCGCCGGCCGCATCATGGCGGATTCATCCGAGGGCGACAGCCGCGCCCGCGCCCTAGAGGATTTTGTCCGCTCCCGTGCCGCCGCCGCAGACCGCATTCGCTCCACTGCGGGGGATGCCGCCGTCAGCCGGATCGGCCAGCTTTCGCCGAACACCAAGATTCTGGCGGATACACGTACGAACACGTTGCTGTTGATGGGCACCAAGGGAGATGTGGCCGCCCTGCATGATGTCATCAACAAAGTGGACATCATGCTCGCCCAGGTGCTGCTCGAAGCCGTGATTTTGGAGGTCAACCTCAACAATAGCACTGCATACGGTGTGAACTGGCTACAGAAATCCATGACGGCATATAGCCAGAATATGGTCAACGGCGTCTCGTTGCGGGAGCCGGTGGCCTCTTGGGGCGGTAGCTTCGGCCCCAACAATTTCCTGACGGCGGCGGGGGATACGATCACACGGGCGTTTGGGGGCGGCACGGGCCTGAACTATTATTTCACGTTCAATGATCTGAACATCGACATGGTGCTGGATATGGTGGCCCGCTCAGGGGAAGGCCGGGTGCTCGCCACGCCGGTGATCCTCACCACCGACAACAAGGAAGCCAGCATCATGAGCGGCACGCAGATTCCAATCCGTACCGGTGACTCCTCCAGCGGGGGCACCTTTTATTCCGATTATGAATATAAGGATGTCGGCATTCAGCTGAAGGTCAAGCCGCGCATCAATCCCTCCCGTTATGTCACGATGGAAATCACCCAATCGGCCGACACCCTAGGGGATCCGGTGGATGTGGGAAGCGGAACCATGTATTCCATCAACAAACGTGAAATGTCGGCCTCCATTTCCATGCCCAGCCGCTCCACCATTGTGTTGGGCGGTTTGGTGCAGACGGATTACCAAGCCAGCAACACGCGGGTGCCCATCCTGGGCAGTATCCCCATCTTGGGCGCATTATTCCGCAGCGAATCCAAAAATCGCACCCGTACGGAGCTGCTGGTGCTGATTACGCCGTATGTCCTGATGACGCCGGAAGAAGCTCGGTTGGAAACCGAACGCCTACACCGCGCCTCCAATGTGGCTGCGGAAGATTGGTATCGCGGATGGTCCGATAGCTCCCTCGCGCCATTTTCGCCCACAAAGGTGCGCGAAATGGAGCAGGAGGAAAAGGCAAATGCCCGGCAGGCACAAATGCGTGCCGTGGATGGGAAGGCGGAAAACATCGAAGCGCCCGTGCAGCTGATCGAACCCGCCCCGCCTATGGAAAGACCGTCTCCGGAGGCGAAGCCGGCAGCCGATTTTGAACGGGAAATGCAGCAACTTCTGAGAACCCAGGCGGAAGCCGCGCAGCTCGATGCCATGGCATTGGGCGCGGGCCCGTTGCCGGCGCCTGCAGAACCTGCCTCCACAGCGCCGTTTGTGTTTGATCCGGCCGGATCCGTCGTGCCGGAGGTGCGCCCGGAACGGGTGGTTGAACCCATGAAGCCGCAAGCGAGGAAGGATGCGCCACGCCGGTCCTTGTTCGGGCGGGTGAAGGTTCTGCCGACGGAGGAACCCAAGCCGTCCATGTTTGCGTCGCCCGGTTGAATCCTTTTGGATCGACGAGATGGAGAATGAGAAATGAATGATGACAGCCAGATGTATGATGACATGAGCGAAATCCGCGACGGCGACATTTTGTTCAACTGCCCCTATTGCGGGAAAAGTATGACCATTGATGCCGCCGGCGCCGGCCTGATTGTGCCTTGCGCTAATTGCGGCAAAGAAGTCCAGGTGCCGATCCCGGATGTTTCCACGCCGGAAGTGCCCGTGTCTCCATCGGCTCACGCCGACATGGCGGAGCAAGATCCCATGGAAACCATCCACCAGCTGGATGCCGCGTTGGCCATGGCCAACCAGCAGATCGACCAATTGATGGCGGAAAAGGAAGCGTTGCAGGAACGACGCGCCTTTTTGGAGCAGATCCGCATTGGAAGCTCCACGCGGCTGGAACAGATCGGCCACGAATTGAACGGCATGCAGGATACATTGGACCGCGTACTGGTGCTACTGGCCGATGCCAAGGCGGAAAAGCCGGTATAGGCGGAATATGGCGGCAACGGCATCCAATCGATTGACGGCGCTTCTAACGGCAACGAGGCTTTTCACGCCTCCGCAGATTGAGGAGCTTCTGATCAAACAGCGCGAAAACGAGGGAGTGCTGACCGCCTTCGTCACCGCCTTGGAGTATGCCCGCGAGGATGTCTTTCTGGAAGCGCTGGCCCAGGCGCTCAAGGTGCCGTTTGTTCGGGTGGGCGAACAGCCGATTGCCGGCGAAGTTCTGGAAAAAGTGCCGCCCAAGGCGGTATTTCAATATAATGTCATCCCCGTGGCCCTGGAGGATGCCTCCACGCTACGGGTGGCCACGAGCGAGCCGTTCCGAGCCGGCTTGGCGGATGCCTTCCGGCTTGCTTCTGGCGGGATGCGCGTGAAGTTCGCCCTCTCTCCCTCCGGCGACATAGAAAAAGCCACCAAGAAATTCTACGGCGTGGGGGCGGACACCCTCGACCGCCTGATTGCCGGTAACGAGCTCAATCTCGACGAGGATATGGGGCCTTCCGTTGGCGACTTGAACGATCTGGACCAGGAAGCCAGCGTGGTGAAGTTTGTCAACCAAGTCATTTGGGAGGCCCGCCACGACCGGGGAACGGACATCCACATCGAACCCATGGAAAACGATCTCCGCATCCGGTACCGTATTGACGGGGTTCTGCATCCGACCCCCCTGCCGCCCCAAATGAAACGGTTTCAGTCCGCCATCATCAGCCGCATCAAGGTCATGGCCGGCATGGACATTGCGGAAAAACGACTGCCGCAGGACGGGCGCATCAGCCTGCGGGTGAAGGGGGAGGAGATTGATGTGCGCGTCTCCACCATGCCGACGATTTACGGCGAAAGCGTGAGCCTTCGTTTGCTGATGCGCTCCAGCGGCATGTTCGGCATGGATAAGCTGGGACTGTTTCCCGACGATGAGGACATCTTGAACAAGCTGATCCGCAAGCCCAACGGCATCCTGTTGGTCACCGGCCCGACTGGATCGGGAAAATCCACCAGCCTGTATGCCTGGCTGCATACCATCAACTCGGTGGATAAACGGATTTTGACGGTGGAAGATCCCATCGAATATGAAATGGCCGGCATCAACCAGGTGCAGGTTCGTTCGGAAATCGGTTTGTCCTTTGCCAATACGCTCCGAACCTTCCTCCGTCAGGATCCGGACATCATCATGGTCGGTGAAATCCGTGACCAGGAAACAGCGGACATCGCCATCCGTGCGGCCTTGACCGGCCACTTGGTGTTCAGCACCCTCCACACGAACGATGCCGCAGGAGCCATCACCCGCTTGGTGGATATGGGAATTGAACCGTTTTTGGTTGCCAGTTCGGTGGAAGCCCTGACGGCGCAGCGGCTGATCCGCGAGCTGTGCCCGAAATGCAAGCGGCCATGGCCCGTGGACAAGGATTTCCTCGGCGGCATCGGGTTTCCCTTGGATATGCTGTCCGCCGGAACGATTTGCGAGCCGGTCGGTTGTGAATACTGCCGGGGAACGGGATACAGCGGACGGACGGGAATCTATGAAATCCTGCTGGTCACCGATCCCATCCGACAAATGATCGTGGAACGCCGCTCCTCGGGTGCCATCAAGGAATATGCGCTTCAAAACGGCATGCGCACCCTCCGCATGGACGGCTGGCGGAAGGTGCTGGCAGGCATCACCACGCTGGAAGAGGTGGTTCGGGTCACCTCAGAGGACGAGGGATGAACCGGTTTTCTTCTGCACGGTAGCCATGGCGCAATTCAAATACATTGCCAAAAGCCGCACCGGAGAGCGGCAGGAAGGCGTGCTGGAGGCGTCGGAGAAACGAACCCTCATGGCGCTTTTATCCCGCCAGGGATTTGTTCCGGTGTCCATCACCGAAGCCGGGAAACCCTCCGTGTCCAAGCCGTCGGCCAAGATGAAACCCGTTAAATCCAAATCGACAAAACCCGCCGCCAAAGCCCTGCCGGAGTCGACCAGGACGAAGCGCACACGCTCCCGGGCGGGTGCTGTCGGCCAAACCGAAGGCCGGAAATGGTACCGGTTTGAAAAAGGACGGCACGGCAGGCCCAAGATGAAAATGAGCGAGCTGCTGCTCTTCACCAGCGAATTGTCTGACCTGTTGGCCTCCGGCATGACGCTCGGCACCGCCCTGCATGCCCTAGCCATCCGGAAAACCGGAAAACCCCAGGATGCCATTGTGACGAACCTGCGCGATGAAATTGTGCAGGGCACCAGCTTGTCGGGCGCCTTGAGCCGCTGGCCTGAGAGCTTCCCCACCCTGTATATCAGCATGGTCAAAGCCGGTGAGGCTAGCGGCCAGTTGCCCGGTGTGCTGGAACGCTTGGTCCGTCATTACGAGCGGGTGCTCTCTGCGCGGGAAAAAGTGGTCATGGCTCTGGTCTATCCCTCCATTGTGGCCATTGTGGGGCTGGCGGCCATGTTGTTCATGATGATGGTGGTGGTGCCCGTTTTTTCGCAAATGTTCGAGGATTTGGGTGGAACCCTGCCTCTGCCGACTCGGATGTTGATCGGCATGAGCGAAGGACTGCTGAAATACGGTTGGTTGATCGCCCTGCTGCTGGTGTTCGGCGGCTTGGCCCTGAAGCGCGCCTTGAAAACACCCGCTGGGGTGGAATGGAAGGACCGCATCATGCTGAAATTGCCGACCGTCGGCAACATCGTCAAAGCCAATGCCTTTGCTAATTTTGCCCATACCCTCAGCACCCTGCTGGCCAACGGGGTCCAGGTGTTGCAGGCCCTGTCCATTGTGGAAAACACGGTCGGCAATTCCATTATTGCCAATGCCATTCATGAGGCCCGGGACAGGGTGACCGATGGCTCGTCCATTTCCCGTCCGCTGGCCCAGGGGGGCGTGTTCCCACAGCTGTTGACGGATATGCTGGCCATCGGAGAGGAATCCGGCGATATGACGGGCGCCCTGGCGCATATCGGCCACCGGTATGACAATGAACTGGACCGCGCCGTGAAAATTTTCACCACGGTCCTCGAACCCATCATGATGCTGTTCATCGCCGTGGGCGTTGGTTTTGTCGCCATCAGTATGCTGATGGCGGTGTTTGAACTGACCAGTGGCTTGCAGACATAAAGAGCGGAAAGACGGATGATGAAAGTAGCCATAGAATCCTATTCGGGCGTTGTGCCCGCCGGGGCCCGATTGTCCATTTTGATTCCTTCCTGGAACAATCTTCCGTACTTGAAACTATGCGTGAATTCCATCCGCCGCTATTCCACGCATCCCCATCAGATCATCGTGCATGTGAACGACGGTTCGGATGGTACGCTCGATTGGGTGAGGGAACAGCAACTGGATCATACCTATAGTCCGGAAAATGTAGGCATCTGTTTTGCGATGAATCTGGGGCGGACGCTGGTGCAGACCGACTATGTCGCCTTCATGAACGACGACATGGTGGTTTGCCCAGGGTGGGATACGGCCCTGCTGGAAGAAATCGCCGCCCTGCCGGACAAGTATTTTTTCCTTTCCGCCACGATGCTGGAACCTTATCCCACGAACAGCAAGCCGGTGATTGCCCCTGCGGATTACGGTCGGGAGATCGAGGACTTTGACGAAGCAAAGTTGCTGCGCGAATTCCATCAGTATGAAAAGGCGGATTGGTGCGGCGCCACCCGGCCGCCCAATGTGGTCCATCGGGATGTATGGGACCTGGTCGGCGGATATAGCGTGGAATTTTCCCCCGGATTCTATTCCGATCCCGATTTTGCCATGAAGCTTTGGCAGGCGGGTGTTCGTCACTTCCGGGGAATTGGGCGGAGCAGAGTCTATCATTTCGTGTCCAAATCCCTAGTTCGAGTCCAGCCGAATCCAGGCCGTCGGCAGTTTTTGAAAAAATGGGGGATGACCTCCTCCACCTTCACCCGTTTGGTGCTACAGCTCGGCAAGCCATACGAAGAATGGACGCCGCCCAACCCACAGGACCCGGTGCTCCGTCGGGCATGGAGGAAAAACCGCTTCCAACAGCTTTTCCTGCCTCGAACCTTGCCGGAACTTCAATGAAAATCAGCGGATTTACTTTTTTGCGGAATGCCGACCGGTTGCAGTTTCCCTTTGTGGAATCCATCCGCTCGGCACTTCCCTTGGTGGATGAATTTGTGGTGGCCTTGGGACCCTGCGATGATCGGACCGAGCAGATGCTCCGGGCCATGGAGGAACCGAAGCTCCGCATCCTTCCCACCACGTGGAATGAAAATCTCGATGCCAGGCACCGCGTCAAAGGGTTTGTGTACGGCCAGCAAAAAAGCATGGCCTTGTTCAACTGTACCGGCGACTGGGCCCTTTATCTGGAAGGCGACGAGGTGCTGCACGAGGAGGACCTCCCCCGTATCCGGGCCGCCATGGAGCGCCATTTGGACAACCCCCGGATGGAAGCCCTGTATTTTCGGTATCTGCATTTCTATGGGAACCAAAACACCGTGGCCTCTTCTCCACGGTGGTATCGCCGGGAGGTCCGTGCCGTTCGCAACAATCTGCCCATCTGGGGGCCGAAGGGATTGTTTTTTTCCGTTGTGGAGGATTACAAGCATATGCGCTACCCCCGTGCCGCGTTCGCAGATGCAACGGTGTATCACTATGGCTGGGTCCGTCCGGAAGAAAAATACAACGAGAAGTGGAAGGAGACTTTTCGCGGTTTCACCCGAAAGCCGTTTCAGTATCTGAATTATGCCGATATCGATCCCAACGTGTTGCAGCCGTTCACCGGGACTCATCCGAAAGCCATCCAGGCTTGGCTGCCACCGGCGAAAGGCTTGTTTCAGGCCAATCCCAACTATGCGTTGAGCCGCCGGGAACGGAAGCATCGTTGGATGATGCAGGTGGAAAAATGGCTGGGCGTGGATTGGTCCCGAAAGCACTTCATCCAGGCGGACTGAACATGGGAGGGGACGGCCCATGGCGGAGCGGGCATCAGGCGGTCAACTGGAAGGTGCGCGGAAAAGTCCAAGGCGTGGGCTTCCGGCCCGCCGCATTCCGGTTGGCTCGGGAATGGGGCTTGGACGGCTGGGTGCGCAACACGATGGAAGGGGCGGAAGGCGTGCTGTCTGGGGATCCCGCTCGTTTGAATGGCTTTTTTGACGAATTGAAAAAGCGTCTTCCGGAGGTTGCCGATATTCAATCGATTGTGATGGAGAAAGCGGTGGGCCCGCCTCCCGCAGGCTTTGAAATCCGGGCGAGTGAAAAGGCTCCCGGCGTCCGTACCGCTGGGATTTTGCCGGATTTGGCCACCTGTCCCGATTGTCTGCACGACATCCAGGATCCATCCAACCGGCGGCATCGCTACCCGTTTACGAATTGCACCCATTGCGGACCGCGGTACAGCATTCTGGAACAGCTGCCGTACGACCGCCCAAACACCACCATGCGGGTGTTTGGAATGTGTCGCGCCTGCAAATCCGAATATACGGACCCGGCGAACCGCCGTTTCCATGCTCAACCCAATGCGTGTCCCCAATGCGGGCCACACCTCACGTGGCAAACCCCTGCTGGAAAGATACTGGCGGCCCGGGATGAAGCCCTTCTTGCCGCCGCCCATGCCATCCGAGAGGGGCGGATCGTGGCAGTGAAGGGAATCGGTGGCTTTCATCTGATGGTGGATGCCCGCAATGAGGAAGCAGTGCAGCGGCTTCGTCGGCGGAAGTGCCGGGAGAGAAAACCGTTTGCTGTTTTGTTTCCATCGCTGGAGACGATTGCTGGCGAGTGCCGGGTATCGAAAGAGGAAGCCGGATGGCTGACGTCCGCTGCGGCCCCCATTGTCCTGCTGTGCCGCCAGGATGGATGCGGCCACCTGTCGGACGCTTTGGCGCCGAACCTCTCCCGACTCGGTGCGCTGTTGCCGTATTCGCCGTTGCATCATCTTCTTATGCAAGAACTCGGTTTCCCCGTGGTAGCCACCAGCGGAAACCGGGCGGATGAGCCCTTGTGCATTGGAAACGACGAAGCTCTTTCCCGCCTAGGAGCCATTGCGGATGATTTTCTCATGCACAATCGGCCCATTGTCCGCCCTATGGATGATTCCGTCCTTTCCGTTTGCGGGAAGCGGCCCATCGTTATTCGCCGCGGGCGAGGGCTGGCGCCATACAGCGTTGCTTTGGGCGGCGGCCGGGATGGAACGGTGGGGGCGGGCGCGGAGCTGAAAAACACTCTTGCTGTTTATGCAGGCGCTCGTGCTGTTATGAGTCCGCATATCGGGGACATGGACTATGATGGAACGGTCCGTTTGTGGCACAGGAGCCTTCAGGACATGGTGAAGATCCAGGGGATGGAAGCCGCCGAAATGGTGGTGGATTCGCACCCGATGTATGCCGTGACTAGGGAGGCGGTCACGATGGGGCTCCGGGTGGAGAAGGTGCAACATCACCATGCTCATGTGGCCGCTTGCATGGCGGAACACGGGTTGCACGGCGAGGTGCTGGGCATTGCCTGGGATGGGGCGGGTTGGGGACCGGATGGCACCATCTGGGGGGGCGAGTTTTTGGCGGCCACCCGCCGAACATTCCAGCGGGTGGCCTGGCTTCGTCCGTTTCCGCTGGTGGGTGGAGATGCCGCCATGCGGGAGCCGCGGCGGTCGGCCTTTGGGGTGGCGCATGTGCTCGGCGGCGGCATTCCGGTGGCGGGATTCACCAAAGAAGAACAGGCCCGGTTGCAGGAAGCGCTTCGTGCGCATCTTCACGTGGCCATCACCACCAGTGCGGGACGGCTGTTCGATGCCGTGGCATCGTTTTTGGGGCTCTCCCCCGTTACGGCCTATGAAGGCGAGGCGGCGATGCAGCTGGAGGCATTGGCCGATCTGGTGGAAGAAAGCATGCCACCCTATTCGTTCGGATGGAATGGACGGATGCTGGATTGGGCGCCCATGCTGCTTTCCATATGCACCGGGAAGGAGTCCGCCGCCGCTGCCTCCGCCCGTTTCCACGCCACACTGGTGGAAATGATGGTGGCCGTTGCCAAACAGGAAAACCTGGAGGATATTTGCTTGACCGGCGGTTGTTTTCAGAACCACCGGTTGTTGTCGGGTGCGTGCGGACGCCTTGCGGAAGAGGGATTTCGTGTATGGACGCACCAAAACATTCCGGCGAATGATGCCGGCATCAGCCTGGGGCAATTGGCGGTTTGCTTCGGGGGGGCTGACGCTTATGGGGGCGGAGGAGGGAAGGCGCCCTGCCGGAGGTGCTGACGGTTCTCCCGCTCTTGATCCAGCTTGTCCAAATGGTTTTGATAAGCGGCCTGCTGCTCTGGTGTCAGCAGGACGGAAATTTCATTCCGCATGTTCCGCATGAGCTGTTGGAAGGTGGCATGTTTCTCCGCCCAAGCCTCTTCTATCAGAAGGTGGTGCTTCATAATGGTCTGCCGCACCTTCTCCTGCTGTGTTGGATTTAGATGAAGGGTCCGGGTCAGTTTATGTGTGATGTGCTCGGGCAGATTGGCGGGGACGCGCGAAAAATGTCGGATTCGGGTGCGCATGACTAGGGTGTTGGCATAAAAGCCTGCGCATACGCCCGAGAGGAGGATCGCCAGAAGCAACAAGGTCCATTTGATTTTTTGCATACGTAGGGGTTCCTTCTCAAATATAATCATTCAGACCGCTGAGGCCCTGTTCCAATTCTACGGGCTGGATACTGAGAAGCCAGGCTTGGCTGATTTCCGTATCCGCCATGGAGACGGAACCGCCCACGGCGCCGATGGCGGCCGCCAGCGCCAAGCAGGCGGCCACAGCACAGGCCCACGTGGGCATGCGGGCCAATGGAGCCGTTGGGATGTTGCGGCAGGGGTGGCGCGTTGCTTCCTCCCGGACCGCCTGCATGATGGCAGACAGATCCAGTTCCGGCTTCGGGGGAAGATAGGCGTTTTGCATGTAGGACCATGGAATTGGTTGGTTTTTGTTCATCGGATTTCATCCTTTTCCCTCAAGGGTTGTTCGAGGATTCTTTTCAAGCGGTGTCGGGCGCGGAAGGCCCGCACTTTGATGGAGGAGAGGCTGCATGAAAGTTGTTCCGCTGCGGCTTTCATGGGAAAGCCTTCCAATTCAATCAGGGTGATTACGGCCCGGTCGTCCGGCGTGAGATGGAGCAGCGCGGCATTCAACCGCTCCCGAGCCCTCTCTTCCGCTTCCCGGTCTTTTTGCTGTTCCCGCTCGTTGCTTTGACGGTCGGCTTCCGCCGTATGCCATGCTGCCGCATCAAGATCGGCAAACGGCACATCCTTCCGCCGGTATTTTCTCCGCCAGAAATCCAGTGCGGCATATCGAGCAATCCGAAGCAGCCAGATGCGGAAAGGAGCCTCCTTCCGGAAGGAACCCAGAGAACGATAGGCCCGGAGAAAGGTATCCTGCGCCACCTCCTGAATATCCTGTGCGGGGAGGCGGCGGCCGAGATCGGCGGCGATCAACTTTTCATGAGCTTTTACGATGATGGAAAAAGCGTTGATATCCCCATTCAGCACGCACTGAACGGCCTCCAAAACAAAGGCCTCTTCTTCATGTTTGGATCCCGCATGGCTCATGTGCTTGAATGTCCGGGAGGACACCGCGCCCCGGCTCCTTACCTGTATATTTTCATAGAACAGGGCGGTCTGCAAGAAGGGACCTCCTTTCCTTCAAAAAAGGCTCTCCAATGGAGTCGTGCCTGCGAAAAACGGGATTCAAGGGGATTGGATGGTGTTCGTTTCGTTTCATGGTGCTCTCTACATATATTCGTCGACTTCACCGAGCCAAAGGTTACAGGGTTGGTGTTCTTCTGCGCCCCCCTATCGGGCAGGGGAGGCAAGAATCAGAAGGATACGGTGTGATCCGAACACCGGCCCTAGTGGAATCGGCTGCGGTCATGGCGTCTGGCTCGGCCGGGATCATGACGACCAGAGCTGGATATGCGCGGGTATACGAGACCGGAGGAGGGGGCGGCGGCCTCCGTCTGGGGGTGGGGCGCCGGGGGCTGGAAACCCGATGGGTGCCATCGTTCGGGCGGTCCCTGCCTTTTGAGGTTGGGTTGTCTTGAATCCTGTGGATCGGCTAGGTGGGCCTGTTGTTGTAGCGTCGGCAAACATCAGGATCACAGATGCCGGAAGAAGTCGACGTGGAAGGGGATTCATCATGCCCTCCCTTGTTTGTGGGCTCACGGCCTTCGGATGTGGATGA
>JAISGX010000119.1 GCA_031262805.1 Verrucomicrobiota bacterium | reverse complement strand
ATTATCAATCCATTTTTGACCACGCGATTTCCCGTGTGGGGTTGCAAAAGGCCATGGGGCTTCTCTTGGAAAGAGCGCTCCCGGACGGTGAAGTGTTGACGGCGGTGGAGGATGTAGAATGAAAAAGTGGATTGCACATGGCGGGGGAATGATGGCGGCGGCCGTGGTGGCCGTCATGGTGTCTGGTTGCGGAAGCAAAAGCCAGGAAGGGGAGCGGGAGTTGCTGCCCGTAGCCATTCGAACGGCGGTGGCAGAGCCCAGCGCAATTTCGGCGGTGTTGCATTTCACCGGTGAATTGGAATCGCCCTTGTCGGTGGAAGTTACCTCCAAAACCCAAGGGCGGCTCATCAAGCTGGAACTGAAAAACGGTATTCCGGTCACGGAAGGCATTGAAGTCGAAAAAGGCGCCGTGCTGGCGGAAATCGAGCATGAGGAACTGGAAGCGCAGGTCTCGCTGGCCGGAGCACAGCTCCAGCAGGCGGAAGTGACCCTGGCGGACCGAGACCGCGAACGCCGCCGCATTGAAGCCTTGTTTGACGAAGAAGTATCGACTGAACAGGCGCGGGACGCCGCGGTGACCGCGCATGAAAGCGCCAAAGCGGCTCTGGCACAGGCGCAGGCGCAGCTGAAGCTGGCCCGGGTGAATTTGAACGAGGCATTCATCCGTGCCCCCATGGATGGCGTGGTGGCGGAGCGGTATGCGGACCCCGGCGCTGTGGTTGGTTCCAGCACCCCCATTCTACGGTTGGTTCAGATGATGCCGTTGCGGCTTCGGATTTCCGTTCCCGCCCGCCTGTTGCCCGCGCTGGTGCCGGGGGAGACGGCGGTGGCCGTGCGCACGGATGTGTATGAAGGTCGGGTGTTTCCGAGCCAGGTTGACCGCATTTTTCCGACTGTGGATCCGCTGACCCGGACGGCCCGCATCGAGGTCCTGCTCAATAATGAGCAGGGAGAGGACGGCAAATGGCTGCTCCGCCCCGGGATGTATGCCACGGCTGAAATCTCCCTGGCCGCCCGTGAGGCCGCCCTGACCATTCCCGCCTCCTCCGTGCTACGCGTGCTGGATCGGCAGATCGTTTTTGTGGTGGATGGCGACACGGCGAACGTGGTGGATGTCCGCACCGGCATCCGCAGCGGCGACCAGGTGGAAATTCTGGAAGGCCTAGACGCCGGGGATGAATATGTTGTCATGGGTCAGAACAAGTTGACCGACGGCGTGAAGATCGAACGGGTTGAAGAGCTCGTCGGGGAAGATTAGTCCCCCGTAGAAAAAAGGAGTTCGTTCTGTGAATTTATCTGAAATCGGCGTACGCAAGCCCGTCACCACTCTGATGTTTTTTATCGCGGTGCTGATCATCGGGATCGTGATGTTCACGCGCCTTTCCGTGGATTTTCTTCCGGAAATCGAGAATCCCGTGGTGACCGTCCTGACGGAATGGCCCGGCGCCAGCACCGAGGACGTGGAAAACAAGGTCACCAAAATGATCGAACGTGCCTTGGGCTCCGTCAACAACCTCAAGGAGATGACCAGCGTGACCAAGGAAGGCATTTCCTCCGTCACCTGCGAATTCATCTGGGGCACCAACCTGGACGAGGCGTCCAACGATATGCGGAGCAATCTGGACCGGGTGGTCGGCGATCTGCCGGACGATGTGGAAACCCCGCGCCTGATGAAGTTCAACACCTCGCAGATTCCCATCCAGTTTTTCGGCATCACGGTAACGGAAAATGTCGAAAACCTCTATGACATCATCGACAAGGAAGTTTCCGATCCGCTCAAGCGTCTCCCCGGTGTGGGCACCGTTAATTTGTTCGGCGGACTGGAGCGTGAAATCCAGATCTTGCTGGATCCGGAACGGCTGGCGGCGTTCGATGTCCGCCTGGAAACCGTGGTGGCCATCCTGGCGGCGGAGAACATGACGTTGCCCGCCGGCAACATCAAGGTCGGGAGCATGGACTACACCATCCGTGTACCCGGCGAATTCGTCTCTCCCGAGGAATTGGAATCCGTCGTGATCCGTTCCGAAGGCGGCTCATACGTCTATCTACGGGATATCGCTCGCGTGGTGGACGGCTTTGCGGAAGAACGCCGGATCACAGAAATCAATGGCCGACGTGGCATGATGATGATCATCCAAAAACGCTCCGGCGCCAACACGGTGGCCGTGGCGCAGGAAGTCACGGCGGAGCTCGAACGCCTGCGCCCCACCCTGCCGAGGGACATTCAAATTTCGCTCATCGGCGACACCAGCACCGACATCGTCAACTCCATCAACAACGTATTCGGCACCATCCGATGGGCGTTGCTGTTCGTCTTCCTCGTCACGCTGTTCTTCCTGGGCAGTTTCCGCTCCTCGATGATCATTGCTTTGACGATTCCGTTTTCATTGATCGCCGCCATCATCTTCCTCTACAGCATGGGCTGGACCATTAACATCATTTCCATGTCCAGCCTCGCCATTGCCATCGGCATGGTGGTGGACAATGCGGTGGTGATTCTGGAGAACATCACCAAGAAGGTGGAGCACGGCACGGCCCCCCGGGAGGCCGCCATGTTCGGTAGCGAAGAAGTCATGACGGCCGTCATGGCTTCCACCCTGACGACTATTGTGGTGTTCTTTCCCCTGATCTTCCTGCAGGGCGAAGCCGGTGTGATGTTCAAACAGTTAGGCGGCCTGTTGACGGCCACCCTGGTGGCGAGCATGGTGTGCGCCTTGTGGCTCACGCCCATGCTCAGTAGCAAGTTGTTACAGCCCCGCAACGTCCGCAAGGCCCGCATCAAGCCCTGGACGGCCGCCATCCAGAAGGCGGGCGTCCGGGTTTTCGATTCACTGGATGCGGGGTATGCCCGCCTGCTGCATCATGCGCTCCATACGCGCTGGTTGGTAGTGGTGATTGCCGTGGCTCTGCTGTTCGGCGGTGTTGCACTGTTCCGGCTGGTGGGCTCCGAATATGCGCCAGAGGATGATTCGGACCGATTGACGATCCGCATTGAACTGGCCATCGGCACCCGGGTGGAGGAAACCGCGGAAATGTGTCGGCGCGTACTGGCGCTGGCGCTCCAAGCGGCGGGGGAAGATGTGCTGACCTATTCCATCCGCTGTGGCGAAGGCCGGGGCATGAGCGCCGGGGATGAAGGCACGCATATCGGACAAATCCAGCTACGGTTGGTCCGCCAGACCGAGCGGGTGAAAACCGCTCGGGAAATCGGCCGCGAAGTGGCCGACCGGATCACCCGCTGGCCGGAAATTGTAAAGCTCAGCGTCAACGCCGGCGGCATGGGCCCCGGCGGCGGCGCCAAACCGATTTCCATTGAAGTCACCGGGTTCGATTTCGACATTCTGCAACGCATTGCAGAGCAGGTGGCTTCCATTGTTCGTTCCACGCCGGGCGCCGTGGATGTAAACCTCGCCCGGGATATGGGGCGGCCAGAAATTCATGTGGACATCGACCGCGTGAAGGCGGCGGCGCACGGGTTGAATGTGTCGCAGGTGGCCACCGGCATGCGTACATTGTTCTACGGAACCACGGCCACTCAGTTCCGCGAAGAAGATGATGAATACGACATTCTGCTCCGGCTGGATGAACCGCACCGCCGGACGCTGGCGGACATCGCCCGGGCCGAAATCACCACATCGGACGGCCGCCGGATCCGTCTGGACAGCGTGGCGAACATTGTGGAAGGGGTGGGCCCCCTGAAGATCGACCGCAAGAATCAGGAACGCATGATCCGTGTGGAAGCCGATGTGTTCGGCCGTAGCAGCGGAGAGGTGGTGGCGGAGCTCCGGCAAACCATCGGTAGCAAAATCGCCTTGCCATCCGGCGTGAGCATCCATTTCGGCGGAACGGCGGAAGACCAGGCGGAAACCTTTGGAGAAATGCAGTTGATGCTTTTGCTGGGCATCCTGCTGGTCTATATGGTGATGGCCGCTCAGTTTGAAAGCCTACTGGATCCTTTCCTGATCCTCTTTTCCATTCCGTTTGCCTTTGTCGGCGTGGCCATCAGCCTGTTGGTCTTTCAGCTGACCATCAACATCATGTCCTTCATCGGCATGATCATGTTGGTCGGCGTGGTGGTCAACAATGCCATTATCTTGATCGATTACATCAATCTGCTCCGGGCCCGTGGACAGCGGTTGGGAGAGGCCATTGAAAACGGCGGCCGCTCCCGCCTGCGGCCGGTGCTGATCACTACGCTCAGTAGCGTGGCCGGCATGATGCCGCTTGTGCTCAGCCGCGGGGAAGGGGCCGCCATGTGGCGGCCGATGGGGGCCACCATTGTCGGCGGGTTGCTTTTTGCCATGTTGATCACCTTGGTGCTGGTGCCTACGCTGTACAGTCTTTTCCATTCGCGGGGCGAACGGAAGCGTGTAGAGGCGTTGGGCCGGAAAGGAACCGTTGCATGAAAAAAGCCCTCTGGATTCTGTATGACATTGTGTTGGATGAGGACCTGACGACCTTGTTGGATGGACATCAGGTGACGGGCTATACCCGCTGGCCCCGGTTGAGCGGCAAGGGGCCCAAAAGCGGAGCCCGCCTGGACAGCCATGTGTGGCCCGGAGCCAATGCCGCCATCCTGACTGTTCAGGACGAGGCCATGGTGGACCTCCTGATGAAGGACCTTCAGGCGCTTCGGGATGATGTGGGTGGTTTAACCGGCGTATGGGCGTTTACCACACCCGTCCTTGATCTGCTGAAATGAAACCGGCGACGGCCAAACAGGTCTTGGCCGAGCTGGCGCGCCGGAAGGATGCCGAACAAGCCCACCACCTACGGCGGTTTTTCAAAACGGGTCCGGGGCAGTATGGCGAAGGGGATGTGTTTTGGGGATTGAGGGTGCCTCAGACCCGTTCCGTGCTCACCCTCTTCCCGGATGTTCCCCTGTCTGTTGCGGAAGAGCTTTTGCATTCCCCCGTCCATGAGGTGCGCCTGTTTGCCGTGCTGGCCATGGCCCGGGAATATCGCCGGACGGATGCCGGAGGACGGGAGGCCGTATTTTCCTCCTATCTGGCTCATGCCCGCCGCATCAACAACTGGGATTTGGTCGATCTGAGCGCTCCGAATGTGGTGGGACGGCATTTGCCGCCGGGGAAGGGGCGGAACGTGCTGAAGGCCCTCGTCCGATCCGATTGCTTGTGGGAGCGCCGGATGGCCATGGTGGCCACGCTTGCGCATATCCGGCAGGACGATTTTCACAATACCTTTTGGCTGGCGGAGCTGCTACTGAACGATCCTCACGACCTCATGCACAAGGCCACCGGCTGGATGCTGCGGGAAGTGGGCAAGCGGGATGCGGATGCCTTGCGGTTGTTTCTGGATCAAAACGCCGTCCGGCTGCCGCGGACGGCGTTGCGGTATGCCATTGAGCGCTTCGACTCTGCTGAGCGGAGGCAGTGGCGGCTTCGCCGCTGAGCATCCCGCTTGTCCAGATCAGCCTGCCATTGAACGGAAGGCCGCCAGCCGCTACACTCTCTCCCATGGAACCCCGTTTTCAACAACGTCCGCAGCTACGGCAGGAGATGAAGCTCTCGCCCCAGATGATGCAGTCTCTTCGCTTCCTGCAGGCTCCCCTCTCGGAGCTTCGTGAATGGATTCAAACAGAGCTGGAAACGAATCCCGTGTTGGAAGAGCAAGCGGGGTCCATGACTCCCATGGCGGATGGTCCGACGCCTTCCATGAGTCAAGGAGGGGAGGACCGGGAGGATGATTTTGATGCGGCGGACTATGGCCGCGAAATTGATGCGTATGAGGCCATGCTGGCCCCGAAGGAGTTGGAGGCGATCTCCGGCGAACCAGCGACGCCGGAAGCGGAGGAAAAACGGCAGTATTTTATGGATTCACTGGCCGCCCGCCCTTCGCTGAGCGCATTTCTGGAAGAACAACTGAATGAATCGGGCTTGGATGAGGAAGGCAAGAAGGCGGGGGAATACATCATCGGCAATGTGGATGAAAACGGTTGGCTGACGGCGGACACGGAAGAAATTGCCCGTGAGGCCGGCGTGCCGCCGTCGGTTGTGGAGCGCACCCTTCCCGTGATTCAGGAGTTTGATCCCCCAGGCGTCGCGGCCCGGAATTGGAAAGAGAGCATTCAGCTCCAGTTGCTCCGGTCGGGTTACCGCGCGGATTCCCTTCCCGTGTTGCTCGTGAAGGACCATTTGGAGGAACTGGCAGACCCCTCCGCGGAGGACCTTGCCCGGCGCACGGGATGGCCGGTGGAGGACATCACGGCCGCCCTGCATATCCTTGCCTCCCTGGACCCTCGCCCGGGGCTTCGGTTCGATCCGCCGGAGCCGATTTATGTGACGCCGGAAGTGGAAATCTTCAAAGCCGCAGATGGCGGATATACTGCGGAGTTACTGAAAGATGTTCTGCCGCGCCTACATATCAGCGCGGAGTACGAAGAGATGCTCCGCAATCCGGAAACAGCGGCGGATGCCAAAAAATATTTGATGGGCAAAGTGCGCTCCGGGCATTTCGTGATCGACAGCCTGCACCAGCGTCGAGAAACCGTGCGACGGATCGCCCAAGTCATTGCAGAGGCCCAGGCGGACTTTTTTGATCATGGCATTTCCCGGCTGAAGCCCCTACGAATGGCGGACGTGGCGGAAAAAATCGGGGTGCACGAAACCACGGTCAGCCGTGCCGTGGCGGAGAAATATGCCCAGACACCCCAGGGATTGCTGGAACTCCGCTTTTTCTTTACGCAGGGCCTGGCGACGGGTGACGGCGGCCGCATTTCGACGGAAGCCGTTAAGGAAGCCGTGGCGCGGCTGATTGCACGCGAAGACCTCCGGCATCCGTTGTCCGACCAGGACATTGCATTGAAATTGAGCCGACAGGGTACGTCGGTTGCCCGGCGAACGGTGGCCAAATACCGCGAACAACTGGGTATTCCCCCTTCCCATCTGCGAAAATGAGGAATGGCCGGAGCATGAAAAAAGCGAATCCGGAAGGATTCGCTTTTTCATGAGCGCCGGCGCCGGGCTCAACCGTCGATGATCTGCTTGGTTTCGAGCGCAATCTGCAGTTCTTCGTTTGTAGGGATGACCAGCAGCTGGATGGGCGCGCCGTCCTGTTGAATTTCCCGCGTGTTGTCTGCGGATGCCATGTTCTTCTGGATGTCCAACCGAATGCCCAGGTGCTCCAATCCATCACAGATACGGGCCCGAACCGGAAAGGAATTCTGGCCGATGCCGGCCGTGAACACAATCGCATCCAGTTTCGGCAGCACGGCCATGTAGGCGCCGATGTATTTTTGAATGCGGTAGGTGAACATCTGCAAGGCGATCTCCGCCATCTGGTCTCCACCGGCGGCGGCTTCCACCACGTCGCGCATGTCATTCACCTCGCAGATGCCTTTCAAGCCGGATTGTTTGTTCAAGGCATTCGTTGTGTCGTGGATGTTCATGCCGGTCTGCTCCATGATGTATTCGATGGCGGCGGGATCCAAGTCGCCCGAGCGGGTGCCCATCACCAGGCCTTCCAGTGGGGTCACTCCCATGGAGGTGTCGACGGACTTTCCATTCCGGACGGCGGTTATCGAACAGCCATTTCCGAGATGGATGCTGATGAGGCTGGTTTGCTCCACCGGCTTGCCGAGATATTCCGCCGTAGCGGCGGTGATGAACTTATGGGAAGTGCCGTGAAAGCCGTACCGGCGCAGGCGGTAATCGGTGTACCAGGCATAGGGGACGGCGTATAAAAAGGCCTTGGGCGGCATGGTTTGGTGGAAGGCGGTGTCGAACACGGCCACTTGGGGGGCATTCGGAAAGAAGCGTTGCGCCACCTCGATGCCCATCAAGTTGGGCGGGTTATGCAGGGGACCCAGCGGGAAAAATTCACGGATGGCGGCCTTGACCTGGTCATCAATCAACACGGGGTCGGTATAGACTTCACCGCAACTAAGGACCCGGTGGCCGACTCCCTGGATTTCGGAAGCCTCCCGGATGACGCCCTTGTCCGCATCCGTCAATAGGGCCACCACACGGGCCATTCCCTCCGTGTGGGTGGGAATGGGAGACTCCTCCACGATGGTGGAATTCAGGCCGTTCACACAGGTTTTGTGGGTGATCCGCCCCATGCTTTCCCCGATTTTTTCCACTAGGCCGAAGGCTGGCAGGGTAAAGTGATGAACGTCCTCCAGATCCATCAACTGGTATTTGATGGAGGAGCTTCCGGCATTAAGGATCAAAATTTTCATGCAACAGGCCTCACGGATGGGAAACAAATAAAAAGAGCCGGTGAAAAATCCTCCGGCTCTGTACGCGAACCTCTCACGGCTCACAACGCTGCGGCATACGTGGCACGACGCGCATTGATGCGGGCACGGGCGGCCTTGCGGCGCCGCTTTTCGCTCGGCTTTTCAAAATGCTGTTTGGCGCGGATGTCGCGCATGATGCCTTCGCGGTCCAGTTTCTTTTTCAGGCGGCGCAGGGCTTTTTCAACGGACTCGCCTTTCCTGATTTTCACTTCTGTCATATAGGGATACTCACCTGCCTTCTACTCGGATTCCCCGCTTATAGCGGGGCCACCGGAAACGGAGGTTCCGGCGGTAAAAACGTGCAAAACTTATGGGAAACGCACGGGAATGTCAAGAAGGATGCCTGCCTAAAAAGACAGGCCGAGTTTAGAGGATGATCCGCATGCCGCTTATTCCCAAGGGAAGCGGCGGGGTTCGGCTTTTTCTACCGGCACAGGAGAAGAAGAGGAACGCTGGGCGGGAAGGTTGGATTGGATGTGGGCCTTGAGCGCCAGGGCTTCCGGATCGTAGGGGACCGAAACCAGGTATTGGTCAATTCTGCGCTGGGCTCGGTCGAACTGTTTGAGCCGGGCCAGGGCATCCGCCCATTTCAACAGGCGTTCATAGCGATATGGAGCCAGCTCCTCCGCCTTGCGGAAGCAGATGGTGGCCATTGTCCAATTGCCAAACAAGCAGTGGAGGGAGGCCAGATTCTCCCACAGGAGGGGATTGCGCGGGTTGCGTTCAATGGCCGCCTGTAGGGTTTCGATGCTTTTTTCGTTATCTCCCGCCTGGGCATAGGCTTCTGCCAAGGCGATGGAGGATTCGGAATTCCAGATGTCCCGGCGCAAGGCGGAGTGCAACCAGGGAATGGCTTGGACCGCCCGGTCCCGGTGTTTGAGCGCCTGGCCCAAAAAGAGGGCGGTGGAAATATCATAATAGCCGCAATCCTCGTCTCCATTGATGATGAGATCCTGCCCTTCCTCCATGTCCTGGCGGGCCAAGTCGTCCATAATGGCCCGCAGGCGTGCGGCTTGGGCATCCTGGAATTTCAAGAGTGCTAGGGACGCGGCCTCGGAAAGAGCCTTGGTTTCGGCGGCCAGTGCTGCGGCTTTTTCATTGGCGGCAACCAACTCCTCAGGCAGGACGAATTCCGGCGGGTCCGGCCATTCGTCTTCTGGAACAGTGTCCAACTGGGTTTCCCTCCATTCGGCTTCTGCGGCCTTCCAGGCATTGTTCAAGGCCGTCCGTGCGGTTCGTGCCTCTGCGTTTGCGGCGCGGTGGGCCTGGGCGGTTTCCGATGCTTCGGCGCTCAGGCGCGTGCGTTCGGCTTCCTCCGCTGCGGTTTTCTCCGCTTCGGCCTGAAGCTGTTGAGCCAAAATCTCTTGCGCCGCTCCCGGCACATCCACTTGCATGGCCCGGGTCCACGCCAGCATGGTCCGCACATCAAACCGATGGGGCCATTGCTGAAGTGCGGCTTCCGCCGCGCTTTCGGCCCGGACGAAATCACCGGCGTTCAGCAGATAGCGGGCCGCACGCATGGCCAGCCAAGCATCCCGGGGGCGGGCAGCCTGCTGGCGTGCAAAAATGGCCCGAGTGCTTTCCGGGGTCATGTCTTCCAGCCGTTTGTCCCAGATTTCCTTCTCTTGGTTCAGGCGGGCAACGGCCTCACCCTGGGTCAGCTGCCTTTGAAAGGGATAATGTGCCAGTTCGTTCAGGACGGCCTCCAGCTGGGTCACATGGCCCCACGGGGTGAATAGGAGGTCATTGGCAAGGAATTCGGGATTGGGAAGAGGGCTTGCCGGTATGGCATGCCCAAAGGCCTGCAAAAATTCCATGCGGTCCACCAAGGCGGATGCCAACAGATAGTGGCCTTCAAAGGTGAAATGGATGTGGTCGAGGAACCATTCGTGTCCGGGAATGCCTTGCGGGGAACGCATGGCGAAAAGAAGTTCGGCATCCAGAAGAGAGACGTCTAGGGCCTCCGCGCATTCCCGGAGGAGGGCATTCTGGTGGGAGTCTGCCCGCAAGCGGAGGGCATCGGCATCCCGTGCGCGGGAAAACAGGTCGGCGGCTTCTGCCAGTCGGTCTTCATCCAAGGCCAGACGAGCGGCCCGGAAAAGGGCTTCCGCATGCAGGGGATTGATCCGGATCACCTCTTCATACAACCGTACAGCCTCCTCCCGGTGGGTTGCTTCTGCAGCAATGGCTGCGCGGAGCTTTTCCCTCGCTTCCTGTGCGGCGGTTTCATCGCTGAGATAGGTGGTGATGAAGGGGGCGCAATCCTTCAGGTTCACCGGAACGGTGCAGACGATGACCACGGGAGAGGCCTCCACGGCTTGTTCCAGGATGGCGGTGATGTTTTTCCGGAAGGAGCGGTAGGCTGTTTTCAAACGGGGGTCCCCGGCGGAGAGGCGCCCTTTCATCATGATGGGTTCATGGCTCTTCCAGATGGTCAAATCGGTTCGGGCGGGCGTCACGCGGTTGAGCGCGGTGATAAAGAGCTGGGAAAGGCGGGAGCGTGAGAACACCGCCATCATGCGTGCCACGCGGGAGCTGTGGTTGTACTTCCCGAGGGTGGAAGCCGGACCGTAGGGGCCTGTAATTTCATCATTTCCGGTCAGCAGGATGACGGCATTGGGCTTCAATTGCTTCAAGTCCCGGGCCACCTCGCGCAGGACATGGGAATTGCCCCCTTCCATGGTCATATGGACGATCTCCACCCGGTGTTGCGGATAGCGGGTCTGGAGCATCATTTCCAGCTGGCGGCCTAGGCCGAAGGGGGGTGTGGGATTGCCCATGGCGGCGCGGTCGCCCAGTAGGCATATCCGGATGGTTTGTTCCGGCGCCTCCTTCAGGGCCGTAACGGGAATCGGCGTCGGCGCGGCCCGCGCAGGAAAGAACCGGTAAGGAAAAAACTGATTGTCGATCCACGCTTTTTGGCCGCTGGTTTCTCCCGAGACCAGAAACCGAGTGGAGCGCCCAGGGAAGAAATAGACGGCCAGGAGCTCCAGCAACACGGCCATCAGGACCAGAAAGATCCCCCCATAGACCACCCGGCGCCCCCATCGAAGCAGGGAGGTCGCCCATGGCGGGAGATGGAAACGGTTTGATCGTGTTTTCATAGGCAATGAGGGGAAAAGGATAGAAAAGGGATTCCACATTGTAAAGCGTACACCCATTCCGGCCCGTTTTCTTCCATCCGCCCTTCTTTCCCGTCATTGGCGGGTTTGCCGGAAGGAAAAACCGTTTGGGGGAAGGGGAGGAATGTGCTATCTTTCCATCAAACAAAGGGTCTCATTCCAGAGGAGCCAGTATGGACAAAAGAAAAGACGAAATGCAGCGGCGGGATGCCGGGTTCACCTTGGTGGAAATTCTGCTCGTGGTCGTGATTATCGGCATTTTGGCGAGTGTGGCGGTCCCCCGGTTGACCGGAGCGGCGGATAAGGCGCGCAATACGGCGGCTAAACAGGCCATTTCCAACATCGAGAGCGCCATCGATCGATATGAGATGGACTGCGCTCGCCTGCCGGACAGCCTCCAAAACCTGATCACCCAGAGCAATGAAAAGAACTGGGACGGCCCCTATATCCGGAAGGCGGAAAGCCTGAAGGATCCATGGGGCAATGATTATCAATACACCAAGCAGGGAAAAACCTATACCGTGGCTTCCGCTGGTGCGGATGGAAATTTCGGAACGGAAGACGACATCAAGTAGTCCGGCGCTCCGGCGTCTGAAGGCAACCGGGACATGTATGGAGCGCACCATCCAAGCATGCGGCGGGGGTTTACCCTGGTGGAAATCCTGCTGGTGGCCGCCATTATTGCCATCGCGTCGGCGGTGGCATTGCCTGCGTTTGCCCGTTCCTTCCGCGGCGCCAAGTTGCGCAACTCCACCCGACTGGTGCTGATGATGCACCGCAATGCCCATGCCAAGGCCATCTTGAGCCAGAATTACATCATTCTCCTGTTTGACAAGCGGACAGGGACCTTGGAGATTGCCGAGCAGGAAGCTAGGGAATCCAAGCAGGATTCCTTTTTCGGCGAGGTGGGCGGCAATAACCACGGCGGGTTGCGGATTGGATCGGCATTGCCCGGCGCGGAAGCCCATTCGGAAGCAGAGCCTGCGCCACCCCCGGCTTCCTTGATGAAGCGGGAGCTGGAATCCGGCGTGCGGATGGATTCCTTCCGCGGAGGACAGGCCATGGATGAACTGTATTATGTGATCTACTACCCAAACGGCATGTGTGAAAACTATGAAGTGGTGCTCACGGATGAGGAAAACCGCGTGGCGCGCATCCAAGTGGACGCCATTACCGGCAAAGCCAAGGTGGCGCATGACTGACCCTCCGACATCTCAGAATACCGGCATGACGCTGGTGGAGGTGTTGCTGGCCATTGTGATTCTGGGAGTGTCCTTGATTGCCTTGGTGGATGGCGCTTCTCAGGCGTTGAGCGTGGTGCGCCAGGCCCGCAATTATGAAATGGCGCGCCGGATGCTGGGGCAGGTGGAAGCGGAAAGCCCCTTGCGGTTGATGGATGAAATCAGCGCGGGCCAAGAAAGTGGCGCCTTTCAAAGCGGGCCCTCCGGATGGACGTGGGCACGCGAAATCGTGGATGTCAGCGAAGGCGACGAGGACGACCAGAGGGCGGGCCTGTTCTTGGTGACCACCCGGGTGTCGTGGTCGCATGGCCGCCGTTCCGGTTCGGAGGAAGTCACCCAGTATCTGTATGTTCCCGAAGACAGCGACGGCACGCGAACCCTAAAACCACGGACGCTTTGATGAATCGCGCACGAATCCGGGCCCAAGGCTTTACGCTGATCGAACTGCTGCTGGCGCTGGCCATCTTCACGCTGGTTGCGGCCATGGCAGGGGGCGCATTTTTGACGGTGACGAAAGCATGGAACCGCGGTGGGGAAATGCTCGAGCAGCTACACTACGGTGAATTCGCCATTGAACAACTGGTTTCCGCCCTTCGCGGAGCCGCTTGGTTTTCCTCCAAGCCGGAGGCCTTTGGCTTTTGGCTGGACGACAGCGGGGGAACCTCCCGGGAAGCCGCCAATACCATCAGCTGGGTGACCAGCGGAACAGCTTTCCTCCAGCCCGATTCGGGGTTGCAGAACGGGTTGCACCGGTTGTCCGTCACCGTGGAGTCCCTTTCTGGACAACAGGGGCTATATGTCCGGGCCTGGCCCCATCTGGTGGAGGACATGAATGAAAACGATGCGGAGCCTTGGCTGGTTTCGCCGGGCGTCCAGGGCTTCTCCTGCGAATGGTATGATTTTGAAGAAGAAACTTGGAGTCAGGAATGGGAGGAAACCAATTCCCTGCCGAAATTGCTACGCATCACCCTCACCATGGAGAAACGGGAAGCATTCGACGAGCATTTGGAACTTCAACGTCTGGTGGAACTGGAAGTGGCGCCGGAGTTGCCCGGGCGCGAACGGCGTGGCCGGTCCACGGATTCCGGCAACGACCGAAACCGGGAGAATGCCGCCACGGATGCCGGTGGGCCGGGTGGCACAGGGAGTAACCGGGGCGGAGACAACGAAATCCGCTTCGGTCCCGGTGGCGATCGAAGTACGCAACGGCCCTCCAACAATTTTCGGCCATCCGGTTCTGGACCGACGCTGATCATGGACGGCGGTCCCCGAGGAGGCGGGCGATGAGTAGGCGCCGTTTCCCGAAGAGGACAAAGCTCCACCCGGTGTGCTGCTACTTTTTGCGGAAGCCGGGCCAGGGGGACTATGCGGCGGATTCTTCTTCCCGCCGGGGGGCGGCGCTGGTGGTGGCCTTGTGGACGGTTCTGTTGCTGGGATTGTTGATCGGCTCATTGGCGTATGAAATGCATATTGAGGCCGGCATCACATCCTATGCCCGCAAGCGCCTGAAAGCCCAAGCGGCAGCGCGAGGCGGTGTGGAATATGCCAAGTTCATGCTGGCGAAAAGTTTTGAAACCAGCTCGTTTGAGGAGACGGAGGAGGACAAGGAAGCGTTCCGCATCATGACCAAGAACCTAGAGCGCGGCATCGGCATCACGGGGTTGACCGTGGAGATGGGGGAATCGACGGCGGTGGTCGACATCCTGCCCGAATCCGGCCGGAGGAATGTGAATCTACTTCAGGACGAGGATTGGGAAGAATTGCTGGACCAATGCGGCGTTCCCGAAGAGTTGTGGCCGGAGTTGATCGACTGCTTCATGGACTGGGTGGATGGCGATGAGCTCCACCGGATGAACGGAGCAGAGGAGGATGACCCGTTTTACAAGGAACGCGAATACGAACCGAAAAATGCGCCGTTGGATACCGTGGATGAACTGCTGTTGATCAAAGGCTTCACGCCGGAAATTGTCTATGGCGGTCCCTCGTCCGATCCGCGTGGCGAGCCCTTGCGGGGAATGGCCCACCTGCTGACCACTTTCGGGGATGGAAAAGTGAACGTCAATACTGCCTCCCGGGAGGTCCTCATGACCCTGACGGCCGGAAACGGCCGGATGATGGATGAATGGGTGGTGGAGGATATTCTGGCCAACCGTTTGGGCGAAGACGGCCTGCCGAACACCGAGGACGACGGCTTCAAAAATGTGGGGGAGGTCATCAGCAAAACCGGCATGCCCGCCGCCCTGGGAGACAAATTGTCGGTGTCCGACCGGAGTTTTGTTCGGGTGATTTCCATGGGCGAAAACAATGGAGTCAAAAGCGGGGTCTGGGCAATTTTTGAAGTCGGCGACCGGGACATCACCCCCTTGTATTGGCGCGAAGAGCAGATGCAGTAGCTTCGGATGGGCGGCCGTGGCGTCGGGCAAGCTCGTGAGATGGGCAAGCCTGGCTTAAACGGCCGGTGCGTCGGCCCGGGGGGATAAATAGTCCCGGATGGTGACCACTGTTCCGCCCCCCATTTCGGAGACAATATGGAAATCATCCGACACCCGTTTGGCGTTTGGAAGTCCCATGCCGGCGCCAAACCCAAGGGATTTCACCCAATCGTTGGCGGTGGTCCAGCCTTCCTGCATGGCTAGGTTCACATCGGCGATGCCGGGGCCTTGATCCTTGGCCACCAGCTGGACCTCTTCCTCATCCACCCGGAAGGTCAGTGTGCCGCCATCGGAATGGACCACCAGATTGATTTCCAGTTCATAGGCGGCAATGGCCACCCGACGGATGATCTTGGGATCGATGTCGCGTTTTTGGAGGGCATTTTTAATTTCCATGGCGGCTTTTCCCGCATTTTCAAAATCCGATTTTTTAATCCGGAAGGTTTTGAAATAGCAGGTGGCGCTTTCCGCCACGGGAAGAATGTACTGGTTTTCAATCCGTGCGAGTTCACGGAAGAGCTCCACGAGCAACCGGGTATTGATGGAACGGGCGGTGACGATGCCGACCGGTTCATTGCGCGAATTCAGGACGGGAAAACGCCGAAAGTCGTATTTGTTGAAATAGGACAGGACGATGGAGAGCGGCATGTCCGCTTCCACAGTGACGGCATTGGGCGCCATGAAGTTGGACACGGGGGCATCCAGGCAGTTGGATTCGAGGGCCTGAATCAAATCTTCGATGCTCACGATGCCGAAGAGCCGCTTGTTTTCCACGACGGGCACGCCGGAGACTTTTTTTCCCTGCATCAGCTGTTTTAACTCGCGCATGGTGGCATCCCGGCGGATGGTCACCAGATTGCCGGCCATGACATCCCGGACGCGTAGCTTGTAGAGCAGCTCCAGAAAAAGAAGAGGGGACTGTTCGGTGGTGATGGGAATGGGGTTTCGACTGCTCATATTAGGGCGGGGAGCGTACCACATCCAACGAGGGGGCGCAAGCCGTGTACCGCCGTCCGCCGCCGGATCAAGCCGCCCTGCCGTCTCGCGAAAGCACCGTTCAGGTTTGAAAATGCTGGTAACCGCCTACGGGAATATTCCGTTGGTGCGGATTCGCCAGAATCCGGCCGATCTGGGTGGCGGCAAGGCGTGGGAATTGCCGCGCCCAAGCGGATTCAAATGGTTTTTGCCGGGTGGCGGAAATCGTGAATATAAGTTCGAAATCCTCTCCATCTGCAAGAGCATGGTGGAGGGGAGCGGTGGTCCGTCGGGCTGCAGTGGAAAGTGGGATGGCGTTCAGGTCCAGCTGGATGCCTTTCCGGGAAGCATCCAACAAGCGGGGAAGATCCGTTGCCAAACCGTCGGACACATCCATCATGGCGGTGGCAAACCGATGCCGGGAGAGAAACCGTCCGGCCTCCACCCGGGGAGTGAATGTCAGATGGCGCCGGGATCCCGGAAGATAGGCGCCGCCCAAGCGGCCGGTCACATACAACAGGTTTCCGCATTTGGCTCCGGAGCGCAGAATGGCCTGCCCGCGCGGAATCCGGCCAACGGCGGTGATGTGCAGCTCCAAGATGGGGCCTTGTGCCGTATCCCCCCCCGCAATGCCCAGATGAAAGGTTCGGGCGGCCTGGGCAATGCCCCGGTAAAGGGCCTGAATGTGGGAAAGAGGCGTTGACGAAGGCGCCACAAGATTGACGAGCAGATACTGCGGGAGGCCGCCCATCGCGGCAATGTCTGAAATGGCCCGGGAAACGGCTTTTCGACCGACCAACGGCAAAGGCGTCTCGGGAAGAAAGTGGCGGCCTTCAATGACCGGGTCGGTTGTCAGCAGGAGATCGTCCTTTGCACCGGGGATTCGGATGACGGCGCAATCATCTCCCGGGCCCACCACTAGGCCCCGATTTTGGGGCAACGTGGGAAGAAGCATTTTCAACAGGGTGTTTTCGCCGATGTCGTGCAGGGTTTTCATTCCCTTTCTCCTCCCGGCTCCTCCGATGGATGGGAAGCGTGCGGCGGGAGGTGGCTCCAGCGGGCGTAGATGGACAGGGGAAGAAAACGTGCGGCGTCGGATGCATGGGGCAAAGCCAGCTCCCCCGCCTCCAGATGCCCACCATAGGGGGCCATGAGGTCGGCGAGCAGGTTGTGCAACATGAGGGAGGAAGCTTCAATGTTGTAGGTGGTCAGTAGCAACAACGCCGGTTTTTCCGTCAGCACGTCCCGGCACAGCGCCAGCAGTTCGGGCAGATGGTGTTCCACCTTCCAGACGTTGCCGGTGGGGCCGCGGCCGAAGGCGGGCGGGTCCAGCAGGATGCCGTCATAGCGGGAGCCGCGTTTGATTTCCCGGCGGACATACTTCATGGCGTCTTCCACAATCCAACGAATGGGTTCGGCGGCCAGCCCGCTGGCCAGCTGATTGTCCCTCGCCCATGCGGTGGCGGGTTTGGAGGCGTCCACCTGGGTGGCCTGCCAGCCGGATCTGGCGGCGACAAGGGTGGCGGCACCGGTATAGCCGAACAGGTTCAGCAGGCGAGGGGGTGCGGAGCGGTGTGGTTGCGTTTGGAGTGCCCGGCCGATGCCATGAATGGCGCGCCAATGCGGCGATTGTTCAGGGAAGAGACCGAGGTGTTTGCTGGTGTCTGAAATTCGCGCCCCAAAGGTCAAACCATTATAGTGGAGAGACCATTCCCGAGGGCAACCGGGCTGAAGCTCCCAGCCGGCATCTTCATCGTGGACGGCCTGCGCACGGTCCCACTCCGACGAGGGAAGGCGGGGTTCCCACCAAGCGTTGGGTTCTCCCCGGACGACGGTGACGGAACCAAAGCGCTCCAGCTTATACCGGCGTCCGGAATCCAGCAGGGCATAGTCGGAAAAACCGCCGATGGCGGTTTGGATGGCGGGAGGATTATGCATCGGCATCGGCTTCGGCTTCCGCCTTTCCGGGGCGGCGGGAGACGGGGCAGATACCGCGTTTGGCATGGGATAAAAAGGCAATGTATTCCGCAGCGAAGGGATTTTCCGACACCTGTTCCTGCAGACGTTCCCTGGCTTGGCTTACGTTCAGTCCGCTGTGATATAGGGTTTTGAAGACGGTTTTGATCTGTGCGCGTTCCTTGGCGCTGAATCCGCCCCGGCGCAAACCGACTAGATTCAGGCCCGCCACAGTGTTGGCGCCGCCCGTCACGGTGATGCAGAAGGGAGGAAGGTCTTTGGTGATGGCGGTCAGGCCGCCGACCATGGAGAAGCGTCCGATGTGACAGAATTGATGGATGGCCGCCCCGCCGCCGAAGAAACAACGGTCTCCGACTGTGACATATCCGGCCAGCAAAACACCGTTGGCTAAAATGACGTGGTTGCCGACCTCGCCATTGTGCGCAATGTGCGAGTTGGCCATCATGAACACATGGTGGCCCAGTTTGGTGGTGCTGCCCGGTGTGGTGCCCCGGTGAACAGTTACCCCTTCGCGGAAAATACAATCGTCTCCCGTAACAACATAAGACGGCTCGCCGGAAAAGGAGAGATCCTGCGGAAGGTCCCCGATGACTGCGCCGGAATGGACGCGGCAACGAGCGCCCAACGTGGCGTGGTCCAGCACAACCGCATGGGGAGAAAGAATGCAGCCGTCCCCCAGAACGGCATGGGCGCCGACATAGGCAAAGGGGCCGATCTGTACATCGGCTCCCAGCTGGGCGCCCGGTTCAATGATGGCGGAGGGATGGATCATGGCGTGGTTCTCCTGAGAATGCTGCCGTCAGCATAGCATAATGGGAAAGGACCGCAACCTCCGCCGTAATCCGGTTTTGGCCTTTCTCCAGTCTGCCGGTTTTGGGAGCGGACCGCGTTTCGGCAGAGACGTTCTGCGGCATTCATCTGCAGGAACACGGGTTGGGCGGGCATCGCGGGGGGCGGGGGATGATGCTCCAGCCTGACGGCGCACCGGTAGAAATCCCAGGCACAGCAGAAGAGTGCCGGCCAGCCAGGTATGGCGTCCGGCGGTTTCCCGGAAAACCAAGAGGGAGGCCGCCACGCTCAGGGGAATTTTCAGATTGTTCATCACGGCCAGTGTCCCGGCGCCTACCATCCGGACACCCCGGTTCCAGAGGAAGAAACAAAGGCCGGAGGCCACCACTCCGAGGTATACCAGCACGGCCCATTGGACGGGGGAAGGGGTCGGCGCCGGGGTGGAGGCCGCAATGGGCAGCAGGACCAGGGCGGCCCCGGCATACAGCCAGAAAATAACCTGGTGGTCGGAGGTCCCCACAGGCATCCGCCGCATCCAGGTCCGGTAGCCCAGCTGGCCGGCGGCAAAGCACACATTGGAGAGTTGCACCAAGAGAATGCCGAGAAGGGGGAGGGAAGAGGACCACCCTTTCCACAGAATCACACCGGCGCCCGCCACAGCCAATCCTGCGGCGAGTACATTGCGCGGATGGAATTTTTTGGAGGCTACGTCATACAGCGCCGCGACAAACAAGGGTGTGGTGACGGTGAAAAGCGCGACCTCATGGGATTGCAGATAGTGGAACGAAGCCATATAGGCCAAATACATCCAACCGAATTGGACGGCCCCAATCAGCGCAAAGGCGCCGGCCATTTTCCAAGGTATTCGCCGGACGAAGGGAAGAAACACCAAGGCGGCCAGCAAAAGGCGAATCCAGGCGGTCCATCCCGGCGGTAGCCCGGCCAGCTGGTTGCCGATCAAGCCAAACGAAAAGGCCCAAATCAGAGAAACGGCAATCAGATACAACATGATGACGAAGGACCGGGCAGGGGATTATGCCGCAGAATCGGCGGCATCCGGCGCCGGGGACAGCCTCTTTTGTGCGACATATTTTTTGCCGGAGCCCATCAGCACCGCCAATGGCGCCAGTGCGGGGATGTGAGCTAGGGTGATTTGGATGGCGGCGGCAAGGGGAACGGCCAGCAGGGCGCCAGTGATGCCCCATAGCCAGCCCCAGAAAATCAGAAACAGAAGAATGACCACCGGGGAGAGATTCAGCCGGTCGCCATAAATTTTGGGTGCTAGGAAGTTGCCGAAGAATTGCTGAATGACCAGAATGACCAATGCCACTAGGATGACCGGCCACAACTCAGGCGCATGCTGCACCAGAGCCATCAGAATGGGCGGGATGCTGGCCACGATGGAGCCTAGGGTGGGAATGAAATTCAAAAGGAAGGCGAGCAAGCCCCATGTGAAGGCGAATTCAACCCCGAGCCAGACCAGGGCGCCCCAGATGACTAGGCCGGTGGCCAGCGAGATCATGAACAAGGCGCCAAGATAGGCGCTGATCTGCCGGGAGATGGTGTTCGTCAGAGCAATCAGCGAACCGGCCCGGTTCGGAAGGGCGGCCCGTAGCTTGTCATTGGTGTAGGGCTTGGCGAGTAGCATGAAGACCAGAAAAATCAGGACAATGATGGCATTGCTGATGAACGAAATGAAAAAGCGGGAGGCGCCCAGGACCAGGGGTGCAATCTGGGCGCTCCAGTTGAAATCTTTGATGACGGAGGAGGGGATATCCAGCAGGTTGCCGTAATAGGTCAGCAGGTCCGTCAGACGGGTCTGGTATTCGGGGAAGGCTTTGGCGAAGGCCATGAGACGTTGCTGGATGACGATGCCGGAACCCCAGGCGGCGAGCAATAGCAGGATCACCACCGACAGAACGGCGATCGGGGCCGGGAAGCGAAGCTTTTTGACGAGAAAATTTACAACAGGCGTCAGAAGATAGCTCAGCAACCAAGCAATCAGCAACGGCGCCACGACGCTTTTGGCGACTTTCAGCACCGTCCCACTGGCCACGACGGCCAGAATGCCCAGGGACAAGGCCGCGGCGTTGATCCGTGGCGTATGCGACGGCTCCGGATTCAGGATGGGAGGGGAACCTGTATTCATGTTGCCGCCAAGATTATCGTTTCGCTTTCATGCGTTCAAGGCTTCATCCGGCTCGTTTATAGTAGCCCGCCGGTGGCCCATCGAACATAGGCGGCCACCCATGCCGGCCCGTAGAGCATCCACAGGCCGGCGGCCAGGGCCAGATGAGGCCCATAGGGAATCCGGCTTTGCATTTCCTTTTTGCCGATGGCCACGAAAAGAAGCCCGAGGAGGGTGCCCGATAAGGAGGAGATCAGGACGGTGAACAACACGGCCTGCCAACCCATGCAGGCGCCGATGGCCCCCAACAGCTTCACATCGCCGAACCCCATGGCCTCTCGTTTCAGGATGGCGCGCCCGAGGGTGGCGACGAGCCACAGAAGGCCGTAGCCCAACGCCAGGCCCAGGCAGGACTGCCACAGGGCGGTAAGGCGGGCTTGCTGGCCTTGCACCACGGGAAAGAGAACAGACAGGAGCGGCCCCGCCATCATGCCGCCGATGGTGATCCGGTCCGGCAGAATCAAATGGTCGAAATCAATGAACGTGCCAACAATCAAGGCGCTTGTGAAAACGAAATAGAGGGGGGTGAGGACACTCCAGCCATGAATCAGCCAGATCCAGGTGAACAAGGCGCCGGTCAGGAGCTCCACCAGAAAATAGCGGGGGGAAATGGGCGCCGCGCAATACCGGCATTTGCCGTTGAGCATCAGCCAGGAGGCCAAGGGGATATTGTCCCAAGGTGCTAGGGCATGACGGCAGGCCGGACAGTGGGAACCCGGCCAAACAATGGATTCATCGCGGGGAATGCGCCAAATGCAGACATTCAGAAAACTGCCGATGCATAATCCCCCCAGAAAAATGAAGGCCGACAGGAAGAGATATAGTTCGGGCGGCCCATTCATGGCAGGGCCTTCTTTTTGAGTGCATCGAGAAGGGCTTGGCGCATGGCATCCAGCGGCGCTTTTCGGCTTGTCCAGCGGTGGAAAGAACGCGCGCCTTGATGCAACAGCATGCCCAGACCGTTGGCTGTTCGCGCTCCGGCCCGTGCGGCGGCCTCCAGAAAAGGAGTGCGGGGCGGAGAATAAATCAAATCCACCACCCATTGGCCGGTCCGGAAGGCCGACTCCGGCAGCAGGGAGGCATCCTCCGATTTCATGCCGACCGGCGTGGTTTGGATGATCACATCGCATGCCGGTGCAACATGCACTGCCTGTCGCAACGGGAGATCCTCCACGGGAAGGCCGGGGGCGGCATGTCGGAGGGCGCTCATCAGCCGCCTGCGGGCGCCGGTGTTTCGGGCGGCGATCTGTAGGCTTTCCACCCGGCGGAAAGCCGAGGCCAGGGCGAGGGCGCTGCCGGCTCCGCCGGAGCCGAGGATCAGGACACGCTTGCCACAAAGGGAGATCCGGAAGGTTTCGCGGAGGGCGTCGCAAAAGCCTTGTGCATCGGTATTGTCGCCCGTCAGCGTTCCATCCGCATGAAAAACCAGCGTATTGACGGTTTGCAAAATCCGCGCCTCGTCGGTCAATTCGCCATGGGCGTGGACATACCGGAAAGCCGCCCGCTTGTGCGGCAGAGTGACGTTCGCGCCGCGCCAGCCGTTACGCCGAAGGGCCTCCGCCGCTGCCACAAATTGTCCGGGGGGGGCATCCGCCAAGCCATACCGTGCGTCGATGGCCAACGCATGAAAGGCGGCGTTCATCATGACCGGCGACAAGGAATGGGCCACCGGATGTCCGATCAAGCCATACAGAATGGGGGAGGATGCGCTCACGGTCCACAGTGTTGCGGATTTTTCCTTCAAGGAAAAGAGGAAAACATTTTCCAAGAGGCGCTTGTTGTTTATGGCTCCGGTGTGGTGGAACCCGGCTTCCACGTTGTAGACATCCACGGGATGGGAAGGAAGCCTCCGGGCCGTGACCACAGAAAAAAAGGCCGCATTTGCCGGGGCTCCCGTTGGCTCTGGGAGGGATACGCCGGGAAATTTTAGCGCCTGAAACGGCCAATCCGCCATTTGCCTTTCTTCGGCCGGATTAAATGCGTTCCGGCGTGCGGATGCCAAGCAGGGAAAGGCCATGGCGAAGCACACGGGCCGTCAGGTCGCACAGGCGGATCCGGCTTTCCCGGACGCCTTCCTCCGCCTTGAGAAACGGCACGTTCTGGTAGTAGGACGAATACGCTTGCGATAAATCATACAAGGCATCCGCCAACAGGGAAGGCTTGGTTTGCGTGGCGGCATCCACGATGGCATCCGGATAGCGGGCCAAGCGCAAAGCTAGGCGGCGGGCCTGGGGCGTATCCAGCACCATGGGAAAGCTCATGTAATCCCCCTCCGGAAAACGTTCGTGATATTTGTCGATCACGGAAGCGATTCGGGCGGAGGCATATTGCAGGTAGGGTGCGCTGTTGCCCTCCATGGAAAGGGCTTTTTCCCAGGTGAAGGTGATGGCGGATTGGGGATTCTGGGACAGGTCGGCATATTTGACGGCGCCGATGCCGACCGCTTGTGCAACCGCCCGCTGTTCCGTCGGCGGCATGCCGGGGGAAGATTGCCGCACCAGTTCCATCGCCCGTTTTTCCGCTTCATCCAGCAGGCGATCCAGTTTGATGGCGGTTCCTTTCCGGGTGGAGAGCAATCCTTCGGGCAGGCGCATCAGGCCGAACCAGATGTGACGCAGGGAGGTGGCCGCGCCGGCCTTGCGGGCCAAGGCGAAGAACTGGCGGAAATGCAACTGCTGGCGTTCGTCCGTGACATACAGGATGGCATCCGGATGGAACTCCTGCTCGCGTGAAAACACCGTGGCGAGGTCTGTCGTAGTGTAGTTGTATCCGCCGTCGGATTTTCGAACAATGGCCGGCGGCAGCTTCTCGTCTTCCAGGAAGGCCACTAGGGCGCCTTCGCTTTCCCGCACCAGGCCGAGCCGCTGTAGCCGCTCCACCACTCCCGGCAGGGCCGCATTGTAGTAGGACTCGCCACGGACCAGTTCGAATGAAACGTCCAAGCGGTTGTATATGCGGTTGAATTCTTCCATGGACAGGTCGATGAAGGTTTGCCAGAGGGCCCGGTTTTCCGGATCACCCGCCTGCAGTTTAACCAGTTCCGCACGGGCCTGCTCCTTCCATGCCGGGTCTTCTTCGCCTTTCTGGTGGGAGAGCACATAGATACGTTGCAGTTCGTCCACGGGAGAGGCGGCCAAGGCCTCCGGCTGCAAAAAATGGCGGTATCCCATGATGAGGATGCCGAATTGCGTGCCCCAATCGCCCAGATGGTTGTCGCCCATCACGGTATAGCCTAGGGCGCGGTAGATGCGTTTGAGGGCATCGCCGATGACGGTGGAGCGAATGTGGGCCACATGCATGGGCTTGGCGACGTTGGGGGAGGAATAATCCAAAATCAGGGTCTTGCCTGATCCGAGCTGGGGCGTGCCCAAATGGGCATCCGCCTGCTGTGCTTCCAAATGCCGCGCCAGTGCGTCGTCCGCCAGCGTCAGGTTGATGAACCCGGGGCCGGCGATGTCTACGTTGGCCAGCAAGTCGTTGGTCGGCAGTTCAGCCGCCACGGTTTCTGCGATGGCTCGGGGAGCCAGCCTCAGGACCTTTGCGGCCCCCATGGCGGCATTGCATTGGAAATCGCCAAAGGCCTCCTCCGCCGCTGGTTGGACGCTCAGAGGGAGGGCCGAGAGGTCGGCTTCTGGAAATGCGGTGGCAAAAGCATTCGCAACAAGGTGGGAGAGAGAGTCTTTAAGGGTTTGCATAGGGGAATCCATTTTCGTCGAGACAGGCCAATGTAGGCGTTCCTCCGGTGGATTTCAAATGATTTTGATGATGGACGGCCGGTCCTGATGGGTGGGGTGGACTTGCACACGCTCCAGCCCTGCATTGAGCAGATGGTTGCGAATGGTGTGCAACGCCAGATCCAGCCGGTTGCATTCGGAGGAGAGGTGCGCCAAAAACACATCCTGAAGCGTGTTTCCGGCAATTTCCGCCAACAGACTGGCCGCGGCGGTGTTGGACAGATGGCCCTGGATTCCCAGGATTCGCTGTTTCAGGTGCCAGGGGCGCCGGGAACTCCGGACCAATTCTTCATCATGGTTGGCCTCCAGAATCAGCAGGTGGCAGCCACGAAGGCGTTCCCTAACCAATTGGGTGGGCATGCCCAAATCGGTGGCAATACCGATTCGGATGCCTTCGCAAATCAAAATAAACCCGACCGGATCATAGGCATCATGGGGAAGGGTGAAGGCCTGCAATTCAATATCGCCGATTCGAAAAGGGGAGCCGTTGGTGATGCAGATCCAGTCACCGGCAAGCGTGCCCCGGACGGCTTGGGCGCAGGCGCTGGTGGCATAGAGTGGAATGTCCAGTAGCTTCCGCAGGCGGGCGGCCCCAGCCGTGTGGTCGGTATGTTCATGTGTGATGCAGATGGCGCACAGCCTAGACGGGCACAGCCCCATCAAGTCCATTCGACGGAAGGTTTCCTTGGCGGAGAGGCCGGCATCAATCAAAATGGCGGTTTCGGCGGTCTCCACATAAATGCAGTTTCCGCTGCTTCCCGAAGCTAATACGCACAGTCTCATATATAAAAGGTCGTTCCCTCATTCATAAACAGCAGCGGCGCGCCCGCGCCGAAGAATCATGTACAACCAGAACGGCCGTTTAGTCAAGGGCGTCGAAATCGACGACATCCCCATTGTTCGGCAAGGCCACCGGAATCCGGAGTTCATCCTGTACCAGTTTGGCGAGAGCCTCCCGCTGCTCCTGTTCCCCGTGCACCAGAAAAACCTGTTTTGGACGGGCTTTTTGGATGTAATCTCGGAGTTCCGAGCGGCCGGCATGGGCAGAAAACGCATTGATGACGCCGATTTCGGCGCCCACATCGAACATGTCGCCAAAAATGCGGACGGGGCTTTCCCCATTGATTAGGCGTCGTCCCAGCGTGTTCGCTGCTTGGTATCCGACAAACAACACCAGATTCTTTTCGTCTTCAATGCCGTGCTTCAAATGGTGGAGAATGCGTCCGTGTTCCGCCATGCCGGATGCGGCTAGGACGATGGAAGGCTCTTTGGAGGACGTGATCGATTTGGACTCATCCACCGTGGCAGTGAAGGTCAGCCAAGGCGGCGTGATGACGGATCCCACCTGCTTGTGCAGGGCCTTATACTCCGCATCAAAATAGGTGTGGTTTTTTTCGAAAATGGTGGAGAGGGCTTGGGCCATCGGGCTGTCCATGAAAACGGGGACGTCGGGGATGACGTTTTTCGCACGAAGCGAGGAAATGTGGTAGATGATTTCCTGCGCCCGCTCCAGCGCAAAGGTGGGCAGGAGCACTTTGCCGCCCCGTGCAATGGTCCGGTTGATGGCGTCTCCCAGCGCCGCTTCGGCATCCAAGGCATCCCCGTGCTCCCGACCACCATAGGTGCTTTCGCAGATCAGCACATCCAAATCGGTCATTTGAACAGGATCCTCCAGCAACGGCAAATTATGGCGGCCTAAGTCCACGGCATAGCCGATCCGAAGGGGGGCTCTGCCTTCCCGGGGCACTTCAATGAGGGCCAGGGCGGCTCCCAGAATATGTCCCGCATCCACATGGGTCAGCCGGATGCCGCCGGGAAGCTCGATGGGCTCATTGTATTGGTGCACCCGGAGCAACGGAAAGGAGGCTTCCGCATCTTCCAGCGTATAGAGGGGGATGATGGGGGGCAGTCCCTTGCGGTTGGTTTTCTGATTCAAGTAGGCGGCGTCGGATTCATGAATGTGGGCGCTGTCTCGTAGCATGACCGGCAACAGGTCGGCCGTAGCCGATGTCGCGTGGACGGGGTTTCGGTATCCGCGTTTCGCCAGGGTGGGAATGTTGCCGCAATGATCGATATGCGCGTGGGAAAGCACCATGGCATCAATGGATTCCACTGTGAAATCCAATGTGTGGTTGATTTCGTCGGCTTGCTTGCGGCGGCCCTGAAAAAGCCCGCAGTCAAAAAGGATGCGGGCTTGTTGGGTTTCGAGAATATGTTTGGAGCCTGTAACTTCGCTTGTGCCGCCGAGAAAATGCCAATTCATATGCCTTCCTTGTTCTGCTTCATCCATCCCGCATCGGAAATGAGTATGGCATGCTGTTCTGCCAGATGCAATGATGGATTCACCCGAAAGGCAGGGAGCGAAGGCGGCGGGCCGGAAATCGCGAGAAAATCAAACATAATTTCCCCGCTTATGGGTGCACATGGCCGAAGACATGCCGGTGGGGGGAGACATGTCGGGGAGAATGCTTTCGGATTGAACGGGACAACACGCAGGTGTAGGGTGTCCGGCCATGAATGTGACAACCCAACCGGAAAATCGTATCTGGAATCCGGCGTGCGAGTGCATGCCGAGGAAGGAATTGGAGGCTTTGCAACTGGAACGCCTGCAACGGGTGGTGCGCACGGTTTGGCAGCGGGTGCCGTATTACCGCGCAAAAATGGACGCCGTCGGCGTGATGCCCGGAGACATCCGCACCATGCAGGACATTGCCAAGCTCCCTTTCACCACCAAAAACGATTTACGCGGCTGTTTTCCCTACAACGGCTTTGCCGTTCCGATGGAAGAAGTGGTCCGGGTGCACGCCTCCTCCGGCACCACCGGGCAGGCCACCGTTGTGGGATACACCCAAGCGGACCTGGACAAGTGGACGGAATTGATGGCCCGCCTGCACACGGCGGCGGGCATCACGGCACGCGACATCGTGCAGATTTCCTTCGGGTATGGCTTTTTCACCGGCGGCCTCGGCCACCATTACGGCATTGAGAAAATAGGGGCCACGGTGTTGCCCGTTTCTGCAGGCAAAAGCGAACGGCAGGTCCAGATCATGTGCGATTACGGCTCCACGGTTTTGATCGGCACCCCGTCGTATGCCATGTATCTGTCCGAGATCATCGAGCAGATGGGTGTGCGGGACCAAATCCAGCTCCGGCTGGGCTTGTTCGGTGGGGAGGCGTGGACGGAGCAGATGCGTCGGGCGTTGCAAAAGCGTCTGGGCGTGTTCGCGACGGACAACTATGGCTTGAGTGAAGTGATGGGCCCAGGTGTTTCCTGCGAATGCGTGGAACAAAACGGGATGCACATCGCGGAAGACCATTTTTGGGCCGAACTGATTGATCCGGCCACTGGAGAGCCTGCCACGGATCCGGAAGGAAAAGGCGGGGAGATGGTCATCACCACGCTGACGAAGGAGGCCATTCCCGTTCTGCGCTACCGAACGCGGGATTTGTGTCGTTTTCTGCCGGGGGAGTGTCCCTGCGGACGGACGGGCCGCCGCATGTCCAAAGTGGCGGCGCGTAGTGATGACATGCTGATCATCCGCGGGGTGAATGTATATCCCCAACAGGTGGAGGAAACCCTGCTCACCGTCGAAGGGGTGGCGCCGCATTATCAGATCGTGGTGCGCCGGGAAGGTGTACTGGATGAAATGGAAGTGCATGTCGAAGCAACGGAAGGCATCCGGATGGGCGATCATCAGGCGATGAAGCAGAAAATCGCCCGTGTGCTGCAGAATTCCCTGCTGGTGAGTGTGAAAGTCCGCCTAGTGGAGCCCAACAGCCTGCCGCGGTCCGAGGGCAAAGCCGTCCGAGTGATCGACCAGCGCCCCCCCCCACCGTGAATGGGCCCAGCGGCATGAACACCGAAACACCTCTGCTGGGAAAGGTGGCGCTGGTGACGGGGGGCGCCCGCCGCATCGGGGCGGCCATTTGCCGTGAGCTGGCCGCGCGAGGGGCCACGGTGGCCGTTCACTACCACCATTCCGAAGTCGAGGCGATCGCCCAGACACGGGTGCTGGGGCATGGGGTGTTCGCTCTCCGGGGCGACGTCGCTACGCCGGAGGGGTGCGATGCCATATTCCAGGAAGTTATGGAATGGACGGGTCGGCTGGATATCTTGGTGAACAATGCCGCCGTGTTTGAACCGGACCAGGCCGCCGCAGATGTGTTGTCCTGCATGTATGCGGTAAATGTGACCGCTCCGCTTCATCTGTCGGCTCGGCTGTTCGAGAATCGGCGGGAAGCCTGCATCCTGCATCTGTTGGATCAACGGATCGTCTCAGCCCCACAGGAAGATGGAAATTTCAGTGCGTATGTGGCCTCCAAGCGGGAATTGGCGGCCTCCGTGGGCCGTTTGGCAAAAGAATACGGCCCGTTCTTGCGGGTGAATGGCGTTTCGCCCGGGGCGGTCTTGGCGCCTGAACAGGTTCGTGAACCAGCGGGTCCCCGGATTCTGGGGCCTCGTCCGACCTGCGAAGATGTGGCGGATGCCGTGGGCTTTTTAGCCAGGGCCTCATCCATTACCGGGCAAATTTTATT
>JAISGX010000079.1 GCA_031262805.1 Verrucomicrobiota bacterium | reverse complement strand
CCATCCATTCCTCGCCATTCTGGGAGGGCTTGCTTTATCCCGAAACCCATTCCCCGCCCATGGACAGTGGCCCTGGACCGCTTTTGCCGCCTTTTTTCTGCGCATGGGTATTCTCCTCGTGGCCGCTGGGCTCTTTTTTGCCGCCGCCGTTGCCGGAGTCCGTTGGATTCCTTCGCACCGGTTGTATGCCGATCTGCAAGCCCCATGGACGGCATCCGGCCGTGCGACCGTTGCTCCCGGCCGCCTGCTTCCGTTTGAAACCCGCCTTGAATTTCCCGCAGAGAGCGACCATGGCGAAGTGGAATGGACTCTCCCTGCTCCCTTGGAGAAGGAAGCGGCTTTGACCTTTTACATCCTGTCCGCCAATGAACCGGCCCGGTCTTCAGACTTGGTGATATACACGCAGGACACCCCAACCGCACGAATTTCGCTGCAGGGAGTGGATACCCCCCGATGGGTGGACATCCCCGCGTCGGCAGGCCTTTCCTGCATCCGGTTTTCTCTGGCCTCCAATGCCGTAGCGCCTGTTCCTGCCTTGCCCCGGACGGTGGACATTGGCTATGTGACGTTTTCCGCCAACTCTCCCTAAAATCATGATGCACCCTCCCCCCAGCCAGATCCAATCCATCCCCCCTCTTGAAGTACCCCGTACCGCCTCAGGCCAGAAGATGGCGCTTTCTGCCGTGGGTTTGTATCCTAAGCGCAGGAACGAGCAGAAGCCCCGGTCGTTTATCGTGTGCATCAATCGAGCCCCCCTTGGACAGGACTCTCGTAGAAACAGAGGACCCCTGTGCCGAGTGACCTCCATGGAAAAACTGGGCATGCAGGGCTGGGCCATGCGTTTCGAATTCACCGCCTCCGGCGAACACCATATCGCCGCCATCGACGGCAAGAGCCAAATGCTGTCCCAACGGCGTAGCGAGAACGCCAGCGGAAGAGCGACTATCTCTCGAAAGCCGCCGTTTTCACTGCGGAAATGGAACCCTCCGCCGGGTTGGTTTCAAGCCGCTCAATTCGATCTGGGTGGGACGGATGGCGTTCTGATCAAATGCCGAGCGCATAAAATACATCCCGCTTCATCTTTGGGCTTGCGCCATGCAAAAGTGGGCGCTACATTCAACCCACAGTTTGAGATGCCGGAATGGCGGAATGGCAGACGCACCAGACTCAAAATCTGGCGCCTTCACGGGCGTAAGGGTTCAAGTCCCTTTTCCGGTACTAGTTTCGCGGCCCCTTTTACATGTAAAAGGGGTTTCTCATGCGGAGAGATGCCGGAGTGGCTGAACGGGCTCGCCTGGAAAGCGTGTGTGCCTCAAAAAGGTACCGAGGGTTCGAATCCCTCTCTCTCCGCCATTTTCCTATTTCCCCATTGTGTGCCCCCCCATGCTCGACCTACCTTGTTCCCCCCGGTCTTCCCCCTTTACGCACGGCGCTACCGTAGCGCGACGCCTCGCCATCACGCCTGAGGCATGCTTGGCGGACGACGGAAGGAACTCGCCCACGGTTCGCTCGCTCGCCTCCGCCTCGGGCGTTGCCCTCGGCGGCCACGCGGGCCTGTGCCCTGCGGGCAAAGCGGCCCGCGTGAAGATCGGCGGGGTTCTTCGCGGTGTTCTGCCGCGTTGCGGGCTTCGGGTGGGAGCGCGGACCCTTTTTCTTGGCTGATTGTATTATGACCGCACTTCTGATAAATATAGGGGCATGAACCAAATTCCACTGCTGAATGATTTAGAGCCATGCATCAGGCAGGCCGTGGCCCACTATTGGAAGAAGCGATCTTCCCAACAAGATAAAGGAAAAGCCGACCAAGGGTTGCGTAGCGCAGTAACGGGCGGTGCCCAGATGGATGGCTTTATAGATCTCTTTACTGAACTAACCGTGGCCGTCGGAATCTCACCTTCCTGTATTTTCCGTAATGGCAATGTGGCGCTTCCTGGTTTTTTCCGTCCAACCAAGGAATGGGATTTGCTCGTAATTCGTGATAATTCTTTGCTGGTTGCCATCGAAGCCAAATCTCAAGTTGGGCCATCGTTTGGAAATAATTTCAATAATCGGACAGAAGAAGCCATGGGAAGTGCTCTTGACCTGTGGACCGCATATCGCGAACGGGCCTATCTAGCGAGCCCGCAACCCTTCCTCGGCTATTTTTTTATGCTAGAGGACTGCGACAAGTCAAACAGTCCGGTCAAAGTGAAGGAACCACATTTCAAGGTATTTTCCGAGTTCGTAGGTGCCTCTTATAGCCGACGCTATGAGATATTTTGCCGCAAGTTGGTCTTGGAGCGCCAGTATTCTGCCGCCGCATTTATAACCTCAGCATCTACAGACGGCAACTTGGGCGATTTTACAACGCCAGCACAAGACCTCTCCATTGAGCGATTCGCCAAGGTCTTGGTAGGCCACTTGTCTGCTTTCGTGTAACAACATGGATGCAACTATTCACAAGCTAATCAATGGCGACTCGCGCGATCTTTCGTTCCTACCGGACGGGTCCGTTCATCTAGTTGTAACCTCCCCCCCGTACTGGAACCTAAAGAGATACAACGAACACCCCGCCCAACTTGGCCATATCCAAGACTACGAAGCATTCCTTCTGGAATTGGAAAAAGTCTGGTCGCATGTTTATCGCGTTTTGGTACCCGGTGGACGCCTTGTTTGCGTCGTAGGTGATGTTTGCGTCGCTCGGCGCAATTTCGGGCGTCACTTGGTCTTTCCCCTTCATGCCGATATTTGCGTAATCTGCCGAAGGATCGGTTTTGATAATTTAAATCCCATCATATGGCATAAAATTTCTAATGCCTCCTATGAGGTTTCCAACGGATCGAAGTTCTTAGGCAAGCCATACGAGCCGAACGCCATAATTAAAAGTGACCTAGAATTCATTCTAATGCAAAGAAAGCCGGGTGGCTATCGACAGCCAACTATCGCGCAGAAAGATGAAAGCCGCATTGCTAAGAAAGATTTTGATCGCTGGTTCCAGCAGATATGGAATATCACCGGTGCCTCTACCAAGCAACACCCAGCCCCATACCCTCTTGAATTAGCAAACCGATTGGTCCGCATGTTTTCCTTCACGGGCGACACCGTACTTGACCCCTTTTGTGGATCGGGAACCACTATGGTAGCCGCGCTACGGGCGGGTCGCAACAGCATTGGGGTGGACATCGATCCCGATTACTGTCGGATAGCCGCACGACAACTTAAGGCGGAAAATGAGGATCTTTTCCTTGCAACCAAACTGCTATTCGAGCGAGTTAACCCCGAATCCCCGCGGCTTGTAATGGAAGACTCCGCACTTTACGAAGTCAGACCCACTAAAAATCGGCTTAAGTAAAATGTGAATAGCATGTAGGAGGACGCACAATGAGCCAATGGGAACAGCAAATATCTGGACATGCTTTATTTGAAACATTAGGTCGTGCACGGTCGCTTCTTGAAAACACACAACTTGACGCTTCTGCTGTTCCTCTTGAACAGTTTGCACAATTTGAGCGCATCGTAATTGTTAATCGCGATTTAGAGGCGCGTCTCAAGGAAACGGACCCGGCATTAATTTCCATTGCTTCTCTAAACCATATTAATGGATCAATGACAAAGCTTGTAGCCGAACTACAGGCTTATAATCACGACAAAAATCCATGGCGTATTTCCAATGCCCATTCCAATATCGAAAACCTTCTTATCTATATGGCAAGTATCCCTGTGCCTAGAACTGTGGATGATGTTGCGCGCATTAAGTCTGCTGTGAGCCACTTCCGACGATCCGTCGGCCAATACATGCATTCATTCGATGAGGAACGGCGGCAAATTAAAGAACATTATAAGTCTATCACTCAAAAGGCGACGCAACTGGCATCCACAATTGAAGAGGAGCAGGAGCAAGTTGATAGTTTATTGTCAGAATTTCGGAGGAAATATGATGCTGAATTACAGACCCGTAATAAGGCTACAAGTCAGGCAGAGGTGGAGAGAAACAGTGCATTTCAATCATGGGTCAATGATCGGCAAAACGAATGGAAGGAATCCATAAAGGAACAGAAAGCGAGATTAGAGAAGCTGGACGCTGAGGATAAAGAGCAGATAGCGAACCTAACCCAAAAATTCAACACCAAAGCAGGCGCATTGTTGGAAGAGATATCAACATTCCGCGAACAAGCCGAAAAGATTACAGGTACAATAACCCTCTCTGGTTTTGTCGGTGGATTTCAAATGCAGGCAAACAAGCATGGGCGTGCATCAATGGCGTGGAAAATCTTCGCGTCAATGTGCCTGATAAGCCTTGTTCTTTTCGCAGTCTATGCGTTTCGTTCATCAATTCTGCATCCCGACGCCATTACTCTGGAACTATCGCTTGTAAGAGTGTTTGTTGCTGTCTCATTTGGTGTTTTGGCCGCCTATGCAGCTCTACAAGGAGAGCGACATGAAAGGTTTGAGCGATCAGATCGGAAGATGGAACTGGAACTCGCTGCGATTGCACCATATCTACAAGACTTGCCTGAGACAGAAAGAATTAAACTCAAAATTGAACTAACTCAAAAACTATTTGGAAAAATGCCTGAAAACGGTTTGAAAACTGATCGAAAAACAAGTGGAACGGCATTGGATTTAGTTAAGATGGCTTTAGACGCACTGAAGGCTCTGGCGGAAAAATAAGAAGGATCCATTTTTCCACACACGCTAGTTGTCAATGCCAATGAGACACTGTTCTATCCGGCGGACGACAGGTCTTGCTGGTTGTTGATCCACACGTCCTGTGGCACGGCATAGGCCTTCGGCGAGCCTTTCACGAACCGCTCGGTATGTTTGGCGTAAACTCAATCTAGAAGTGCGGCTCTCCCGCCACGGTGGCATTTGTCCATCCGCCCCTTTTCTTTTCCCGGCAAGCGCCTCCCCCGCCGAAAACCCCTTGCCGCACGGTGGCGGCGTAAACATGGCTTGAGCAACCGCCCCCCGTCTGGATCCGGCCGGAGACCTAGTTGTGATGGACAATCTCCGCATGCATTACAACGCGAGCATTTGAGGGGTCTCCCTCGAAGACGTTTGGGGTTGGTTTCTTTCGCACCGCATTACGGCATCTATATCGTGAAGCGCGCTAATCCATATTTTCATTCCTTCCGCCTTCATCCCAATTCGCGAAGGATGGGAAACCAAGGCCGAAATAAAGAAAACGGAGGTCTACAGCATACGCGTGAAGCGCTCAAAAGCTGGCATGGCGTCGTGGGGGCCGGGAGCGGCTTCGGGATGGTACTGCAACGAGAAGGCGGGGAATGCTTTGCAGGCCAACCCTTCCACCGTCCGGTCATTCAAACTGATGTGTGTAATTTCGGCCAAGGTTGGGTCCAAGGAATCCGCCTCCACCACATAGTTGTGGTTTTGTGAGGTGATTTCCACCATGCCGGTCCGCAAATCCTGCACGGGATGGTTGCAACCATGGTGGCCGAATTTCAACCGCCGGGTGCGTCCACCCAAAGCAAGGGCCAAGAGTTGATGCCCCAAGCAAATGCCCATCAAAGGCACTCGGCCCAGTAATTTCTGCACGGTCTTCACGGCATATCCCAAGGCGGCGGGATCCGCGGGGCCATTGGAGAGCAACACGCCGGCCGGATGAAGCTGCAGCACATCTTCTGCGGTGGTGCGGGCGGGAAACACCTGCACATGGAACCCATGGGCCGACAACTGGCGGAGCGTATTAAATTTCACGCCATAATCCAACACCGCCACGAGGGGATGGGAGACAACGCCCGCATTCTGCCTTTGCCATTCATAGGGGCATTTGGTGGTTACGATGGAGGCATAGTCCTGCCCATCCAGGCCCACCCATGCGCGGGCCTGCTCCACGGCTTCGGCTTCGGGCATCGTCCCGGTGGTGCATAAAAAGCCTTTTTGCGTTCCGCCGTCACGTAGCTTGAGGGTCAGTGCGCGTGTGTCCACACCGGCTATGGCAGGTGTGTTCCACCGCAACAGTGCCGTTTCGAGCGATTCTTCCGAACGCCAATTGGAGGGCGGATTCATTTCACGCAGAAGCAGGCCCGATGCCTGCAAGGCGTTGGATTCCATGTCTTCTCGGTTGAAGCCGGTATTGCCCATTTCCGGCGCCGTGAAGGCAATAAATTGACCGGCATAGGAAGGATCGGTGAGAATTTCCTGATAGCCGGTCATGCCGGTATTGAACACGACTTCTCCCAGACGATCGACCGGGGCACCGCAGGACCAGCCCCGGAAAATTGTTGCGTCCGCCAAAGCTAAAAAGGCTTTTTTCTCCCGTTGCCGGGCTCCGTGCACAGTTTGCGTTTTCATGTGCACCCGGCTCCTTTGCGTGCCGTATCCCGGTTGTATTCCTGCAGGGACATAACTTCCAATTCAGGATGCCGCTGAAGAGTGTGCAGGCCTTCCAACGCGGCGCGAAGGCCGCGAAGAGTTGTGGTGATGGGAATGCCCCGACGAATGGCTTCCGTGCGCATGGTGACTTCATCCAGCTGTGGGCGACAGCCGGAAGGTACATTGACGATCCATCCGATGCTTCCCTCCTTCACCAAATCCAGTACATGGGGCCGACCTTCCGAAATGGCAAAAGCGGCCTGGGCGGGGATGCCGACTTCGCGCAGGAAGGTGGCGGTTCCACAGGTGGAAAAAATCCGATAACCCAATTCTACCAATTCCCTAGCGCATTCGACCAGTTCCGTCCGGTCTGCTGGGCGCTCGCCGGAGACGCTAACAAAGACCCCGCCGCCGTGCGGCAAGGGGTTTCCGGCGGCCTGCTGGCTTTTGACGAAGGCCATGCCGGGATCCAGATCGATGCCCATGACCTCGCCGGTGGAATGCATTTCGGGCGTCAGCAGCATGTGACAACCGGGGAAGCGGGCAAAGGGCAGAACAGCTTCCTTGATGGCAACATGGTGCATAACGACTTCCTTGGTGAAGCCCAAGGAGGCGAGTGTTTCCCCGGCCATGACGCGTGCGGCCAAGCCGGCCAAGGGGATGCCAGTGGCCTTGCTGACGAAGGGGATGGTCCGGGAAGCCCGGGGATTGGCTTCCAGGACGTAGACATCTTCGTTCTGTACGGCATATTGCACATTCATCAATCCCCGGACATTCAATACGCGGGCCAAGTCCACCGTATGCGACCGGATACGCTCCAGCACGGCCGCAGACAAGCTCCGCGGGGGAATGATACAGGCGCTGTCTCCACTGTGAATGCCGGCTTTTTCAATATGCTCCATCACCGCACCAATGACCTGGAGTTGCCCGTCTGCAATGCAATCGACATCCACTTCCACCGCATCTTCCAAAAATTGATCGATCAGGACGGGACGCCCTTCGGACACGGAAAAGGCTTCGCTACAGAATTGCTCAAAGAATTCCTCGGTATAGACAATGGCCATGGCCCGCCCGCCCAACACAAACGAGGGCCGCACGAGTACGGGAAAACCAATCCGTCGGGCCAACGCCAAGGCATCCCCCATATTCGAAGCGGTTCCGTTGGCGGGCTGCTTCACGCCGATCTGTTCCGCCAGTTGTTTGAAAAACTCGCGATCTTCCGCTTTTTCAATATCCTCCGGACGGGTACCGATGATGTTCACCCCGGCTTGCTCCAACTCCATGGCGAGGTTCAAGGGGATCTGGCCTCCGAACTGTACGATGGCAGCGTGGCAGCCTTCCCGGCGGTAAATGGCGACTACATCTTCCAGGGTGACGGGTTCAAAATACAGGCGGTCGCTGGTGTCATAATCCGTGGAGACGGTCTCCGGATTGCTGTTGACCATTACGGTCTCCATGCCGGCTTCCCTCAAAGACCGGCAGGCATGAACACAGCAATAATCGAATTCGATACCTTGGCCGATCCGGTTCGGGCCACCGCCGAGAATCATGATTTTCTTCTTGCGGCCTTCTCCGGCTACTTCACTGGCTTCACCGCCGTAGGAGGAATAAAAATAGGGCGTGGCGGAATCGAATTCCGCGGCGCAGGTATCCACCATGCTATATTGAGGCAACAGGCCCAACCGCTCGCGGGCTTCCCGAACATGGGCTTCGCTTTCCCCTAGTGCCTGTGCGAGCTGTTTATCGGAAAATCCGAATTCCTTGGCCTGGGCAAACAGAGGGGGGCTTTTTTCCAGGGCCGCCAAAGAGCCGATGGAACGAATTTCAGCTTCAAATGCAACCAGCTCGGCCATTTGCCGGAGAAACCAGGGATCAATGGCGGTCGCTTGGGCGAGCGCCTTCACCGGGCGCCCCCGAGCCAAGGCTTCCCGGACATGGAACCAGCGCATGGGCGAGGGCCGCGCAACCGCACGGGCCACTTCCTCGTCGGTCATGCGCCCTTCGACATCCGGCCGCCCCGACAGGCCGGGACGGCCGATTTCCAACGAGCGGAAGGCTTTTTGCAGAGCTTGCTTGAAGGTTCGCCCCATGGCCATGGTTTCGCCAACGGATTTCATCTGCGTCGTCAATGTGTCATCCGCGCCCTGAAATTTCTCAAAGGCAAACCGGGGAACCTTGACGACCACATAGTCCAGAGAGGGTTCAAAACAAGCGGGCGTAGATTTCGTGATATCGTTGGGCAACTCATCCAGAGTATACCCAACGGCGAGCTTGGCGGCGATTTTGGCGATGGGAAAACCAGTGGCCTTGGATGCCAGGGCACTACTGCGGCTTACGCGCGGATTCATCTCGATCACCACCAAGCGCCCGTCATGCGGATTCATGGCGAACTGGACATTCGCCCCACCGGTTTCCACGCCAATCACACGCATGACGGCCAGGCTGGCATCGCGCAGACGCTGGTATTCACGATCGGTCAGGGTCTGGGCAGGGGCGACGGTGACGCTGTCGCCGGTGTGTACGCCCATCGGATCTAGGTTTTCAATGGAGCACACAATGCAGGCATTGCCCTTCCGATCCCGCATGACTTCCATTTCAAATTCCTTCCACCCGAGAACGGATTCTTCGATCAGGACTTCGTTGACGGGGCTCAGGGCGAGGCCATTGGCACAGATGGCTTCGAACTCCTCCGGTGTGCGGGCAATTCCCCCACCGGCCCCACCCATGGTGAAGCCTGGACGGATGATGACGGGCCAAGAATCGATCTGCTCCCGAATGGCCCATGCGTCTTGCATACAATGGGCGGATGCCGATTTCGGCATCTCCAGATGGATTTCCTCCATGGCTTTCTTAAAGAGTCCACGATCTTCGGCCCGGCGAATGACCTCGGTGGTGGCGCCAATCAACCCCACCCGATAACGATCCAATATGCCGGCGGCATCCAGCTCGACAGCCAGATTAAGCGCGGTCTGTCCTCCCATGGTCGGCAACAAAGCGTCTGGGCGTTCCCGTCGGATGATGGCTGTGAGGGCTTCCACCGTCAGCGGCTCAATATAGGTGCGTTCGGCAAATCCGGGGTCGGTCATGATGGTGGCGGGATTGCTGTTGACCAGCACCACCTCATAGCCTTCCTCCCGCAACGATTTACAGGCCTGGGCACCGGAATAATCAAATTCACAGGCCTGGCCGATGACAATCGGCCCAGCCCCGATCAACAAAATTTTGGATATATCTTCGCGACGTGGCATGCTGACACCCGGATAAAACGTTTTACTTATTCCACCATATGAGCCCGAATTTGACCACCTCAAAATACCACGCACCCATATACCGCCATTTTCCATCCCTTGGGAGATTCGTGGGCCTGTTCTGTTTGATTCTGCGGCGTCTTCGGGACATCGAATTATTTCGCTGGACTCGTTGCTTCCTGCACCTCATTTCCAACGGCATTGGGTCCTGATGAAATGAATCCGAAGGAAGAGGAATGCAAACGAAGGATTTTTTGCCTCCTTCCCCCCACGATTTCCTCTCCAAACTAGACCTCCTATGTAGGATCGGTGCTTTCTATGTGTGGATGGCCGCAAAGGCGGCCCGTGCCGATGCGACAAAGTTTTGAACTTTTGTCGCTTCCTTCCGGCCATCTGGCCCTTCCACGCCGGTATGCGCATCCACCCCGGCAGGACGAACGATGCGGATGGCTTCGGCCACATTCTCCGCCGTGAGCCCACCGGCCAAAATGACGGGCCGTGGGGACCATTCCACCAAACGGCGGCTGATGGACCAATCGTGCGTCAAACCGGTGGCGCCTTCCTGCCCTGTGGTGGGATTGAAGGTATCGGTGATATAGGCATCCACCCATGGGGCCGTTTCTTCCACCAAGCGGCGTAGGTCTTCCTCGTTTCCTTCCCGCACCACGAGACTTTTGAACACCTGCAAGCGGGAATTCCGGCGTTTGATGTCGGCCAATTCCTCTGTGGGAATGGGGCCATGCAATTGTACCACACGGACTCCCAATTCCCGGCAGAAATCCAATGTTTCCGTAGCGGTGGACAAATAGGTGATGAGCACCCCATTCACTTCATCCGGAAGGGAATGGATCAACTGGGCGGCTTCCATTTCGGTCAAATCCTCCTTGTTCACGGTCAACCTCAAGGGAAACCCCAGATAACGGACACCGGCTTCCATGAGAAGGTCGGCCTCCAGAGCGTCCATGACGCCGGCAACTTGAATGATGGGTTCCTGCATATTCTCTTTTTCTTCCTTTACGGCATCCGGGAAATGGAATCGTCCGCCCTCCCCCCTACATGCTCCAGTGGGCAGGATTGGATTCCATCTCCGCATGTGGACCGCTTTTTCAGCGGCACATTCGTATGGGTAAACGGCTTGCCCCGATTACATCCGGGGAACAACAATGCGGTACATTCGGTTGCTGTTCGCCGCCGGATAATTCGTATCCACCCATTGCGTTCGATTGCTGGTGGCCACCACCACATCCACCTGCCACCAATGGTTGGTCACGATTTCATTGGCATCGCTGATTTCAATGCGGTAGGTCCGTCCGCGCACACTAAGGAAATTCAAAATCTGGCTATCCCCGTCTTCCGCCATATACAAACTTTCCCAGCCGATATAGTCGCCAGGGGATGTAGGATCGGTGCCGGCCACCCACTCGGAATGGTTGGCAAAGCCATCTTCATCATAGTCGGCTTCCGGACGCTGGGACATATCTCCGGCGAAACTGATGAATTCCCAGTCGTCCCCCATATCGTTGCCATTTTCATCCCACGGCACTAGGATCTCCGCGGTATCGGACACCGGAAGCGAGCCGTCCGTCGCGCTGAAGGTGATGGAAAAGGTGGAATCGGACACCCGTCCGCCGCGGCTGAGATTGGTTACCGCCCAGCGGAATATACCGCTGGCGTCATCAAAGGTGGAGCCCAATGGCAACCCTTCCACGGCAATCGGAAGGGCCGCACCGAATTGGTCAGTTGCCGCAACGGTAAAGGTGCCGGTCGATCCCACCGGCAGGATGTACGGCCCCGGCGGTTGGAATGTCAGCGTCGGCGGATCATACTGCTGGGCGGTGAAGGACAACTGGAAGGCTAGGGCATTGGTTCCCACCAGTTCCACCTGGCGGGTCTGGGCCTGATTCCTCATTTTCACCGTGTTGAAGCCCGAACCATCGCCCGTTTGGTCTGTGGCCGCTTGCTTGAGGGTGCCGGTTGAAACCTGCAGCGCAATGCCCACTTCCATTCCGGAGCCTGGGCGCACGGTCTTCACATGCAGGCCGGAAGCACTTTCATTTTCCTCCAGCAGGTTTTTCTGCCCTGTCTGAAGCAGGGTGTCCAGATCTGGGGAGAGGCCATTGCGGACATACAGGGTTTTCCCCTGCATGGCGTATTCCACAACAAAAGTGTTGGTCGCGGCGAGGTCCAGGCGGATGCTCTTGCTCACGCCGTTGTGGTCAAAGGTGATGGAGCGGCTTCCCGGCGTTGCGGCATACAGCGCATTCACTTGGTTGGTTGTTCCATCCCACCAATCCTTTAAGGCGGAGCTCCGGAGGGCCGCCACGCGGCCGTCTTCCGTTACATTGGCGGCGCCTTCTTCTTCCGATCCCGAATCCGGCATGGATACAAAATTGCCGATCATTTGGTAGACATTCGTTCCATTCTTCAACCAGGCGCCGATCATCCGGCCGCCGCTACGTTCAAACAGCGCCATGACCCGGTTGTTGCGAAGGATGTACTCATTCTCGCCATCCAAATCGAGATCGGCTTCCACCACCTCGACATCGGACAAGATCCGACCCGCCCAATCATCCACGGCGGCGTACACGGCGGCGCGACGGGTCTGCCCCTGCGCCCTCCATGCGAAGCCTTGCAGCCCCACCCAGTCGGTGGCGGGATAGATGTATTTTCCGTAGCTCCAACGCTCCAGGTTGTTGTTGGCTTCCTGATGGAAGGCGATTTCAAAGGTGGAGGCAAACAGGGTCTGCTGGGCCAGGCGCCGGACATCCGGATGCACAATGCTGCGGACCATTCGCCAGGTGTTGGACAACACGCCATTGGTCATGGAGCCATACGGCAACGGCATATTTGTGCCCGGGCGGATTTCAAACATTTTCGGCGCCAATCCTTCGTGCCGAGGGCTTCCATCATACCAATTGTCATAGTTTTCGTTGCTGGCATGTTGGATCCAATCATGCGCCTGAAGGGACTGCGCGGATGTCACATCGTGGTCCACCGTCTCCCCATCCAGCACGTCATCCAGCGCCACCAGTTGAATCCACGGATGGTTGGCCATCCAGCGCAGGTTTTTATCATAGGCATCGGCCATATTGCTCTGGGCCAGCTCCTCCCACATATAGAAGATGGTGGACACCTGGTCACCGCCGGAGCGCGCCCGCCGGTTGAACAGGCGGCGGAGATCCCGTGGCAATCCGCTGTCTGTGTTTACATAGCGGAAGCTGTCGGCGGCATTGGCGATGACGAAGGCCTTGATCGACGGCCAATTCCCGCCCGGCGATTCCAGCCACAACCGGTTGAGTTTATAGGCATTGTTGCCGAGGGATTCCCCCCGGCCATACCAATGGAACAGATGCGTGTTTTGGTCCAGAATGGTTGCCTGATATCCCATGGCGTGAACCTTTTTGAGGGAATCGAGATCCAATACGCGTTCCGGCGCCCAGAACACATTTGTGGACACCACGGGATTCGACGGGGTTCCTCCATAGAGGCCATTGAGGATGTCCTGTGCCAGCCGGGTGTTGGCGAGATTATATTCCTGATCGAAATATCGAAGGATATGGTCCGAATAGGTGCTGGCCAACAAGCGAAATGTTCCATTGGAGATGCCGTTGCGGATTTCCTGATTCAGTGCCGGGCCTGAGAACCAGATGTTGGAAGTGCCGACCTCAGCCCATTCCAACGCCATGGCCAGCGTCGGCGTGATGTGCAAGTTGAGCGGGGCATTGGAATAGATGTTGTGGATTTTGATCGGCCGCTGATAGCCCGCGCCTTCGCCATTGTTCACGATGTTCTGGATGGTGGAGCCGGGTTCCACGGCTTGATTGCCGTGCATCAGCAAGGCCACCTTGGCATGGCGGCCGAGGTGGTTGAAGGTATAGGGCTTGTCGGCATCCCGACCGATGCAATAGCGGTAATAGCTGTTGCGGCTAATGTAATCCTGATCGGCGTAATAGTCCGATGTCAGCCAGTCATCGCCGATGGTGTCTGCAAAATCATTGCGGCCGCCATTGTCGCCGGGATTCGCCCCCCCACCTTCGCCGCCGCTGTTGCCGGTGTGGTCACGCGTGGTATAGACTTGGAAGAGGAGGGCATCGGGATCGCCTGTCCATCCCGCATTCAGCAACGCGCGCCGGTCTACGGCAAAAGCCACGGCATCCAGTTCGGAATTAAAGTAGGCTCCAAAGTATCCTCCGGGGACGGCCACAACGCCGGCAGCCTGCAAATCACCGCCGATGGTATCCGTGCTGAGGCTTGGGTTTTGATCCACGTAGAGCACGCCGTTGGCACTGTCATAGACGCCCACACAGGCATTCCAGCGCATATAGGAGCCGGCATCCACCTCGTCGGGAAAATTCAGTTCCCCCACCCCGTAATTACCGAAATTGATGGCCACGTAGATGTTCAAATGCTCCCCTTCGGCATAGGCTTTCAGATCATCGAAATCCACGCGAAAATAGAGCTTGTCGTCTCCGCCGGCCGCACTGCTGCCGCCATCGCGGAAATAAAACGTCACCATGTCGCGAGAGCTGTCAAACTCGTTGTAGCGGTAGATGTCCGATGAATTGCCGCCCTGATTATAATCGTCCAAGGCCAGCAGGTCATCCAACGTCCATTCCGTGAATTCCGTATGGTATGCCGCTCCGTTGATGCTGCCGAGTTCATGTCCCTGGCCGATGGTGATTTGCCCTTCTCCGCCGGGGTTCTTCACCGAATCATTCACAGTCGGGTTGGTCCCGTTTTGATATTCTAGCAGATTGGTATATGGCTTTTCTTGCCCGGCGGCATCCAGGTAGGTATCGCCATCTGGATTTCCATCCGCCCCCATCTGCGGATTTCCGGGGCCGCCGGTACGGAAGCCATAAATGCCGTTGTCCAACGGGTCCAAGCCGTAGCGAACTTCCCAGCCGTCAGGAAGACCGTCTCCGTCGGAATCCGCATTCAAGGGGTCGGTTTCGACCATCACCAGGCGCGGCCAGCCGTTCGTCTGCCGGGAACCCGGACCTTGGGCGGTGGGAGCGAACACCTCCTCATCAACGGAATAGGCCATGAACAGCTCGGCATAATGGACCGAGCGGGAATATAAATTGGAGGAACTACCGGCGCGGAAAACGGCATTCTGGGACTCGCTGAGAAGAAGCTCGATCCATTCGCTTTTCGGCGCCCCTTCATATGGCACCAGGAACATGTCCGTCCGGCCATTCAAATTGAGATCCTCTCCATACCCATCACTCTGGCCGTCCCCATCGCTGTCCGCCACATTCGGAGAAGTCTCCTCCCATGTTTCGCCGGTAGTCATCCGGCCATTCGGCCACGCCCGTTCCAGCCAAGGATCCCAATCCGGCGGAATCGGTTTCCCATCGCCATCCACCCAGCCATTTCGATTGGCATCTTCCAAGGCGTCGGGGAGGCCGTCATAATCATGATCCGTGTTGTTGGGATCACTCACGCTTCCGCGGACCAGTTTGGTCCGGTCCGCACCGGTCCCGTAGGCATCCACACCGGGGACCTTCCCGATGTTGTCCGTCGTATTATAGAAAGGAGGATCCAGATCCGGCATGAAATTGGGCCACCCGTCTCCATTGGTGTCCGCTTCGGCATCGGTGTCGACCCCGTCCATGGGACGGCGGAAACCCAATTCCAGCCCATCCGGCAGACCATCTCCATCGGTATCCGGCGAGTTGGAGCGTGTTTTGCCATGAGCGTGATGGCGGAACACTTCCTCCTGCGTCCAAAGCTCATCGTTGCTGGCCGGCAACGCATAGGTATTTTCCTCAGAGGCGTTGGCTATGCCGTCATCGTCCCAGTCCAGATTGGCGGCGTCATCCGTTGGCACAAGCTGGCGGAATTGAACCGTGGCATTGCGGGCCACGACATTCGAGGAAACGCTCAATTCCGTTCCCGCCGTATCCGCCCACACAGTGGCTTCAAACCGATATGCCCCGGCGCGAGCCACCGTCCAAGTATAGGTCCACGACAGCTTGTTCCCATTGGTGGTGACGGATTGCAACACCACATCCCCTTCATAACCGGCCGGGCTGGTGAACCGAAGGACCAAGTTGGTGGCGGAATCATCTGTCAACACCACGATGGGGGTCTGCCGGAGTGTGGGGTCGGCGGCAATTTCGTCCGGTGGCAGATCCTTCATCTGGATGATGTATTTGGCGCCGTCGCTGTCCGTTTCGGGAGGGGTGGAAATGATCAAGGTGGGGAGCAACGGGCCGCGGTGCTGCACCAGCCGGGTGGCGGCCTTGGAGAAGGTTCCGTATGAGTTGCTGTTGTCGAATTCCACACGAATACCGTACAACCAATTGTTTTGCCCGTTGTACACATTCGGCATTTCGAAACTCAGCAAATTCTCCCCTTCTCCACCGGAGCCCCAATCCAACTCATTCTCGAAGTTCAAGGTGTCCGCGCTCACGAGATCGCCACGGTTCGTGGAACCGTTGGCCGTGACATTCACATATACGCGCATCTTGTCGAAGATTTCCTCATTGCTTAGTCCGCTGACCATGCGGGAGGTATATTTGAGGCGCAACCGCCAGCCGGCCTCCACCATCGCACCGTCATCCGTGGGCCAATCAAAATAGAAATTCTCCGCATCCCCCCGCGTCTGAACCACTTTAGTGATTTCCGTATAGTGGCCCGCCAGCGCATCATCCGCCGCCGGATTGCTGGCGGACCAGTTGGTGGGCGAGCCGCTGGACCATTCGCGCAGGCGAATGCGGAGGGTGGCCGTTCCCGTGGGAGGAATCCGGGAATAGACAAACCGCCACACCTTTGGAAACGCCGTGTCTTCCGCCATGTCCTGATTCCACGCCGTCACCAGGGAGGCCTTGGCCCAGGTCACCACCCCGTTGGTATCCAACCCGTTCCCCGGCCCGTCATTGGCCGTGCTGGTGTCGGTGATGTGATACCACACTTCGCGCACCGTGGGATCCGTCCGCACGATCAGGCCGTATTCACTGCCGTCCATCTGGGTTTCTGCGGCGGCCGGATATTGGAGATACCCCCTTGGGGTTTCCGTGTCCAGATAGAAGGTCTGCCGGAAGGTGTTATAGATTGGAGCGCCGTTTTCCCGCTTCAAAAAGGCGCGGGCGCTCAAGAAATGGAAGCCGTCCAAAAGCCCGTTGGTCGTCCAGCTGTTATAGTCGTTATGCGTGTGGTAGGACTTGGTCTTCAAATTTTGATTTGTCGCCATCCATTGCGTCAGCATGATCTGTTTGCGGTAAATATCATGCGCACTTCCCGGCCAAACCGGATCCCAGCCGGCCGCTGTTCCCTGGCGGCGGGCGGCGCCGATCTTGTAGCGAAGGAGGGTTCCATCCAACGGCCGTGGAATTTCGAACATCCACCAATCGCTGTCCCCATCCGCCCCGGTTTGCTGCCAGGCGCCCCGCACCACCCGGGTGGCCGGATTGGCGGGATATCCTCCGGCCCCTTCCGGCCATTGCATGCCATCCTCGGTGAAATAGAGCCAGGTTGCCGTGCCTGTGCGTTTGGGCATTTTCGCCCAGATAACGATGGATGAGGACGTCACAATGAACTGGTTGGTGAGGATGCCCGGCGTGGGAGGCTCCGGATCCTCTCCGCCTTCTCCGACCACAAAGCTCGCCACATAATTGGCGCCGCCATTGCTGTCATAATGCTCGACGCTTCCCCCCTCCCTCCACCGGAACCAGATGTGGAGGGTATAGGCGCCGTCCGCCAAGCCGGTGGCCAGCTCCACACCCGCCGGAACCTGCCACTTATCCCCACTGCCGGACTCCCCGGCCCATTCCATGGCCACATCCGAAGGCCCCGCCACCACAGCGGCGCCTTGGCGGATTTCATACCCCATGGAGGCACTCGAATCCCATACCTTGTCCGTGGAAATTTCACCGCCCACCTTCAGGGAAGCCACCGTTCCCAAGGAGCGGCCATTGAAGTCGCTGGCGGAATACCAAACCGCATTCCCCGGCCCCTCCCCGATATAAACATAGCCGCTGGAACCAAAAATACTCCCCCGTGCGACGGGAGGTGAGCCCTCATTTCCGTCCTCTTCGCCACGGGAAGCCGATGGGATGCCCTCAACCTGAGCCGCAACGGAATCCGTCATCCCGGCGGGGTCGTGATACACCCAAGCCAATGCCTGCTCGTTCTCTGAAAAATCGTTCTCCGCCGCCGCCGCGATGTGGGTGACCTCGCCCTCTCCCACCCTGACCTGATAACTCGTTGCGCCCTCCGATCCCAGCCAACAATTGAGGGTATCCACCGCTGCAAATTTTTCAGGCCAGATTCGTTGCGTGAAAAACGGCACGCACTCCTCAAACCCAAGATAACGGTCATCCGCCAGGGCCGGTGGATGGTCCCGCCAATCCCCCCCCTCATGTTGCAGCCCGTTCAAATCCATCCCTCCGTCCAAGCGGAGCAGAAGGTTTGCGGCGGAACCATCCAGCCGGACCCCGAAGGTGACATTGGTTCCCTTGGTGATCCGGGGAATCGGCATGGAATAGGTATAATCCGTTTCATCTTCATCCGGCAGGCCATGGGGATTAAACGCAGGATCGCCATCCGGCCCGTCCTTGCGGTCCACCAAAATGGTGTCCACGATTTCCCCGTCGTCATAAAACGTCATGACATCCCCCGGCCACAAGCGGCTTGGGTCCGGATTCTTATATCCCCACACCGTATAGCTGTTGGGGGGTATTTCCACGCTCGTCAAGGCGGACGCATAACTGTAATCCACCGCCGGCCATCCTTCGCCCGGAACATGGGGCGTATACGTCCGGGCATAATTATACAGGTAGGCATCGGTGCCGTATGCACCGCCGCCAACCGCCGGGAAAGTCCCCGATGTTGGAATCGTCCGCCAAGTCTCCCATTCCGAATTGAACACCACGAGCATGGAGGCCCAATCCCCCGTTCCGCCGCGCTCCCATGCAACGCAAGAGCCATCCGACCATACAGGATTCTGCCCCCCCCATGCAAAGTTTTGGTGGATGGAAAGCAACTCGGGAATATGCGTCTGGCCCCACTGCCCCAAAAAGGCGGTATCCGCCCAGCGGGGGAAGGCCCCGCCGCTACCTGACAACGTCGCCGCATGCGTGTTGCCGTCCGTGTAGAGCAGCCCGATTCCCTCGCGCAGATAGTAATACGCATGATGTAGCTCCTTGCGGTCCACATAGTCATTGTCATGACTCTGCGCATGCATGATGCCCACGCCGGGGGCAAACCCACCCGCCCCTGCGTGATCATACCCCGTCAGCTCCTTCGCACTGAAACGCCAGTTCAGCTGGTTACGGAGGTCGTTGTCCACCAGCCGCATCCCCGCCGCAATATATCCATCGTATCCCGGCGGCGAGCCCAGATGCTCCCCAAACACCAACGCATCATCCCGGGGGGCGTTTTCGTTGAAAACCGTATCGCGGTGGTTGCCCCAATCGCTGTAGCCATGGGTCATATTGAACTGCCACTGGATATTGCCGATATACCCCTCGTTGCTGGCATCCTTGTCCTCGCCGTCCATCTTACCAAAAAAGTAATCCGGCACATGCTTGACGGCATCCAGCCGGAGGCCGTCCGCCTTGGTGTTAGCCACCATCCAACGCGCAGCGCGAAGCAAATAGGCGCCCACATCCTCCTTGAAGAAATCCGGATAGCGCTCGATCAGTTCCGCCGTAAGACCATTTCCCCTGCCGAATCCCACATAGAGGTTGGCATTGGTGTCGCCGGACCAATCCCATGGATTCCACCGATCCATCGGCGCATTGGTGTTCGGCATCCGGTCGTAAAACTCCGGATTCAACGGGTGGCGCACAATCGACGGCTTGGCGTGCCAATCTCCCTCGTTCACTCCGAAATTCTGGTTTGGCGTTTCGTGCGCGATATCCAGCAGATCGGAAAGACCGAGGTGCAGGACCTGCCAAGCATCCTGCCAATCCCGGGTGTTGTCCCATTTTCGATAAAATCCATCCGACGTTTTACGAAGATGAAAGTCTTCCGCCACCATTCCAGGAAAAACATCCACCGGCGTGCTCTCATTATATCCCGGCACATCATAGGCCCGGTGGTTCATGATGTTGTCGAAATACACCCGCATCCCGAAGCGGTGCAACGTTTCCACCAGATTGTGCAGATCGGCCTCCGTACCATACCGTGTGGAAACCGAACCACGTTGATCGCGGCCGCCCAAATCAAACGGATCCACCAGGTCATATCCCACCGAATAGCCGCCGGTGGCCTTCGCCGGGGGCGGGAGCCAGATGCTGGTATAACCCGCCTCCGCCAACTCGGGAACTTTTTCAGCAATTTCATTCCAACTGGCATTGAAAAATTGAAGGATGGCCTCGCCAAACCCTGCGCAAGGGATGAAAAGCATACACACCCCCCATACCCATGCTTTTGCCATCCTGCGCCCCCATCCAAGCTTCGTTTTCATCATCTACTCCTCGTAGCGGCCAGTCCATTCACGGCAGTGGGAATACCATAAATTTCCCACACATTCTAGGTTCACTCTACGACATATCCAGAAAGTCCTCAATGCGAAAACGCTTCACCCCTCACTAAATTACCTTTTCACTTATAGCTTCCTCCGCAGATGCCCCTGAATCGGCGGGAATCTACGCCAAAACCTGGCGACGGAGGGTTCCCGTGGTGTCCGGGGAGCCTTCTAGCCAATTTTTGTGATGCCGCCGGGTTGCTTTCATCCAGCCGCCGCAGTCATGGACAGGCATAACTCCCCGTTGGTGTTCGCCGCATTCCCCCGGTGGGGCCCGACGCTATGGCATGGCTTTCATGCACCCGTTTTCGCGCTTTTCCCGCTTGAAGCACGTAGTAAAGTCCGGTACACTATCCCTGCAGATTGAGGAAGATAGGGTATCTCATGCGAAGAATTTTGGCACGAAGTTTGTTTTTCTGTTTATTCGTCGTTCTCGTGGCCGGCGGAGTCGTGACATGGCGGGGCGTGAACCTATACCGGACCGCGGCGGGTGGGTTCAAACATTTGCGCTATCTCTTGGAATCTGGCGAAACCGTGGAAGGCGCGCCGGCGGATGATGTCCTTTCCGACAGTTATTTGCTTTCTCTCTTTGGAAACAATCCTGAATTGGTCGAACGCTTGAAAACCGTTGTGGACCTCGGATTGGCCACAGATGCCACCCTCAAACTTGGATCGGTTTCCGCCATGGTCGTCACCTACCGCCAGGCGGAGGGAGCATCGGAAATTGAAGATGCGGCCATTTACGTTATCGGCGGATTCCCGGACCCCAAAAGCCAGCGCCTTGGCTTTCACTCCAGCGGCCATATGAGCCAAAAGCTCAATCCCACTCTTTGGAGCTCCGGCAATGCCATTATGAATCTATTGGGCCGCGATATCATTGTCTTCTGCGAACAGGACAAGGCGGAAGCCCATATGGCGCTCTTGTTCGACCTGTTGAACGGCCGCATCATGCCGCTGGCGGAGCGAATTGCCGATGCGCCGCTTCACTACACCGTTGTTTTCCCCGAGCCCAAGGAAGTCGTCCCGCCCAATCTCCGCAACAGTCTGGATGCCATCATGATCAAGGGAAAAATGAGCGGCGATGCCGGCGAAACGGAATTGGTCTGCATGAGTCCGAACGTTCGTTCGTCCTCCCAGGTTTCCACCATCCTCCGCGACATGGCCTCTCTGGCTAGGATGACCTTCCATGATCACTATGGCGGCTACATCAAGGATATGCCGTGGGGGAAAATGAATGACACCTGGTGGGCCGTAGAATATGTGGAACTGCTGGATTCCTTGGAAATCATCTCCGATTATCCCCTTGTCGTGGCACGCGTGGCATATGATCGGCTTCAAAACAACGTGATTTTGAAGACCATTGAGCGGGCCGGCCGCGACCTCGCCGCCCAAAAGGCATTTTCCCTTTCCAGCACCCTCCCATGGGAATTTGCTTTCCAGGAAAGGGCCAATCCTTCCAGTGGCTATTGGAGCATGGAACATCAAGACGGTCCGGAATGGCCGCTTGGAGACGAAGGCATTCGCACACCTGGCTCCATTGCCGCCGCCGCAAAACGCGCACGCCTGCAAGCGGAGAAAGAAGCCCGAGAACAGGAACGGCGGGAGCAACAAGCTTCCCCCTCTGCGAACGAACCCCTGCCCACCTGAAGCAACCGATGAGCCATCCATTCCATTATTTTTCCCTCGGCCTGTTGACGGTTTTTTTCCTCCTTCCCTCTCCAGTGGAAGCTCGGGAGTTCAGGGTCACCCGGATTTCTGAAAACGGAAATGCGCGCAATCCATCCATTGGAGACTCCGGCTTGGTGGCCTGGCAGTGCATTACAACCAACCGCGAGGGAAAACTGGCGGAGAATGCACGAAACATCTACATCTGGCAAAACGGACAGGCCCGAAACATCACGGAGCACGAGCCACACATCAGTGGAAATTGCGGCGTCCCACGCGTTTTTGGGGACCATGTGGTGTTCCTTGGCCGATTCTTGGGGGAAGATGCCGGCCATCCGTTTGTTTTGCACCATCCGCAAAAAGACCAAACCATGCTTGAGCTGGAATCCGATTATCCGGACTTATTCAAAAGAGCGGATATCGGTTTTTCCGATTCCGACGAAGAGACCAATGCCGTTGAGGAAGCTTCTGCCGGAATGCTGGACACCAACGCCTTGAACAATGTCAAACACCGTCGCCACCTCGGCAATGCAGACGATGTGTTGCTGTACCAGCCAAATGGCGATATTAAACGCATTACGCCGGGCACCCATCAGTTTCTGGCGCCCGTCCGCTCGGAAACCGCCGTGGCGTTCCTCTGTGCGCGGGGCTGGCCATACGGCTATGAAATGCTGACCTGGAAGCCCGGAGATGCCGCCATCACCCAGCTCACAACGAACTATTACTATGTCCTGAACCCCTACATCCAGGGAAATGAGCTGGTATATCAGGCATGGGATGGCTCCGACTACGAAATCCACCTGCATGATTTCACCACAGGCGAAACCAGACAGATCACGCAGAACCAATTTGATGACACCAATCCCGTTGTCCAAAATGGAGAGGTGGTCTGGATTGCGCACCCCACCATCAATGCAGAAATCTTCCATTACCGGGATGGCACCATTCGGAAATTGAGCGAAGGTTCCACGGAAAACAGCGCCCCCTCCCTGTGGAACGGCCGGGCGGTCTGGCAGGGACTGGATGACGGCGATTATGAAATTTATTACTTTGACGGCCGGCGCACCATCAAGCTGACCAGCAACACGTGGGATGATCTCCAGCCGCAAATCAATAATGGAATCATCGCATGGGTGAGCTATGTGGACCATTGGAATGCCGAAATCATGGCGCTGGATTTGAGTGATAATATCGCCATCCGTCTGACCGACAACCACGCGGAGGACATCCTGCCCCAGACGGCCGCAGAGCGGATCGTCTGGCAGACGGTGACGGAGACGGAATCCTATATCCAAATGGCGGAACCGGCCGCCGCCCGCACCCAACCGATAGAATAATTCCTCCCCTCCAGATGGGAAAAGCGACGCGCCGGAGAAAAACTCGACGCCTCGTTTTATCCTTTGAGAAACAGGAGCACCAAATAGGCCACCAGTCCGAAAACTAGGATGAGCAAGAAGGCGATATAGGTATATTTATTGAGGGTACGGTTGTCCATTCCCTCTTGCTATCATATTCCCTGGATCGCGCAAAGTGTTTTAGGAGTCCCCCCTCTTGGCCAACGAAAAACCTCCAGCCGACATCCGACCGGAGGCATAAAAATGGTGGCGGGAACCGGGGTCGAACCGGTGACCTAAGGCTTATGAGTCCTCCGCTCTACCGACTGAGCTATCCCGCCTTGAACACTGAAGCAGGACTGTATGAAATGGCGTTTCATTTGTCAACCGCCCGCCCGAAAAATCAATTCCTGAACCTCTTATTTTTCCGGAGGCAAAACATGCCGATCCTTGGAAAAGGGGCAATCCGAGCAGGACATGCCACAGGCCGCCGGCGAACACTTGGAGCCCGAACGGCGGAGCTGGCGGCGGCTCCGGACAAACAGCCAGCAGGCCGCGCTCGCCACCAGCATGCCCACAAGCAACCAATCCCAAAGCGCTGCCTTCATGTTCAGCCCCC
>JAISGX010000002.1 GCA_031262805.1 Verrucomicrobiota bacterium | reverse complement strand
AACAACAGGCACGGTGGTGCCTGCGGAATTATCCACATCGTCATGAATGGTGCCGGGATATCCCGCCTCGTCCGGCGATTGCGCGGCGACAAAATAGAACCAGATGGCCACCAGCCCGAGGAAGATGGGCGGAATGCAGAAGAGCATGCGCCACTGGCCGGGACCCACCACAAACATCAGGAAGGTGAATCCGGCGAGAATCCAGGGGGCCAGCATGCTGATCATGGCTTGGCCAGATTGGATCATGAAGCCGAAGATTCCGGCGAAGAGGCCGCGTTCTTCTTTGTTGAACCAAGCGGCGTTGATTTTCACCATGCCCGGCGTCCCGGCGGCCTGGATATAGCCGTTGATCATCCACATGACGGCAAAGGCGACGAAAGAGGAAGTCCAGGGAGAAAAACCGATGACCAGCGTGATGAGGATGGACCCGATGGCGCCAAGCAACATGGAGGCCCGGCCGCCGATGCGATCGCAGAAGAGCCCATTGAGCAATTGGCCGGTTCCATAGGCGATGGAAAACCAGGCGGCGAGGTTGGCGATGTCGCCAGTGGTCCAACCGAATTCCTCGCGCATACCGGGGCCGGCAAAACGGAAGTTGTAGCGACACATATAGAACATGGCGTAAAGCAGACCGACGGTAAACCAGTTTAGGCCGCGGCGGGCTTTGAATCCCGGCGGATGCCGATGGCTTGCTTTCCATTCGAGCTGGGCGGTTGTTGCATTCATCGTGTGATTCCTCTGTATTGGATCTCGGGGGATGAAACATCTTCGCCGTTGGTCGGCTTGGATGCCTTTGGTTTCATTAAGGCGGGGTCTTCAATCCACAAGCGCTGCTGCTTGTAGTCGAGGGTGAGGATATAAGCGGTGAGCGCCCGGATCCCCAAGCGTGCGCTGAATTTTTCCGGCAGGCCCAGCAGGGAATGGGAATGCACCGGGACTGGTCCCAAGTGCAGGTCGCCCAAGGCGAGATCGCCGGAGTACGCTGCCGGAGCGGGAACGGACAGATGGAAATCCCCCGCTGTATCCACCACCAGCAAGATGGGCTTTCCATCCAATAGACCTTCCACGGCGGGGCGTTCCCGCCATTCTCGCAGGGGAAGGGAAGCCACCACGGCGGATGGCACGGGAGGCCGGAAGGTGCCGTGTGTGGAAAACCGCACGCTCCGGGATGGAAAATCGATCCGGATATAGGCAAAAGAACGCATCAGGGCGGCGCCCATCACGGCGTGAAGGTTGGCGCGCAAGGCATCCCGCGCTTTTTGCTCTGTTTCGTCCGCCTCCGGTGAAGGGTCCAGTCGGCCAAGGGGACCCAGGCCGCCATTGGCGGGAGGGATGTAGAAGATGGGGGATTCCACATGCAGGGCATCCAGAATGATTTTGTTGCCCACTCCCGCATAGCCCGGGATATCGAAGAGGACATGATCCGCATATTCCCCCATGGGGGGCGCAAACGGACGGTAGTCCATGGCCTTGACGGAGCGGAACAACAGCCAGGACTGCCGGGCGGAGGAATCCAACAGGAGGTTGAAGGGGGTGAAGGCTGCGGTTTTGGCCGGGAGAACGGGAAGCGGAAGCGTCCGTGGAGAAATCATGTTCACCTGGGCCGCCCGGTCTTGGTGAAGCCGATTGGCAAATTCAAAACGCGGTCCAGCGGGACCTTGATACACCGTGATGCTCGCATATCGAGGATCGCGGCCACCGGCTAAAAATGCATCCAGTTCATCCTGGGACACCGGGGTGGGGGAGACCACCAAAGGAGAGGCGCATCCGGCTACACTCAGGCACACGGCGGTAGAAGCCAAGCGGATGAAGAAGGAACAGGTCATACGGGAGGTCATTATGCAAAAACATACCGTGGAAGGCAAGGGGAAAGCGGGCCGGAATAGGGAAAACGTTTTACGTAACCCAAGGCCATTCAATGAAAAACGGACGTTTTCTTGCATGCGGAAGGCGGGAAGCGTAAAGTGCGCACCATTCAACTCTGATTCATAACGACGAAAGGAAAAGAGATGAAGAAAGTATTGATTCCCACCGCCTTGGATGCGGTGGCCAAAGAGATGCTGGAGGCCCATGGCGGATACACCGTGCTCCAGTGTCCGAAAAGCGATGTCGCCGAGTTGGTGCGCGCCAATCCCGACACCCATGCCATTCTGGTGCGGAGTGAAAAAATCACCGCCGAGATCATTGATTCCGCTCCGGCGTTGAAGGTGATTGTCCGGGCGGGGGCGGGATACAACACCATCGATATCCGGCATGCGCGGCAAAAAGGCGTGGATGTGCTGAACACGCCGGGCGCCAATTCCAATGCCGTGGCGGAAGAAGTGATTGCTATGATTCTGGCGGATGCCCGCCACCTAGTGGAGGCGGATGCTTCCTGCCGGGCCGGCCGGTGGGAAAAATCCCGTTTCATGGGCACCGAACTAACCGGTAAAACCATCGGCATTGTCGGGCTGGGCTATATTGGCCAGCTGGTGGCCAAACGGATGAGCGGCTTCGAGGTGAGGGTGCTGGGATATGATCCCTTCACCTCCGAAGAAAAGGCGAAAACCCTAGGCATTGAGTTGACGAGCCTGCCGGAGTTGTTCGATCAGGCGGATTACATCACGCTTCACGTGCCGGAAAATGAGGAAACCCGCGGCATGGTCAACCGCACCCTTCTCAAAAACATGAAGACCGGGGCCACGTTGGTGAATTGTGCCCGCGCCGGTATTTTGAACGAGGAGGATCTGCGCGCAGTGAAAGAAGAAACGCAGATTCATTTTTTGAATGATGTCTATCCCAAGGATGCAGAGGGAGACAAAAGCGTGGCGGACATTGCCGATCTGATGCTGCCGCATCTGGGCGCCAGCACACGGGAAGCCAACCGGAAGGCGGCGGAGCTGGCCGCCCGCGAGCTGATTGATTTGGATGACAAAGGCATCACTAGCGCCGTGGTCAACCGGAATGTGCCAGCGGGATTGGATCCCGCTTTCGCCCGGCTGGCGAATGTGCTCACCCGCATCTGTCGGCGCGTACTTGGCGTGAATACGCGCCTGAAATTGGTGGAAACCAGTTTTTATGGATCGTTGAAGCCGTTTGCCGACTGGCTGCTCACACCCGTCACCGCCGCCTTGAGCGGAGAATATGATACAGGGATGGACCATAAGCGAACATTGGGCTTTCTGGCGGATATGGGCGTGGAGTATGTCAATCGTTCGATTGACGACAGCAAGGCCTATACCAATTCCATCACCATTGATTTGACGGGGAATGTGGATGCCGAGCACCTCATGCGCGCCAGTGTCCGCGGAACGGTGGAGGAGGGGAACCTGCTGGTGGCTCGCATCAACGATTTCGACAAGTTGTATTTCGAGCCGGAAGGCAACTGGGTGGTTTTCATCTACAAGGACCGGCCGGGCGTGTTGGGGCGGATTGCGGCCGGCCTAGCTTCTGCCGGCGTCAACATTGATGATGTCCGCAACCCGCATGATTCCAAGGGGCACAAGTCCTTGGCCATTCTGAAGGTGAACCGTCCTGTGAACGACGAACTGGTGAAGGCCATCTCCTCGGAAATCGAGGCGCGCATCGCTTTCCATATCGAACTGTAGGCCGGTAGAATGGAATGGTTGATGATTGGCTGGCAGGCTGCCCTGATGGGGGTGGTGGAGGGACTGACGGAATATCTGCCGGTTTCCTCTACCGGCCACCTCATTCTGCTGGAGCGGCTGTTGGGATATGATTTCCACGAAAGTTTTGAAGTGGTCATCCAAACCGGCGCGATGCTGGCGGTGCTGGTGGAATATCGGCGGCGCTTCCTCCGCCTAACGCATTTCCGTGACAACCGTGGGTTTTCTGGATGGACGGGCTGGTTTTGGTTGGGGTTGACCACCCTCCCTGCCGTGGTCCTCGGTCTGCTTCTGCATGGCTTCATCAAGGAATACCTGTTTTCGCCGACAACGGTGGCCGTGGCCTTGTTCATCGGCGGTCTGGTAATGATTGTCTTAGAACGGCTGTTGCCGAAACGGGCGGAGGCGGGAGTGGATTCCATCGGCTGGAAACGAGCCTTGGGCATCGGGTGCTTCCAGTGCCTAGCCATGATTCCAGGAACCTCCCGTTCCATGTCCACCATCATGGGCGGCCGCCTGATGGGCTTGGGGCGGCAGACGGCGGCGGAATATTCCTTTTTTGCCGCCGTTCCCGTTCTGGTCCTGGCCGGTGCCTACGATCTATACAAGGGGTTCGCCTCGCTTCAAGCATCGGATGTGTGGCCCTATGCCGTAGGTTTGGTGGTGTCCTTCCTCGTGGCCCGCATGGCCATCCGTTTCTTCATGCGGTTGATTTCACGCCACACCCTAGAAGCCTTTGGGTGGTACCGGATCCTCATCAGTGTGGTGGTGTGGTGGATCATGGTGCGCTAGGGTTCCGGCCGACAGCCAACGCACGGATGGTTTCGCTTTTTGAAGCGGCTGCCCTGTCTGTCGGCGACCGAGTGCGGACGGGCCGCTATCAGGTGCAGGCCCGGTTCGAGCGGAGCGTATTGTTGTTTCATTCGACAGGCCGTCCTCTGTTTGTGGTCCGTCCGGAAATCGGCGACGGCCCATTGAATGTGGTGCTCCCTCATCCGGAACAGTTCGGCGAAGAACTCCTCATTCCCAGAAAGACGACGGTTCGCCGCTATATGTCCGCCATGCCCGAACCGGAGGACATCCCCCAGACGAAACTGCTTCATTTTCTGGCCACCCCATTGGAGGAAGGAGCTCCGCCGGATAGCTTGATTTCCCTGTACCGGCCTTGTATGCAACCTTCCTCTCCGGCACAGAAAAACCGGGATCGGTTGTTTTTCCAGGCCTGTGCCCATTTCGCTCGGGAAGAATGGTGCTCCGGCGCAACCTTGGTTCGTGGAAGCGGTTCGGGCCTGACGCCTTCCGGCGATGATTTTTTGTGCGGCCTTCTCCTGGCCATGCGGATCCATCGGAAATGGGGAATTCAACGGTTGCATTACGCCTCCAAGGGAGGAAATGCGATTTCCAACGCCTTTCTGGATATGGCGGCGCAGGGCCGCGTCCATCGGGGGCTTCAGTTGTTTCTTCGGCAGCCATCCATCGGCGGTCTTCGAGACATCTTGGCTTTCGGGCATACCTCCGGGGCCGATTTGCTCTGCGGCCTTCGCTGGGGGCTGGAGCGCTGGAGGAACGTACCGGGCCGTCGGTCGAGCGGCTAATGTAGCAAAGCGCCTTTCGGGCCAGCTTTATTGTCCCAGTTTCGCGGCTTTTGCATACTGATGGAGGCGATCCGTTTGGTGGTCATCTGGATGCCGTGCGTTTTAGGCGTCCGGATGGTGACCTTGCGCGGCGCAAATTCCTGCTGGTGAATCTGCTGTCCCTTGCGTGGCGCATACTTCACGTAAAGCGTCTCCGGATTGACATCCGAGAAAAACAGAAGCCGGGCAGGTTCCGGCGTGCAGACATAATCCTTGTTCTGGATGACGCCGCCGAAGGTGAAGCGTTTCATATGGGTGATCTGGTCCGCCTCATAAATGAGGGTCATCACCTTGTCCCGGTCGTACACCGCGACATAGACCAAGTTTTTGTCCACAAACAGTTTTTCAGGGGGCGGGATGACGCGGTAACGGCAGTCATTCCAGACCAGAATGAGCTTGTCGTATGAAGAACAGTGGAAAACGGGCGCCTCGCCATCTACATCCCGATAGCCGATATAGCCCTTTCCCTCGTCGTGATAGATGGCCAGTTCCTTGGCCGTCAATTCACGCATTTCAATGGCATCAAACGTCTGAATCCGGGTTTTCCGGGGATGGAGGTCCGAGTAATCCCGATACAAGGTTTTCAGGTAGCGAATGGTATAGGCGGTAACGTCCGTGAGATTATTTTCCACCGCGTCAAAATCCGCCAGCAGGTCCTCCTCCTCCTTGCGTGACTTGTTGATGTCGTACAGCGAGATCCGTTTAATGGGGATCGCCAACAGCATGTCCAGATCCGTAACCGTAATGTCCCGGCGAAGCTGGTCACGGAAGGGCGAAAGCCCATCCAAAATGGCCTGCCGGACCGCCGCCGCCGTCGGGCATTCCTCAATCCGTTTGTAAATGCGGTGGATAATGAACAGGCGGACCAGAGAGGCGGCATGGAGGGCTTCGTCGATTTTTTTCCGTTCGATCTGCAACTCCCGACGAAGCAGGTCCACCAGCCGCTTGGTATTGTGGCGCAGGATGTCATGCACGGACAGCTCCACGGGCCGTTTTTCGCAGATGACGATCGGCCGGAGGGAGATGGAGGTTTCGCACTGGGTAAAGGCATACAGGGATTGGATGGTGTTGGGGATGGAAGCATCCGCAGGCAGCGCGATTTCAATCTCCACATGGCCTGCCGTATAGTCTCGGATCGCCTTGGTTTTGATTTTCCCCTTTTTAACGGCATCCTCAATAGAAGAAATTAGGCTTTCCGTGGTGACGCCGTACGGTAGCTCCCGGACCACCAAAGTGGATTCATCCTTTTGGTCCAGCACGGCTCGGAGACGGACCTTGCCCCTGCCCTCATCATATTCCCGAACATCCAGTAGTCCCCCCTGGGGAAAGTCCGGGATCAATTCAAATTTCTTCCGCTGGAGAATAGCGATCTGGGCTTGGAGCAATTCCCCGAAGTTATGAGGAAGGACTCGAGTGGAAAGACCAACGGCAATGCCTTCTGCGCCCAACAACAGCAATAAGGGGAGCTTGGCGGGCAGGGCCACGGGCTCTTTTGTCCTCCCATCATAGGAGGGGATGAATTCCGTCAGATCGTTGTTGAACAGCTGGGTGGAAGCCAAATCCGTCAAGCGGCACTCGATATAGCGGGCCGCAGCAGCCGGATCGCCCGTGTGGATGTTGCCGAAATTCCCTTGGCCTTCAATGAGATAGCCCCGATTGACCAATGTGACCAAGGCATCGCCGATGGAGGCATCCCCGTGGGGATGAAACTGCATGGTGTAGCCCACGATGTTGGCCACTTTAATGAACCGTCCGTCGTCGTTCTGATGGAGAGAATAGAGAATGCGGCGCTGGACAGGTTTCAGCCCGTCCTCAATATCGGGAATGGCCCGGTCCCGGATCACATAGGAAGCATACTGAAGGAAATTACTGTCCATCAACCGGTGGATAGGCCCTTCCCCCAAGGACGTATCATTTTCGGGAGGGGTGGAGGGCTTGGATTCTGTTTTGGATCTTCCTTTGGCGGGATGCTTGGAGGAAACTTCAGAATCGAAAAGAGAAGGTTGTTCAAATTCGTTCATGTAAGGCCGCTACGTGAAGGATGAGGAGGGAGCGATGCGCCGATGCTTCTAAGGCGGGTATTTTCAAAAAGCGCATAAGGAGAATTTGGTGAAAGATGGCCCTTTGTACAGCGTGGATGCCAGGGAGAAAGACAACGAATGTTGGGCCCAGAACGCCATGGCGGTACAGAAAAGGCTGAATAGAATGAGGTATGGAAGCATAACGAGCAGCATCCTTTAAGGGCTTTGAATGAGGAACAGTCAAGATATACAAAGTAGGAGCGGAAGGTGCAAGCTTCTCTTGCTAGACGCCGCGGTTGCCGACAGTTGGGCTGGGCAAAGGCGACAGCGTTCACCCATTTGCAGGCAACCGTGGATGCGAACGAATCATGATTGGCGATGGCGCACTTGGCGGATTTACTATCGAGTCCTGATTTCCGGTTGTCCCTTTA
>JAISGX010000141.1 GCA_031262805.1 Verrucomicrobiota bacterium | reverse complement strand
CGGGGGCGGCTATGGAGATTCACTATGATCCCTGGTGGAATCCCGCGGTGGAAAACCAGGCCACGGACCGCGCCTACCGCATCGGACAGAAGCGGACGGTGTATAGCGTGAAGTTGATCGCTCAGGATTCCATCGAGGAACGGGTGTTGGCCCTCCAGCGTAAAAAACAGCGCCTCTACAATGCCGCGCTGACGACGGAGGATTCGGAAACCGCAGACATTCAAAACCTCACATGGAAGGATGTTCAGGAACTGCTCGCACTCTAGGGGCTGGTTTTCCACTGTGTGGAAAATAATTTTCCACACGGTGGAAAACGTCGGTGTGTGGAAGCGGGCAAGAAATGGGATGAGATATATGCCGCGCAAAATGATATTTGGAGGCTATGTGGTGCTGGTGACTCTTTTGTCCGTACTGCCTTCCCAGCTGTTCCCTCCGAGCGTTGGGACGGGGTTGCCCTATGCCGACAAGGGGATCCATCTGGTCCTGTATGCCGTTTTTGCCGTCCTGCTGTATGCCGTTTATGTGGAACGATCCGGAGGAAGGTGTTTACGCGGGGGGGTGCAGGCGTGGATTGTTGCGGCATCCGCCGGGTACGCAACGGCGATGGAGTTTTGCCAGTTGTGGTTCTGCCGGGGGAGCCGCACGTTTGATTGGGCAGATGCTGTGGCAAACCTGGCGGGGGCGTGTCTTGGATGGGCCATGGCCCGCTGGGTGCTTTGGCGCGCCGCCCGCTAGGGACGGAGGACGGGTTATGGATTCAAAAATTCTGGCGTGAGCTGGAAGAGGGAATAGCCGCGAGTTTTTTGTTGGCGTGTCACCCGGATTTGTTCGGCGGCGGCCAGGCGGTCCAGTTGGGTTTCATCGGCGCTGATGCCGATGCCGGGAAGCAAGGCGTCGGCCCTCGGGGCGGCATCGAGATCTTGGGCCAGAAACGCCGAAAACTGGGACGCACTCGGCGTGTAGATCATGGGGGCGACAAAATCAAGGAGGCCTTTGTTGAGCCAAGACGGCCAGTCCTGGGCATTTTCCGCAGCGGAAGAAGGGATGGGATAAACGGCGGCAGAGAGAAGAAGATCGGGACGGGCTTCGCGCAGGGCACGGGTGATGGTTTCCACCAGGTCCGTCAGATCGTCCCGGCAAAGTTGATGGAAGGCCTCCGCCAAGGGGCCGCCGGGGAGGACATCTTCGGGCCATGCCTCGATTTTTCGGTTTAGTTGTTTTTCCAGGGCATTCCGGTGTAGGGGACAGTAGCAGCCTTCGCGGCCGGGATAGCGGATGTAATCCAACTGGATGCCTGCAATGTCTGTGCGGGCAATGGAGAGCAGTGTTTTCTCCAACAGAGCCCTGTTTTCCGGATGGAGGGGGCAAAGCCACGCAATGGCGGCGCCTTTGGCATTCTGCATGAGGCGCGAGGAAGAGGGAGAGTGGGAAAGGGTTTCGGCATTCAGGGCATAGACCCAGGCATGGGGCTGGAGTCCCCGTTTCCGGACGGCTTCCACGGCATTACGCGTGCGTATGGAAGGCGGGGCGAGGGTGGTCTGTTCAAAAAGGGTGTTGATGCGGCGTTCCACCAGCTGGTCCAAGGTCTTCCCCCGGAGGCCAGTGGCAATCGGCAGGCTCCAAATGGCACGGACTTCATCCTCCTGTGCAGGAATGCTGTTTAGCACTTCTTCCGCATGGGAAGTCCGGTTAGCTTCTTCTTTCAAATAGGCATCGCGCAGGGAGGCATAGCCCTTCGGACGTGCTTCGGCCAGAGCGGCGAGAAGCCAGCGGATGGCGGACGACGTGGCCAATGGAGGGATGTGCGAAAAGGCCAGGCCCCGGGGAGAAACGGCGGAGGCCGGAAGCGTACGGTCCGGAACTCCGTGGGATGTCAGCCAAAGACCCATGGTTTTGGCATTGTCGGCTTTGGCGCGCACGGGAAACAAGTGTTGCGTGATGTGGGGAAGAAGCGTCGGAAGGCCGGGCACCAAGGCGCGGGTTTCCTCGGAGAAGGAAACCGCCGTCCAGTCGGTGGATTGCGAGATGTAGGAAAGAAAATCCATTCCCAGCAGGTCGGCCAGCCGGGTGTTGGCGTTGTAAAACACGGCCAACAGACCATTGTGCCGTTTGCAGTAACGTTCAAGGGTATCCAGCTGCGGAATGGAAAGGATGGGATTGTAGGGCAGGACCAGTATGGAATAGGTCCGGAGATCCAAGGATTCCAGATTCCCCTGCAGTATGGTGGAGAGAAGGCCGGCTTTTTCGAACAGGCGTTGGGCGCGTTGGGCGCATTGATTGGCGAGATAGGCTTCTGCTGCGGAAAAGGTGCTGGGGTCGGCGAGAATAGCGATGGAGGGGGTGAAGGAGTCGATGGCATGAACGGCCAGGGTGGCCTTCAGGCCTGCTTCTTCCGCCAGCCAAGCGGAAAGACGGAGGGTGTTGGCCTTGCTCCATTCTGGCTTTCCAGCCTCTGCCGTGAAGGAAGTCCGTGGAATGCTCACGCTCTGGCGAAGCGTCCCGTCCAGGGACGGGAGGGAGGCGGAAAGCCAATCGCCATGGCTTTGCAGGTGGAGGCTCAGGGCGCGGATGGCGCCGGGCTGATCGCAGGAAAGGATCAGGCGGATGGCGGAATCCTGTTCCGCTGGAGGGGAAATAGGGATGTCCCAGTAGACCCGTCCATCGGGGGCCTGGGGCGGAATGGAAAACAAGAGGCCTTCACCCGTCGGTTTGGGCGGGAGGGTTCCCGGGCCGCCTTGAATGACGGCGGATTCCAGAGAGGTTAGGCTTCCGCCATATGAATGAACACAGAAGAAGACCAGCCCCGCGCAAAAAGCATGCACAACCGGAAGCCATGAAATTCTTCCTCTCCGGCGTGGGCGCACGATTATTCCCAGATGTATTCGTTCGCCGCGGTTCGGGTGTGGGCGGATTCTTCATCGCCGAACTGGCGGAAGAATTTATTGTTGGCCTGAGTGGAGCCTTTCAGGGCGGCGGCGGTGTTCAAGGTGGCGGGCGGGGGTGGGAGAGAAGCGGGGGTCACATAGGGGTCCGAAACCGTATAGGGCTTCGGCGCCTTGGCGGCATTGGAGGCGCGCCGGGAAATATGCCGCCGGACCAAGGCCATCAGGATGAAAAACCCTGCGAGAAAGGTGGCGATGATGGTGACCGAATTATTGAATAGATCTGTCATGGCAGGTTAGGCACGGGGGGGGATGTTGGGCAACGGGATGCGGGTTGGGGCGTCCTGTGCCGGGGTTGCCACCGGCGCTTGGGGGGGCGCGCTTGGTTGGGCGGCTGGCGCCTGGGGGGCAGGAGATTGGGCGGCCGGATGGGTATGCAGGGTGGTCAGGCCCGTATCGCAGGCGGCCTGGTGGATGATGGCGGCATTGACATGTGGAACCTGGGCGGCGAAACCCAGCATCAGGCCTGTATCGCAGAGTAAATTGATCTTCCGGGGCAGGCCGCCGGAATAGCGGTATATGGCGGAAAGCGCAGCGGAATCGAAAATCCAGATATCCCCGCCGACGGCGCGCATGTGGTGCTGGACGTAACCCGTGGTTTGCTCTTCGGAAAGCGGGGAGAGATTGAAGGTGATTTGAATCCGCTGGCAGAGCGAGGGCTCGGCCTGAAGGGCGGGCACCAGCTCCGGCGCTCCCGCCATAATGACCGTGAAGAGGGGTTCCTCGGTCTGGGTTTTTGGATTTGTGATGCGCAGATTGGTGAGATAATGAGCGAGGTAGAGGCCGTTGTCGGCAGCGAGATAATGGGCCTCATCAATGCACAGCAACGTGCGGACCAACTTGTTGGGCTGGGCATTGGCGGCCCTCCAGAAGCTCATCAAGGCATCGGGGAGGGAAGTGGAGGCGTCTTCAATCTGCATGGCTTCCAGGATGTGCTTGGCCATTGGTAGCTGGCCGCCCGGAATGGCATCCATGCAGACCACCGGGATGTTTTGCCCTTGGATGGCATCGGCAATGCGTTTGAGCACGGTGGATTTTCCTGCGCCGTAGGGGCCTGTCAGCACGCCTGCGAGACGGCCGCTTTCCGCTAAAAAAGTAAACCGGGCCACGGCTTCTTCATGCTGGTCGCCTGTGAAAAAATAACGGGAATCCACCACATTCAGAAACGGAATGGCTCTTAGGTTCCAATATGCGGCATACATTTCAATTCAGCTCCGGCATTAGTTTTTGCGAAACGCAGAGGAAAACTT
>JAISGX010000127.1 GCA_031262805.1 Verrucomicrobiota bacterium | reverse complement strand
TATTTGAGGAAGATCAGCCCCAGCACCACATGCTTGTATTCGGAGGCGTCCATATTGCCCCGCAGCGCGTTCGCCGCCGCCCAAATTTGCTGCTCAAAGCCAATGCTCGCCGTGTTGTTGCTTCCATTGTTTGCCGCCATAACCTTTGCCTCCTCTTGTTCAACCTCAAAGGGTATCACGGGGGGTACAACATGTCAGGCTTGAATAATTTCATGAATGGCTTTCCGCTCGCGTTTCCGCAGAAGCGGCCCGCCAACTTTCGCGCCGGCCCACCGGGAGAAAAGGGGAAGCGAGGCGAGCGGGCAGCATGGTCACTCTCCGGGATGGGAGTGGATATCCGCGTAGAGTTCGGCCAGGGAATCCCGCAGGGGAATGAGGGGGGGCCATCCCACATCGGCGCGGATGCGCGGTCATCAAAAAACGGATGAATACTTTGTGCGAGGCTTCAGATTTCATGCCCAATCCCCTTCAATTGCTTGCGGATTTCGCTTGCGTTATTCATCGTCGTTTCCCTCATCATCCTCTTTGATCTCGTATTTCCCCATGATCCGCTTCTCAATATCCTCTGCGGAGGGCAGGGTATTCGCCAGCTCTTCGGGGACGAAGTCGGAGAGCTTGTATTCGCTCACGCCTATGGGTTTGTTGATGTCGCGCAGAGCGTATTCGGCGGTTAGTTTGTCTCTCTCTTTGCAGAGCAAGATACCGATGGATGGATTGTCTTCTGGGTGACGAAGCAGATCGTCCACCGCCGAGAGGTAGAAGTTCAACTTGCCGGCATATTCGGGGCGGAAGTCTGTATTCTTGAGTTCTATCACGACAAAACAATGCAAGCGTGTATTGTAAAACAAAAGGTCGATATAGTAGTCCTTGCCGCTGATCTCCAAGTGGTATTGGCTACCGTAAAAGGCGAAGCCCGTACCCAGTTCCATAATCGTCTTGGCGATGTTGGCGACAAGCTCGTGCTCTATCTCGCGCTCAATGATCCCCTCGCGCTGTTCTACAAAGTCGAAGACGTAAGGATTTTTCAGGGTTTCGATGGCGAGATTGCTCTGTGGTTTTTGGAGCAAAGATTTGTAGTTTGTTGCCTTTTCACCAAGGGCTTGCCGTTGATAAGCCTTGGTGCCGACATGGTATTCGAGTGAGGAAAGCGACCAGCCGTTTTGGATGGCTTTCTCAGCATACCAGAGATATTCCGACAAGGATTTTGCCTTATCAAACAAATAGACATTATGCGACCATGTCAGTTGTGCAGACAGTGTCTGCACAATTTCCTCGTTGGTTACAAAATCTGCAAATTGACGCATGTATTTCAAATTTCTTATTGAAAAGCCTTTGATTGTTTGAAATTCCGATTTTATGTCGTGTGCCAGATTGTCAATAAATTTATTGCCCCACTGGATATTGTTCACAATGACTTTCCCGATATTCCAATACAAAATAATCTGCTCACGGTTTGCGCCCAAAACGGCGCGGTATTGGGCATTACGGATTTGCTTTTTGATCTGTTCCAGAGTTTCGAAATATTCCTTATTATTGATCAGCATTCCTTACTCCTCATCCATTGTACTGGCAGTGTCTGCCCTTTTGGAGTTTCATCTTTGTGCACCATTTTTGCAAGCGGCACTTGTAGATTTTCAATTTCTCTCGCCGATGCCGAGAGTTTTTTATTGTCAGATTTCATATCCGATTCCTTTGAGTCTTTGGCGGATTTCTCCCTCCAGCTTGTGCGTTTTGGCGAAAAGTTCGGACCGCTCTGCCGTCAATCGCTCATCTTGTTGCCAAACGGTTCGTCGTCTTCTTCTTGTTCTTCGAGACCGACGGGGCGTCCGGGCGGCATGGTCACTCTCCGGGATGGGAGTGGATGTCCGCGTAGAGTTCGGCCAGGGAATCCCGCAGGGGAATGAGGGGGGCCCATCCCACATCGGCGCGGATGCGCGAGGTGTCGTAGGTGGGGCGTTGGTCGGTCGGCCGGTATAGATCGGGATCGGTTTCCATGCGGGGGTGGACGCCGGAAATGTCGCAGAGCATGTCTAGGACGGACTGAATGGCGACGGGTTTGCCAGAGGCGATGTTGTAGGCGCGCCCGGGGGCGCCTTCTTCCAGAAGCAGGGCATAGGCGCGCACCACGTCGCGGACATCGGTGAAATCCCGCTGCTGGCGAAGGTTGCCCACCCGCATGACGACTTCCGCGCCTCGGGAAATGGCGGCGAGCTGCGCGGCGAAGGCGGAGGTGACGAATTCCCTGGATTGCCCCACCCCAATATGATTGGACGGGCGCGCCACAAGAAGGGGCAGATGGTTCCGCTCCGCAAACAGCAGGGCGGCGTGGTCGGCGGCGGCCTTGGTGACGCCGTAGAGGTTGTCCGGGCGGTACGGCGCGTCTTCGGCCAGGGGCCGGGCGGCGGCCTGGGAGCCGTATACTTCCGCAGAGGTCACGAACAGCAGCCGGGCGTTGGGGGCTTCGGCCTTCATGGCCGAGAGAAGGTTCAGCGGGCCGATGGTATTGACATGGAAGACCCACTGTGGATTTTCTAGGGCCATCGGAACAAACGCCACGCCGCCCAAATGGAGGATGCCGTCGGGGCGGATGCCGCCCAACAGGCGTTCCACGGCCTGCTGGTCGCGGATATCCAGCATCCGGTAGGGAATGGGCAGGGAGGTGGCGGCCTGGATGTCGCTTCCGAAAACGTCGTGGCCGCGCTGCCGAAAGAGCGCCACGGCGTGCCGCCCGACAAATCCATTGCAACCGGTGATGAGAATGTTCATGGCGATGTGCGACGGCGGAGGCGGCTGCCGGAAGCCGCGTCTGTTTATGCCGTGACGGTTTTCCCCTGCTGCCGGGCCATATCGGCATCCACCATCATGGTGACGAGTTGCTCAAAGGACACTTCCGGCTCCCAGCCCAAATTCCGCCGGGCTTTCGCGGGAGTGCCGAGGAGGAGGTCCACTTCCGCGGGGCGGATGAATTCTGGGTCGATCACGACATAGTCTTCGTAGTTCAGGCCCACATGGGAAAAGGCGATTTGGAGAAACTCGCGGACGGAATGCGTTTCGCCGGTGGCGACGACATAATCCTCGGCGGTTTCCTGTTGAAGCATCATCCACATGGCGCGGACATAGTCGCCGGAGAAGCCCCAGTCGCGCTTGGCATCCAGGTTGCCCATGCGCAATTCCTTCTGCTTGCCGAGCTTGATGCGTGCGACGCCGTCGGTGATTTTGCGCGTAACGAATTCCTTGCCGCGCCGCGGAGACTCATGGTTGAAGAGGATGCCGGAGAGGGCGAAGAGGTTGTAGGATTCGCGGTAGTTGACGGTGATGAAGTGGCCGTATACCTTCGCCACGCCGTAGGGGCTACGGGGATAGAAGGGGGTGGTTTCGCTCTGCGGGGTCTCCAGCACTTTCCCAAACATTTCGGACGAGGAGGCTTGATAGAATTTCGCCTTGGGGCAGACCATGCGCATGGCTTCGAGCAGTTTGGTCACGCCGAGGGCGGTGAATTCGCCGGTCAGGATCGGCTGGCTCCAGGAAGTGGGCACGAAGGACATGGCGGCGAGGTTGTAGATTTCGTCGGGCCGGACGTCCTCCAGCAGTTTGACCAAGGAAAACTGGTCCAGCAAATCCGCCTGCCGCAGGGTGAGCCGATCCTTGAAGTGGGCGATCCTCTCAAACGTTTCCGTGCTGGCGCGGCGGACCATGCCGGTGACCTCATAGCCTTTGGACAACAACAATTCGGCCAGATAGGAGCCGTCCTGACCGGTAATGCCGGTGATAAGCGCTTTTTTCATACCTATATCATTCCTTCGTTTCCTGTGGGGCGTCCGCCAGAGCCCAGACGTCGTTCAAATACCGGATGCCCTCTCGGATATGGTCGGTGCGGGTGGCCGGAGCGGGTTCCAACACGCGCACTATATCGGTATTGGCCCATTTCGCCAAGGCGGGAAAGTCCACTTTCCCGCGGGGGGGCATGAGATGGTCTTGGCCGGGGGGGGCCACATCATGGATGTGCATGCCGACAATATGGGGGGCGAGCCGCTGTAGCCAGCGGCGGGAATTGATGAAGCCCATGTTGTCGCGGATTTGCGCATGGCCGATGTCCCACCACAGCCGGATGCCGTCGCGGGCGAATTGGCGCATCAGTTCTTCGGCTTCCATCTCGGAGGGAATGGCTTCCCACGTGGGAAGGTTTTCCAGCGCGAGGGCGACGCCGGTTTCCTTCACCACGGGCGCGAGGGCGCGGAGGCTTTCCTCCAGCCAGCGGATTTGCCGAGGCGCTTTTTTGTCGCGGGTGAGCTGGGCCTTGAGCTTGTGCGCCTCAAAGGCGTCGGTGAACTGCTCGCCGCGTTCCGCCATTTGGATGAGTTCTACGGAAAAGCGCGGCATGTCCACATTGCCCGAGTGGCAGACGGCCACCGCGGCGCCCATTTCGGCGGCGAAGCGGAGGGTTTTGCTGATGTGGGCGACGGCATATTCCCGCTCCCGGCGGTTTGGGGAGGCCGGGGTGTAGAGTTCCGGGTGCGGCCGGGGCGCGCCCACCGGAACGGGGCAAAAATTATGCACACTTCCAACGGTGACGGCGCCGGATTCCACCATGGCCTTCACGCCGGGAACCAGTTCCGCCCGCAGGTCGTATCCCAGTTCGACCCGGTTGAGGCCGAGAGCTAGAATTTCCTCCAGCATGGCCTCGCCGGAGGTGTGGGCTCCCGCGTTCCAGCGGGTGCTCATGGCCAGAGGAATCATTCCTTTTCCGCCTGGGCCTGAATGGCGGTGATGGCCACCGTGTTGACGATGTCGGTGACGGTGCCGCCCCGGGAGAGGTCGTTCACCGGCATCCGCAGGCCTTGGATGACGGGGCCGATGGCGATGGCGTCGGCGGAGCGCTGGACCGCCTTGTAGGTGTTGTTTCCCGTGTTGAGGTCCGGGAAGATGAACACCGTGGCATGGCCGGCGACGTTGGAATTCGGCATCTTGGTCCGGGCCACTTCGGGATCGATGGCGGCATCGTACTGAATGGGGCCCTCAATCGGCAGCTCCGGCGCCAGCTGCCGGGCGATGGCCGTGGCCTCGCGCACCTTTTCCACATCCTCGCCTTTGCCAGAAGCGCCGGTGGAATACGAGAGCATGGCCACGCGGGGCTCCACGCCGAAGATCTGTGCGGTTTGCGCCGAGGTCACGGCAATTTCCGCCAGTTGCCGGGCATCCGGATTGGTGTTGATGGCGCAATCGCCATAGACCAGCACCCGGTCCTTCAGGCACATGAGGAACACGGAGGAGACAATGCTGAAGCCCGGCTTGGTCCGGATGAACTGCAGGGCCGGCCGGATGGTGTGGGCGGTGGTGTTGACCGAGCCGGAGACCATGCCGTCCGCCAAGCCCTTGTAGACCATCATGGTGCCGAAATAGGAAACATCCGCCATCAGGGTTTCCGCCATGTCTTGCGTCATTCCCTTGGCTTTGCGCAGGTCGAAGTAGGTTTGAACAAAATCCGGATAAAGGGAGGATTTGACCGGGTCGAGGATGTCCAGATTGGGCAGGTTCAGCCCCAGGCGGGAAATCTTGGCGCGGATTTTCGTTTCGTCGCCCAGCAGGGTGAGGTTGGCGATGCCCCGGAGGATGACCTGTTCGGCGGCATACAGGATGCGGTCTTCTTCGCCTTCCGGCAGGACGATGTGCTGGCGGGGTTGCTGGGCGCGCTGAATGAGACCAAACTCGAACATCTTCGGCGTGACGACGCCGGTCTGAACGGTTTCCAGCAGATCCACCAGTTGCCGGGTGTCGACATTCGATTCAAACAGGGCCAGCGCCGTCGTGATTTTGCGTTTGGCGTCCGGATAGATACGGGAATGGAGGCGGGAGGCCGCCGCCGCGGCCTCATAGGTGCTGCAGCCAACGGACAACACCGGCGCCATGTTTTTGATTTCCCGGAGCAGGTCGGCCACGGCCCCCACGGGCTTGCGCCCGTTGGTCAGGACAATCCCGGCGATGTTGACCGGTTTGGAGGAGATCATTTTGAGCGAAACGGCCAGCAGATTGTCGAGACGATCGCCGGACATGAAGGCCAGAGCGCCATCCTTGATGCCGTCGAGGAAGATGTCGGGCCGGGAATCCGCCACGCAGAAGGAGGCGGCCTGCAGGGAATCCAGCAGTTCCGGGCGGTAGAGCACCTCGGCGTGGAGGGCTTGGGCCACTTCCGTCATCATGGGGGCCGCCAGGCCCGGGTCCTGCGGAATGGCGAACAGCGGCAGATTCCGGTAGCGGGAGTTGTTCAGGATGTCCGGTAGCTGGGCCAGACGGTCCGTCGGATATAGGTTCAACACGGCGGCGAGGACCTTGCAGTCGTCTTCCTCAAAGCTTTGAATGGCCAGGTCCAGATTGGCCAGGCCTTCGCGGCCTGCTTTTTTGCCGTTGACCACCAGCAGAACGGGCGCGCCGATGTTCCGGGCGATGGCGGCATTGATGTTGAATTCGAAGGCGGAGGTTTCACCGGTGAAATCGGAGCCCTCGCAGACGATGAAATCAAACTGGGCGGCCAGGGCATTGTAGCGGTCCAGAATGCCATCCAGCAGGGCGGAGGTTTTTCCCGCCCGGATCAGGTTGTTGGCTTCGCGGGTGGTATAGGCAAAGGATTCTTCATACGCCACGGGAAGGCGGAAATGATCGCGGATCAGCGCAAGATCGTTGTCCTGCTCGCCGCTTTCGCGCTCTACATTCACAATGGGGCGGAAAAAGCCCACGCGGCCCACTTTTTTGATCATCATTTCCATGACGCCCAAGGCGATGGCGGATTTTCCGCTATTGGATTCCGTCGCAGCGAGATACACATTATGGGACATGGCAGGCCTTTCCACGAATAACCATCCTCAACCGTTCATTCACGTTGGGAAGCGAGTGTAACGCTTTTTGTCTTGAACGCAAGAAAACCTGTGGAAAGAGCCTAGAAAGCCGTCGGTTCCGTTCGCCCGGCCGTGGCCGGAGCCTCAGGCCGAAGCGTGTTCTGCGCGGAGCAGCCGGGCTTTGGCAGGGAGCCCCAAGGCGAAACCCACCAGTGAACCATCCGCGCCCACCACCCGGTGGCAGGGGATGAAAAGGGGCAGGGGGTTTCGGTTGTTGGCCATGCCGACGGCCCGGACGGCTTTGGGGCGGCCGACCTCGGCAGCAATCTGTCCGTAGCTGCGGGTTTTGCCGTAGGGAATTCGGGTGAGGGCGTCCCACACCATTCGCTGGAAGGCGGTCCCCTCCGGCGCCAGCGGCAGGTCGAAGGCCTTTCGCGTTCCGGCGAAATATTCATCCAGTTGGCGAACCGCCTGTTTCAGCAACGCAGAGGGAACGACGGCGGCGGCAGGGAGCGTCCCGGCCTCTTGCGTCCGGCGTGCGGAAACCAGTTTCCCATCTTTTTCCACGAGGTGCAGGTGGCCGATCGGCGTGGGGTGGATATACTGATGCCTCATTTTTTCATTCTATCCCGGGCCCATGACGGAGAAAACAGAATTTTCGGCTTATCGGGTTTTCTTTTCGGCCGCAACCGGCTAGGATGGGTCCATGAAGGTGCGACATGCCATGCTGGGCTGGATGATGGTGCTGGCATCGCTTGGCGGCGGTTGCGGCCGCCCGGCGGTGGAGCACGCCGCACGGTCGGAACCGGCCCGGTTGGATTCCGGCCGAATTTCGGGGGAGCGGGCACTGGAAGAAGCGCGGATGTTTGTGGAGCTGGGCCCCAAGATTCCCGGGACGGTGGAAATGGTCGGCATCGCGGACTATTTGAAAAACCGGTTGATTCAGGTGGGCGCAGAGGCGGACATTCAGGAGTTTGTCGATCAAACGCCCGAAGGCGAAAAGCGATTTCGGAATGTGTTGGGCCGGATTCCGGGGCGCGGCGCTTCCACCCGCTTGCTTCTGTTGGCGGCTCACTATGACACCAAGACCGGGATTGAACCTTTTGAAGGCGCGAATGATTCCGCCTCGGGAACAGGGTTGATTCTGGAGCTGGCCCGGGTGCTTGCGGAAAGCGGGCCGCACGCCATGGAAATCCGCTTTGCCCTGTTTGATGGCGAGGAAAGCCTAGTGGCCTATGGCCCGCATGACGGATTTCACGGTAGCCGGCATCTGGCGGTGGATATGGCGGAAGGCGGGGAACTCCAGCGCTTGGCCGCCATGATCCTGCTGGACATGGTGGGCGACAGGGAATTAACCATCACCATTCCGCGCAATGGGACCCCTTGGCTGATTGCCTTGGCGTTTGAAGCGGCGCGGGAGGAAGGCGTTCGGCGGCATTTCGGCTTGTTTGATGGCGGCATCGGCGATGACCATATGCCCTTTCTGGACCGGGGAGCGCCTGCGGTGGATTTGATTGATTTCCGCTACGGCGGTGCGCCCGGCAAAAACGATTACTGGCACACGCCGGAAGACACCATGGACAAGATTTCTGCAGAAAGCCTAGAGACGGTTGGGCGTGTGACGTTGCGGATGGTGGACCACTTGCTGGAGGAGGCGCGATGAATTCCGCTTTCGATGGGCAGTTTGATGAATCGCGCCCCTTGACGCGGGATTTCGCAAGCCGCGAGGTGGTGGCCGATTACGACCGGACCCACCGCCGCTTCCGAGATATTGACGGCGAAAATGAAGCCATCCTGGCCTGGATGAATTTGCAGCCGGATCAGGTTCTGCTAGATATGGCGTGTGGAACCGGGGCCTTGGCTAGGCGGGCCTCGCTGCAGTGTCGGCAGGTGGTGGCCGTGGACCTTTCGGGCGCCATGCTGGACTATGCGCAATGGCGCGCCCAGGAAGAGGGGCGGTGCAATATCCGGTTTTGCCGGGGCGGTTTCCTGACCTATATCCACGAAGATCCCCTGGTGGATGCGCTGAACACCTCCATGGCGCTCCACCACCTTCCGGATTTTTGGAAGCAGCGGGCACTGAACCGGTTGGTCGCCATGCTGCGGCCCGGCGGTCGGTTCTGCCTGCAGGATGTGGTGTTTCCCGCTGTGGATGCCGAAACGGCCATCCGGGCATGGATCCGCCGGGTGGAAGAGCGGGCGGGGACGGAAGTGGCGGACAGCCTCCGTAGCCACGTGAAGCGCGAATATTCCACCTATACGTGGATCATGGAAGGGTTGTTGGTCCGGGCCGGACTGGCCATCGAGCGGATCGATTGGGTGGATGAGCTCATCCCGCGATATTTGTGCGTGAAGGGATAACCGGCCGGGTCATTCTAGGCCGCGCTGTTCAAGGTCTTCCTCTTCCAGCCCTAGGGAATGGCCGAGCTCGTGCAGGTAGGTCACCCGGATTTCTTCGCGGAAGGCCTCCTCCTCCCCGTTGGCGTAGTCCCAAAGGTTTTGAAGAAACAGCAAGATTCCGGGAGGGAGAACATCATCGGATGCCATCGCCTCGGCATACGGGGAGCCGACGAACAGGCCGAGCAGATCAGGCTCCAGATGATCCCGGCGGATCATCTCGGCCGTGGGTCTGGCGAAGAAGAACACCGGCAACGCCTCCGCCACGGCGGACACATCGGCCGGGAGGCGGCGGAGGAGTCGGGCCACTTCTTCACGGGCCAGTTGTTCCAGCCGGGACGTCTTCATGCGCACGGCCTTTCGCCAGGGGGGAACCGGCGGAGCCCTACGGCCCGTCCGGTCCGATGGGCGCCGCATCCGGCCCGATCTGCACGGGTGGGGAAAATGCCGGGACAGCGGCTTCGGGCGGTGTGGCCAGCGGACCGATGGCGGGCGCCAGGTTTGGGGCGAGATTCGGCCGGAGGTTCGGCGGCGCCATGGGGGGCGGCGGGGTGGGGGCGGCCCGGGGGGGCTGGAACTGGGCATTTTCCAGCACCCAGGTTTCGCCCATCTGGCGGAAGACCATGGCGACGGGGGAAGCCCCTTTCGTCCCTTGGATGTTCGCTCCAATGCCTAGCACGTTGGGGCCGATTTTCCGGCTGTGGGTCACCTCCCAGGATAGGACGCCGCCGATGTGGGCGCCCAGCGCCTGGGCCTGTTCCAGAAATGCCAGCAGGGAAACCGCCCGGCGGTAGTCTTCGGTATAGAGGGCATACACGCGCTCCATGTCCCCCTCCTTCCAGGCCGTCCAGAAATCATCCACCAGGGTGGAGACCGGCTGCGGGGTCGGCACTTCGCGTGCGGCGACGGGCGGCGGGGCCATCCGTTCGCTCAAGGCTTCGGTGATTTCCGGGGCAATCACCCATTCTTCGCCCAGCTGCTTGAGGCCGAGCAGGAGGGTTTTGGATTGGCCTTGGGCGGAGAGCGTTTCCACGTTGGCCACATATCCCTCGATTGGCGGCGGCGGCGGGGCGTAGCCGCGGATGTTCCAGGTCATGCCCTGATAGCCGGCGGATTGCAACATATCCAGCAGGATGGCCTGCAGGCGTCCGGGCGCCAGATCGTTCAACTGGATGGCGGCGGAAATTTCCATCAGGTTTTCAGCCGTCAGTCCCGGGTTGCGTGTTTTGAGGTCCGCCAGTCGGCGCTCCAGCAGATAATGCCGCATGCCGCGCAGGTCGGTCAGGGAAAGCGCCTGTTGATAATGGCCGCTGGATAGAAGCGGCAGATAGGTCGTCAGCAACGTTTCCGCCTCAGGAGCCGGTGGCGTCCGTTGAAACAGACCATCCGTCTGCGCCTGTAGGAGGCCCGGGGAAAGCAGGACGACGAGAAGGACCGAAACCGAAAACCATTTCTTCATATCAATTCTCCTGTGCCGAGAAGGAGAAAACAGTGGGTCTGTCCACACGATTTTCATCCTTTTTCTCCCTTATGCCGCATCCACGAAGGCAAGTCAAATCCTCATCGTGAAGAAGGCGGTCGCAGAGGAAGCGGGAAGGCGGAAAAAAAGTTAAAACTTTTGATTGCATTGGGGGGGGGGTGCCCCATAATGCAAAAAATTTTCCCCGGAAAGGCGGTTGACTGTCCGGTGTCTTGAAAACGGAGGACGCAGAGGGCTGTGAGTGAGATTTTAGAATTTGTCGATGTATCCAAGCACTACGGCGCGATCAAGGCGGTGGACCATGTGTCCCTGTCGGTGAAACAGGGCGAGTTTTTCTCGTTGCTGGGGCCTAGCGGATGCGGCAAAACCACCTTGTTGCGCATTTTGGCCGGGTTCGAGCAACCGGATACCGGCCGCGTCATCCTGGGCGGCCAGGATGTGACGGATTTGCCGCCCTACGAGCGCAAGGTCAACACCATTTTCCAGAGCTACGCCCTTTTTCCACATCTCTCCTTATGGGAAAACATCGCCTTCGGCCTGAAGGTGGCGAAACGCCCTAAAAAAGAAATCAAGGAAGAGGTCGACAAAATGCTCGCCCTCATCCAGATGGAGGACCAGGCCTGGAAGAAGCCCGACCAGATTTCCGGCGGCCAGAAGCAACGGGTGGCCATTGCCCGTGCCCTGATCAACAAGCCCCGCGTGCTGTTGCTGGACGAACCCCTCGCCGCGCTGGATCTGAAGCTCCGCCAGCGCATGCTGATCGAACTGGATTTGTTCCACGACGAAGTCGGCATCACCTTCCTCTATGTCACGCACGACCAGGGCGAGGCCATGAGCCTGTCGGACCGCATTGCCGTGATGAGCCACGGCAGCATCGAGCAACTCGGCACGCCTGCGGAAATTTATGAAGCCCCCCGGACCAGCTTTGTCGCCGCCTTCATCGGGGACACGAATTTTTTCGATGGCATTGTGGCCGGCCCCCTGCAGAAGCATTCGCCCTTTGGCGGCACCCGTCCGGTGCCGGTGGACAAGGAATACAGCCGCCTGATCATTGGCGATCTTCCCGATCTGGAATGCTACAACGACAAGCAAATCAAGGAAGGCGAACGCATCTTCTTGAGCGTGCGGCCGGAAAAGTTGCGCATTTCGCGTGAACCGCCCAAAACGGCGCCCCATTTGAACGTCATTGAAGGTACGGTCGAGGATGTGATTTACCTGGGGGCCCAGACCAAATACTGGGTCAAGGTCGGGGCTTACCGCATCTCCGTGATCCAGCAGCACAGCCGTTTCCTGCTTGATGAAATTCCCATCAAATGGCAGGAACACGTGTGGCTCAGTTGGCATGCGGATGATGGCTTCATGCTGGAAAAATACGACGAGCAGGACGAAAACCTGATTTTGACGCCGCCAGAGGAAGTGGGCGAAACCATGGAGGACGTGCCCATTGCCGTTGCCGCCAGCGAAGAAGAATACCGGGGCGATTCCGCCGCAGAGGTTCCCGTATCATGAAGGGACAAACCCGCCGCCGCCTTTCTGAATGGGTTGCCACGCTGCCGTCGTTCGTCTGGCTGCTCCTGCTGTTCCTCCTTCCGACGCTGTTGGTGTTTGCGGTCACCTTCCGGCCCGCCGACCCGTATGGCGGAATCGGTAGCGGCTGGACGTTGGCCTCCCTGCTCACGCTGGTCAACGCCCATTATCCCGCCATCATTTGGCGCACCATCTGGCTGAGCTTGGTCGCCACCACGCTGTGCATCTTGCTCGCCACGCCGATGGGCTATTACATGGCCCGGATCAACCCCGCACGCCGTCGGCTGGTGCTTCTGCTGGTCATCCTGCCCTTCTGGACCAGCTTTCTGGTCCGAATTTTTGCATGGAAGGTGTTGCTGCATCCCGAAGGCTTCATCAAGCATCTGCTGATGTTCCTGGGCCTGGCCGGGCAGGACACCTCTCTGCTGTATACCACGCAGGCGGTTCTGCTGGTGATGGTCTATACCGAGCTTCCCTTCGCCATCCTGCCGATCTACGCCGCCGCCGAGAAATTCGACTTCCGCCTGATTGAAGCCGCCCAGGATTTGGGCGCCACCTCCCTCAAGGCTTTTGTCTCCACCTTCCTGCCGGGAATCCGCGTGGGGCTGATGACCGCCTTTCTGATGGTGTTCATCCCCTCCCTCGGCTCCTATGTCATTCCGGACATCGTCGGCGGCCCCACCAGCGAGATGATCGGCAACAAGATCGCCCAGCGGACCTTTGTGGACCGCAATCTCCCCAACGCCGCCGCCTTGTCCGCCGTTCTGGCGCTCGCCGTCCTGGTGCCGATGATCGCCATCCTCACCCTTCGCCGGAAGGAAAGCCCTAGGGACGTATTGATCGAGGAGGGTGTCTAGCATGAAGCACAGCCGCCTTCCCGCCATCGTCACCTGGCTCGTCATGGGCTTTTTTTATCTGCCCATTCTCGTGCTGGTCGCCAACTCCTTCAACTCCTCCCGCTATGGCGGGCAATGGGAATCCACCTCCCTCAAGTGGTATATCCGCCTGATGGGCGAGCGCGACATCTGGCAAGCTCTCCGGAACACCTTGGCGGTGGCCGTCTCCGCCACCTTGGCCTCCATGGTGCTCGGCACCTCCGCCGCCTTCGCTTTGCACCGTTTCGTCGGTAGCCGGTTGCAGAAGCTGCACTATGGCCTGATCTATATGCCCCTGGTCATTCCGGAAATCCTGATGGGCCTGAGCCTCCAGTTGTTCTTCGTTTCCCTGAACGTGGAGCTCAGTTTGGTCACCATCGGCATCGCCCACGTCACCTTCTGCCTGTCCTTTGTGACGATGACGGTGCTCGCCCGCCTGCAGGACTTTGATTTCTCCATCGTCGAAGCCGCGCAGGATCTGGGCGCCGGGTGGTGGACCTCCCTGTGGCGCATCCTGATCCCCATGCTCGCCCCCGGCATTTTGGCCGGCGGCCTGCTCGCCTTCACCCTGTCCATCGACGACTTCGTCATTTCCTTCTTTGTGGCCGGCCTTGGTTCCACCACGCTGCCCATCAAGATCTACAGCATGATCAAATACGGCTCCCCACCGCTGATCAACGCGCTGTCCACCATTCTGCTCACCGTCACCTTTGTGTGCGTTTTGGGCAGCCATTATCTGTCCAACAAGGGACAGAAGGCCGCCTGAGCCGATCAACAACCAACAAGTACAAAGAAGGAGAAGGAATAGGATGAGGAAAATACTGTTTGGAGTGGCGCTGGCTCTCCTCGTGGGCGCATTCGGATGCGGCGAGAAAAAGCCGGTGTTGCATATCTATACTTGGTCGGATTATGTGGACCCTGAGCTCATCGACCGCTTTGAAGCGGAAAACAACTGCCGCGTCGTCGTGGACACCTACAATTCGAATGAATCCATGTATGCCAAGCTCAAGGCCGGCGCCCGGGGATACGATCTGCTCTTTCCCAGTAGCTACATGGTCAAGCTCATGCATGACCAAGGCATGCTGGAGGAATTGGACCATACCCGCCTGCCCAATCTCGGCAATATCGATCCCGCCTATCTCGCCTTGGCGCTTGATACCGAAATGGCCTACAGCGTACCCTATACCGTCACCATCACCTGCCTGGGATACCGCGGTAGCCGCGTGGAGAATTTCGAACCCACGTGGGCCATGTTCGACCGCACCGACCTCAAAAACCGCATGACTCTACTGGATGACTACCGTGAAGTGATCGGCGCCGCCCTCAAGTTCCTCGGCTACAGCATCAACACCCTCGACGATGCCCAGCTGAAGGAAGCCAAGGACGTGGTCCTCCGCTGGAAGAAGAACATCGCCAAGTTTGAAAACGAGCAATACAAAACCGGCCTCGCCTCCGGCGAATTCCTGCTCACCCACGGCTACAGCGGCGACCTGATGCTCGTGCAGGGGGAAAATGACGACATCCAAATCGACATCCCCCGCGAAGGCTCCGTTTTCAGCTTCGACGACATGGTCATCCCCGTCGGCGCCCGCCAGCCCGACCTCGCGCACCGCTTCATCAACTTCGTGCTCGAACCCGCCGTGGCCGCCCAGCTCACGGAATTCATCTATTTCCTGTGCCCCAACACGCCCAGCTATGAATTCCTCTCCGACGAAATTCGCGAAGATCCGATCCTGTTCCCGCCCGAGGATGTCGTCGCCAAGCTGGAAATGATCCGCGACTTGGGCGCCGACAACGAGAAATATACCAAGCTGTGGGACGAGATCAAAGCCGGCGACGCCCGCTGAAACCCGTTCCCCCAGAACAACAAAAAGGCATTCCGCTCATGCGGAATGCCTTTTTGTGCGCCAGGCCTCCTCAGGCGGTCGGGGGAACCGTCGGCGCCGGATTCACTTCGATCGCCTTGGATGCCTGCCACACCCCGTGGATGTTGCAGTAGGCCACCGCCTGCAGGGTGCCGGACTTGGCCAGTTGGACCCGCGCCTCCATGAACGGCTGGGTCAGTGCCGGGTCCGGCGTCTCCGTCACGCTTGCCGCATGCGCGGAAAAATCAGCGTGCGCCAGTTCAATGGTCTGCTTCGCACCCGTCGGTAGATAATACAGGCCCATCCACACAATGTGGTGCTGGGCGGTGTTGGGGTGGGCAATCGCCTTGCCCAAGCTCGCCCGGATGGGGAACAGATCTCCGGCCTGGACGGTTTCCGGCGCTTCGATGATCGGGGCATGCTTTTCGGTCTTCCAATCGGCCTGTTGAATGGTGGCGCTGAATTCGCTCATGGGATGTCTCCTTTGTTGGGTTGGTTCATATTCCCTTAAACCATACCCCTCCGGGTTTTGCGACAAAAAAGCCGTTTCCGTTCCGGCCGGGCGAAAGGCTCAGATCGAGCCCGCCGCCAAGCGCAATCGGTATTGGATGGTCTTGGAGGAGTTCGCAGGGACCACCACATCATAGAGCAGGGCATCCTGCTGTTCCGTGGCAGGAGTGGATGTTCGGACCAAATGCCACTGGCCGGAAACCTCCAGCCGTTCCAACACATGGATGCGCGCCGGGGCATCCAGATCATTCATCAGCACGATGTCGAAATCCGCCACCCGCGAGTGATCCGCCTGCGGAAGCCATTCCGCCGCCTTGCGTACGGCACGGACCGCCGGCACCCGCCCCATATCCATCTGCAGCGTGCCGGGATATGGCGTATGCCGGACATGCCCGGTTTGGATGGGGACGTTTCGGGATGTGCCCAGATGCACATCCGCCTCGCCCGGAGGAAGGGGAATGCCCAGTCCAATGGCCGGAGTGTTTTGCACCAGCAGAAGGCGCCGGAGGGGAACCCCGGCCGCCGGGGAGGGCGACGGCACCGCACTCGAATCGCACAGGTGAACAATCCGGGCCGGCTTCCGCGTGACATGCGCGAACGATAACTCTGTTTCGTCATGGGCCGGAAGAGCGGTCTCCAGCCGGAAAGGATACACCGCCGGAATCAATGGCTCTGCCGCCGGGGGGGGGAGCCAGGCCTCCGCCAGCGGCGAATCCGGATTCACATCCAGCAGGCCGAATGGTTTGGGCGGCGGGAGGAGGAAGGCATCTTCCCCATACAGAGAAACCTGGGCCCGGGGGAACGCCGCATCCGTATCATTCCGGAGGCGGAGGACCGCTTGGATGTCCACCTGTACATCCGTGATGGAGGTGGCTCCCATGTTCCGTACAATCACATGGTAGAACGCCCGCCAGGACAGGCCCGGCAACTGGTAGATCAAGAAATGGCCCAACCGGTGGGAGAGGGGGGCCTCCAAGTGGATTTCAAGCGCGGCCTGCGCCGGGGGGGGCTTCGCCACTTTGGGCCGCCACACCACCGTCCCCTCCGCCCCCATGGGAGCAAGGGGCTCTTCCTCCGCCTGCCAGCGCCATTCCCGGATCGGCAGAGGGTGCCGGGCGGTCCAGAGCTGGAGGCTGTCCAAGTTCACACCGGCCGGCGGATTCGTCCACACCACCCGCGCCACCGGCGCCGTGCCCGAAGAAGGAAACGGTTCGCTCACCCATGCCTCGCCGGGCCCGATGGACAGAAACGTCGTTGCTGCCGCCGTCTGGAGCCATGCCGCGACGGTGCAGGCCCCCAAAACCCATTTGCCTGGATGGAAGAAACCTCTCACGGGCGGCCAGTATAAAACGACCGCCGGAAGGACGGCAAGGGCGGAAGGGGAAACCAGTGGACAATTTCTCCATCCAAGGCGTAAAGTGGCGCGGAACAACGAAGCCCCCATGAACCCAACCTTCACCATCCAGGATTTCACGGAATTCTGCCGGACCCATCATCCGGCCTACCAGAAGCCGTATTATGCCATGTATTCCAGCTGGTGGGACGGCATCACCACCGAGCCCAATCTCATGGTCATTCCCATCGACGACCATATGGTCCACCGGGGCGATGGCCTGTTTGAAACCTTCAAATGCCTCAACGGCGCCGTCTATAACCTCGAAGCCCACTGGGCCCGGCTGGAAAACGGCGCCCGAAAGATCGCATTGGACTTCCCCTGGTCCCGCGAGGCCCTGACCGCCCTTCTCCGTGCCGTCCTCCGCGCTGGCGGCCACAAGGATGCCTTGGTCCGGATCTTCCTCTCCCGGGGCCCTGGCGGGCACTCCGCCAACCCCTATGAAAGTCCCCGGCCTCTGCTGATGATTCTCGCCATCCGGCTGGGGCCTGCCTTCATGGACGCCCATCCCGGCGGGGCCAACGTTGGAGTCAGCCGCATTCCCAACAAACCCGGATTGTTCGCCCAGGTCAAAAGCGTGAATTACCTCCCCAATGTGTTGATGAAAAAGGAAGCGGTGGACGAAGGCGTGGACTTCATGCTCGGGTTTGATGCCGACGGCCATATGACTGAGTTGCCCACCGAAAACTTTGGCATGGTCACTCGCGACCGCGTTCTCAAGGTGCCCAAGCCAGACCACATCCTGATGGGCACCACCATGAAACGCGCCCTCACCCTCGCCCGGGAGCAACTTGTTCCCGCCGGAATCCTCTCCGCCGTGGAGGAGGCCGACGTCCCGCGTGCCGAATTGGAACAGGCCGCCGAAATGTTGGTGTTCGGCACCTCGCACAATGTGACCGCCGTCACCCGTTTCGCTGGCCGTCCCGTTGGCGACGGCCGTCCCGGCCCCGTCTGGCGAGCCCTCAGCGAAGTCTTCGAAGCCGACCTGCGGAACCCCGCTTTCCTCACACCCGTCTGGACGTGAAAGCCTCCCCCGCCGGACACCCGTGCAGGCGACACCCCCATCTACCTCACTGACCATCGCCTGCTCACCGCTGAAACCAATTGGAGTCCCCATCGCGATATGAACAAAATACTGACGAATGTGTTTGAGCGGATAAAAACAAAGGGACAACGATTAAAGGAAAATTTTATATGAAATTCGTAATTATTACTGACGTTGCGAATAGCGTTGCTCGTTGCCTTTCGCAACATAAGCAACAGTGGCTCACATTGCTGATTTCCACACTCATATTTTTGATGCGCGTTAGTATCCCTATTGGCGCTCCGCAGGGTGGCCTCGATCCATCGTGGGAGTTAGGGCTGAATTGGGCTGATATCAAGGGTTTAGCATTTGGCACGGATGTCGTGTTTACTTATGGGCCGTTGTATTTTCTTGCGATAGAGTTAATTAATATGGGGTTGTATGGCGCACTGTTGGTGCAATTTTTGCTGTGTTGCCTTGTAAATTTTGTAGTAATCGCTATTTTTGCAAACGAGTTTGTGCGAATAGCCCTCACAAAAGAGCTCAGAATCACTACGTTGAGCGGATGGCTATACCTTCTCGGCACGGCTTTGCTGCTGTTTATGCCGCATAGCGGATTGCCGGAAATGATACTCGTGGCAAGTTGTGTTCTTCTTGTCAAGTTGGTGTTTGCGGAATACTCCGCCACCGGTCGCAATAGGTGGTTAGCGCTTATGCTTACGGCAACAGCATTGTTAAGCGCATTATCGCTGGCAAAGTTCAGTTACACATTGGCATCTGTCACTATTTTGGGGTGTGCGGTGCTTGGTTTGCTATGCGGGAAAAAATGGCGATTGTCCGTGGGATTGATCGCGGCTTTTGTTGGCTTCAATATATTATGGGTCAAGATAACATAAGCGCATTGAAAGTATGCCATAATGCGCAGAATGAAGCCCCAAAACAGGTATTTCAAACATTCCAAAATTTCTGAAGA
>JAISGX010000123.1 GCA_031262805.1 Verrucomicrobiota bacterium | reverse complement strand
AGGCTGGAGTTCACTTTTCAACCGACATCTTTGTCGAACGCCTTGGCTTGGGCCCGAAGGCGGTCCACTTCCACCACCCCATCCTGAAAATCCGGAAAACCCATAATAAGCAGGTTCCTTTTCTCCTCCCCCGGTTGTCCTATTGGACACAACTGCTCCAGATCAAACCGGATATTATTGTGGATTCCATTTATACCAGCCTGACTCCTCGCTCCTATCTCAACTGGCTGTATAGCTCTCTTTTTGGAAAAGAACGGGTGTTGATGGATGCCGGAGATGCCGGACAAAACCAGCTGGTTTTCCCCTTTGAGCGCAAGGTGATGCGCTCGGCCAAGAAAATTTTCACCTACAGTCCGGCAGGGGCCGCACGCATGACGGCAAAATATGGCATTACAGACCCTGGTAAATTCTTCATCCATTTGAAACTGTTGGACAACCGCCGGTTCCATCTGGAGGAATCCCGCATCTCGCCGCAATTCACCATCGGTTATGTCGGCCGGTTCATCCGGGCGAAGGGGTTTGACCGCTTTCTTGCACTGGCGCAATCCTGTCCAGATCCCGCCATTCGGTTTCTCGCCATTGGCCCTAATACCGAAAACTTCACTCTGCCGGACAAGGTGGAGCATTCCGGCTATGTGGACAATTCCCGCCTGGTCGAGGTCTATTCCTCCATCGACCTCCTGATTCTGCCGGACATGCGCAAGTTCAACGGATATCCCACCGTCGTCCAGGAAGCCTTGATGTGCGGCACGGAAGTGGCCACCGGCAATCTGGAACGTTCCTTTTATCCAAAAGAAACCGGTGTTTTCTTCTTTGATCCCGACCAGCCGGGTGAGTTGGACGCGTTCCTCGCCCAACGTGCCGGTCTCTGCATGGATGAAAAACGCCGTCTTCGGAAAACCCTTGCCGCGGAATATGCCACGGCGGGAAATGGCGAGGGCTTCCTTGCCGAACTCAACCACCTATTGGACCCCCTGACGCATGACACTCTGGACTAAAATCAAAAACGAACTTTTGTATATTTGTGCCGATGTGCTCTCGCTGGTCCCTGGGGCTTTTCTGGGCTCCCGATGCCGTCGGCTTTTCTACAAGTTGGCACTGAAGAAATGCGGGAAAAAATTCTATACCCATACCCGTTGCTTCTTTTTGACGCCGGGCAAAATCAGTGTGGGCAACTATGTCGGCTTCAATACCGGCTGCTGGGTGAACGGTGGCGGCGGCATCACCATTGGCAACCATGTGCTGTTTGGCCCGGGAGTGATCATCCATTCCTCCAATCATAATTTCGACCAGCTGGATGTCCGCATCGATCAACAAGGGCATACGCACGCGCCCGTGGTCATCGAGGACAATGTCTGGGTGGCCGCAGGGTGCATCATCCTGCCCGGCGTGACCATCCACTCTGGGGCGGTCATTGCCGCAGGCGCCGTGGTCACCCGGGATGTGCCGGCCAATGCCGTGGTGGGAGGCGTCCCGGCCCGAGTCCTCCGCATGCGCGGCGAATAAGGCTCAGGTTTCTTCCTGCTTCCAACGCGGCAGGTTATATTCGTGGATTTCCGAGAGGATGTCCGGAATGTTTTTCGTCAACCGCCAGGCGGGATAATGCGCTTCAAACTTGGAAACATCGCTGATCCACCAGATGTGATCCCCAATTCGATTCGTTTCCACATATTCGGTCTTCATTTTCCGTCCAGCGATATTTTCGCAAAGGGCAATCGCTTCCATCATGGAACAGTTGCTGAACCGGCTGCCGCCCATGTTGTAGACCTCTCCGGAACGGGGCGCCAACGCAAATTGCTCGAAGGCATTCACCAAATCGAAAGAATGAATGTTGTCGCGCACCTGCTTGCCTTTGTAGCCGAAAATTCGATAGGTCCGGCCGGTAACGGCGCATTTCATCAAATAGGCCAAAAAACCGTGCAACTCGGCGCCGGAATGCCGGGGGCCGGTCAGGCAGCCGCCCCGAAAAACGCCGGTTTTCATGCCGAAATAACGACCGTATTCCTGCACCATGACATCGGCCGCCACTTTGGACGCACCGAAAATGGAATGCTTGGTCTGGTCGATGCTCATAGTTTCATCAATCCCCCGTTCCGCATAGGGATTCCCCTTGTCACACTCCCAGCGCGTCTGCTCTTCCACCAGGGGAAGGCGATTGGGCGTATCCCCGTAGACCTTGTTGGTGGAGGTGAAAATAAAAACAGCTTCGGGGGCAAACAGGCGGGTGGCTTCCAGCATATTCAACGTGCCGTTGGCATTCACGCCAAAATCCGTGAACGGCTCCTTTGCCGCCCAGTCGTGGGAGGGCTGGGCGGCGGTGTGCACCACGAGGGAAATTTCCCCGACCTTCTCAAAAATGGCTTGAAGGGAGGCATAATCGCGAATATCCGCCGCTTCAGGATGAAACTGGTCCGGATAAGCCGTCCTTAATTCATCCATCACCCATTGGGTGGAGGCTTCCGGTCCGAAAAAATACTGGCGCAGGTTATTGTCCACTCCCACCACGCGGAACCCTTTGTCGCAAAAATGGCGAACCGTTTCGGACCCCACCAATCCACCAGCCCCAGTCACCATAACGGTCTTCATCCTCTTCCTCCTGCCTCCAAAAAAATGAGCCTACGTTTTCGTTTGAAGGCCGAATTATAATGGAGGCCCCAGGCCAATGCAATCGGAAATCCCTTTCCCAATGTTGACCACGTGGTGGTTCATGGAAAAAGCCACCGCCTAATGTCCGTTGCGCTCCAACATGGCTTTCAGAGCAAACAGATAGGTGGGATCGCCGCCGCAGGAATAATAAAAATGGCTACACAGCAAAACGCTCACTCAATCTTCCTTTTGCGGGGCGGAAGCATGCGCTCGGCCCATGAGGTGGGCCAGTAAACCATCTAGTTTTTTGCCTATGGCGGCATATCCAAAATGCTGCTCCGCCGCTAAGCGCCCCTGTCGGCCGATGGCCTGCAGCCGATCCAGTTGCTGCAACGCACGCCGCAACTGCTCTTCAATGCCCTCCACCGTCACGTGCCGCACCACCAGAGCACTTTCTCCATCCTCCACATACCGGCACATATCCCCCACATCGGACACCACCACGGGGCGGCCGGAAGCCAGATATTCGGACAATTTGGTCGCCAGACCGGATTCCGCCCGTTTGGTTTGAACGCGGATGCACAGCAGGATGTCGGCCCGGCAAATCTCCTGCCGCAATTCTTCCAAAGGAAGGACCTCCTTCCACACAATCCATTCTTCCGGGCCTAGCTGCCGAACCTGCTGCATCATAGCTTTTACGGAGGGGGAATCGTAATTTCCTCCTCCCACACAATGGAAAAAGAACGAAAATCCTTCCTGTCGGAGGCGAACCATGGCCGTCAAAATTTCGGAGATGGCATATCCTCCGAACAACGAACCGGAATACAAAAAGCGAGCCGGTCGAGCCGGTTCTTTCTCCGGACACCGCCAATAGGCAGGGTCCACAATCGTGGGGACCCGCATGAGCCGCCGGGCCCCAAACCGGCGGTATTTCCGTTCCAAATAGGTGGAGATCACCACAACCGCATCCGCCCTCTTCGTCAGGAACCGGTCGGCCAGGATGTAATTCAAGGCGGTTACGTTTTTCAGGCCGCCTTTCCAAAATTTCCACGTCCACTGCTCGGAGCGTTCATCCTCATAGCTCAGCACCACTTTCACGCCGGAAAGCGCCGCCGCCACCATCAAAGGAAACATGTCATGGAAAGCCAGCTCATTCAGCCAAAGGAGATCCACTTCACGCCGAATCTTCCAAAACCGCCTAGTGGCCCGCCAAGCCACTTGAAGCTGGCGGAGAATCCCCTTTCGCTCCAGGCTGCCCGAGAGAATTTCATAGGGGATGCCCTCCACCTCTCCTTTGATTTGCATCAGGCGTGCGGGAAATTGCCCCAGCACCATTTCACTCCAAATCCGGACCGCGTGTCCTCGGCGTGCCAAACAGCCGGCCAGTGTTTTCAGACGGCTGGTCCGCCCGCCACCTTCCGGCATATCCGCCATGGTAACCATCAGGATTCGGAGGCGGGCGGAGGCTTCGGGGCCCCCAGATGAGTCAAGCGTCCTCATGCCTCCTCCATCGTGCCGTTATGGCCTTCGGAAACGGCGGGAGGTGCCATTGAACCGCCACCGGTCACTTCTTCGTACAAGGCTTTCATTTTCCTGAAATAGGTCTCCGGCGAAAATAGCTCGGCGGCCCGGAGCCGTCCCGCCTTCCCCATGGTTTCGCGCAAGGCGCCATCGCGCAACAGGCGTTCTACCGCCGCCGCAAGGGCATCCGCATGGCCCGGCTCCACCAAAAAGCCCGTCACAGAAGGCTCCACCATACTGGGAATGCCGTCCACACGGGTGGAAACCACCGCAATCCCATATCCCATGGCTTCCATCACCACCCGTGGAAAAGGATCCTTCCGGGAAGGCTGCACCAGCACGTCCACATGCGGATAAATGTCACGAATATTCTTCCACTCTCCTTTGATGCATATCTGGTTTTCCAGATGATGCTCCCGGATGAAGGCCTGTGCCTGTTGCTGAGCCGTTGGCGTCTCCCAGCCGCCCACCAGCCAGGCATCAAATGGAATTCCGTGTTCGTGCCAGATGCGGCAAGCCTCTAAAAAGAGATCCGTTCCCTTGCGAAATCCCATATTGCCGATCATGGCCACCAAGGGCCTTTCATTCGTCGGCGGCAGGCGTTCGGGAGGGAGAACAAACGAATTATGGATGATGGTAGTTTTGCCGATCCATTTTGGATATTGCTCCACCATGGCCTGCGAGAGACAGACCACGCGGGAAGCGAGCAGGCGCACCCACAGTAAATACCAATATACTTCCCAATTCCCCCGCCAGGGTTCCCGAATCGTCACCACGGAAGGCACTCCGGCCAGCTTCGCCGCCAGCAGGGCATACGGCAGATGAAACGCCAAACTATGCACATGGAGAATGCCCGGGTTTGTCTTCAACAACCGGGACAGCCTTTTCAAATATCGCCAGCGGGAAGAAAGCACAGGTCCGATGCCCTTGAAAAACCTCACCGGGCCTGCATGGCGGAGGCCGCGGGAGACCATGGGCTCGCACCAAACCGACACGCCTTCTCGCTCGGCCCGTTCTTCCATCGGCGTATGACCGCCCAGCACATAACAAAGATGGGAAAAGGCCGGTTTCATCACCAGCAAATGCTCAAAGGCAGAAACCGGAGAGCCGGTCAGCTGCTTGCCCACCGGGGGAGCGGAATATAGGGTGGAAGGCATCATGTCCATTTCTCCGGAAGGAAGGAGGCCGTGGCGATCTGGCCTCCCATCTGTTTGACGTGTTGCATCATCCCATCCGCCTATGCCGATTTGCGATCCGTTAAAGCCGTTGATGGCGGCATATCCCACAAGCGCCCAATCAAAATCCATATGGGGAAAATGATGATTGGAACCGTGGAAATATCGTTCATCATGAAAAGCAAAACCAAAAAGAGAACGCAGCAACATAAACTGAGCAATACGCCTCCTTCCAGAGAGGCGAGTGGCCATTTGAGGGCTTTTATGTACAGCTTCCATGCCACCCAGAGGTAAAAACTCAAAAAAACAAGCCCTCCCAGCCAACCATATTCGCCGATCACCCGCAACATATCTGAGCGGATTCCGCCCAACACAGAAGCCTGAACCACCGATCCGCTGCGGCCAAAATATCTTAGCCGCCGCATTTCGTCTTGGTATGGAATGATATAGCGCCGAGCCAATGGGGCACGGCTGGCCGTCGCTTGCGGAGAGGTGAAGCGCCCCGGCCCCGCCCCCAACAGGGGATAGGGAACCAAGTGGGGGAAATCCACGGTTACCGCATATGTCAATTTCCCTTTGGGAGATCCCGCAACCGTATTCATATACTGACGGAAGGACCTCGTCCCAAATGTCGTACTGAGATAGAACAGGGAGGCTAGAAAAAAGAGGAGGCCTGCCGAAATCAATCGGGCACGCAACCGAAAGGAGACCTTCGGGTGAAAAAGGAACGGCGCAAAAGCCAGCAAGGCCAGAATCAGACCGTGCTTGGTATCCGTCATGAAGATCAAATTATACCCGATAATCAAGACCAGAGAAAAAACGCCCCAGCGTTTTCTCACACTGGCTTTCGCCCCCGCGCTAATCCACCAGCCGGCAATTAAAAACAAGGCTAGGATACTGATGTAGCCGACGAGATGGGCCTCTCCTCCCGACATGGGACCGAGCACTCCACCGCTGCGGTCGGGATGGAACCGAGGCCAAGGCGCCCCTTGCCAGAGGATATTGTAGGGGAACTGAATGACCGCATACCAGATATACAGCCACATCCATCCGTTGAGCTGCTTTTTGTTTTCAAACGTACAGGTCAAGCGGCAGTAGTACCACAGAATATAGAACTTCAATGTCACCAAGGTGACCTGCAACAGGGGGAAGAACTCCGTTGCTTGATTCACATACCAGCTCAACACGGCAATGCCGCAAAACAGCATCGGAAACACGGTGGCCTCTGCCAGCTGCCGCCGTTCAATCCAGTTCATGACAATCACGGCAATAAAGGGCAAGAAAAACAATTCATCCAAAAAATCGGGAATGGGCAGTTGAATCAAGCCGAACAATCGGTCCCCCGGCATCAGCAGGAAGTAAAAGAGCATCAAACCCAACAGCAGTTTGGGGTGGTCCAACAATAAAGCGCCGAATGCAAACACAACCACCAGGAAAGCCCAACCCAGCGGTGCGGGCACACCGAACATACCGGCCACGAAAAACATCATGGTCAGTCCCACGGCAAAGGCGGCAACGGCAAGCCAACCGATCCACCGATAAATGGGAAACTGATAGGCGGTGCGTTGGCTGGTGGGCAGATTGGACGCTGGTTTACTCATGAGATTGCGGCGGACAGACCCTGCCTGAAATTCGGCACAAAATCAATCCAAAGTTTTGGTGCAAAGGGCATCCCGATATGCTTGTTCCAGCTGTTTGGCCACCTGGTGAATATCAAAAGCCTCCACCACGCGCCGCCGGGCGGCTTTCCCATATTGCTCCCGAAGCCGGGAATGCTGATGCAACTCGATCATGGCATCCGCCAACGCGGCGGGCTCCTCTAGCGGCACGACCCTCCCCTCCACGCCATCGCGCACGACTTCTGTGTTCGCGGGAATATCCGACACAATGGCGGGCAACCCGACCGACATCGCTTCCAAAAGGGCATTCGACAATCCCTCCCGGCGGGATGGCAGGACAAAATAGGCTCCCTCCAACAGCTTTTCCAAAATCTGTTTGGTTTCGCCTGCGAATTCAATCGCATCGAATGCCCCTTGTTGTTCGGCATACGTTTTCCAGAAGGATACATCCCCCCGCCCATACATACGCAGGCGGAGGTCCGGTTCCTTACGAACGGCCAATCCAACCGCCTGAAACAAGATGTCGAAAGCCTTCGCCGGGCCCTGTGTGAAATTCCCCACATACATCCCTGTGGCCGCCTGCCCGGGACGGGCGGTGCGTTCGGGCATCTCCAGCCCATTGGGAATGTGCACAATCCGCTCGGATGGAATGCCCGCCTCCTTTAGCCTTTTGGCAAGATCATTTGTTATCGCAATAAAACGGCATTTCAAGCGTTCCGCTTTCCAACGGGCCGCCCAAGGGAGGTGCTCAGCGCCTCCCCATCGGAGCGGCAGGGCACTCGCTTCTTTACAAAAAGCAGGGGCATGCAGGCGGTCCGCCAGCCACTTGCCATAGCCCGCAATCCAATGGCTTTCATGAACATGCACGATGTCCGCCTGGAGGAGTCCCCTTTTCTGCAGCCAAATCGTTTCAGCAAAAAAAGAAAGCCATCCCGGACGTTCCCCCAAGGACATCCACCGGAATTTCCGGCGGCTGGGCTTTGGCGTGGAGGAAGAAGGCGGCGGGGAAGACACCGATGGCGGCGGCGGTTTTTTTAGTCGGTCGTGCCATTTGCGGAGCATCCTTGTCCATGGCAACAACCATCCGACCCGGCGGATCTGAACTCCATTTTCCAAAACTTCATAGCGGGAAGAACGCCCATACCACCACCCCGTCAAAATGGTCACGCGATGCCCGCGCCGAACCAAGGCTTCCGCCTGTCGAAGGCACTGCCGCTCCGCTCCGCCACACGGAGCCGGAGGCAAATGCAGTACAATCATCAGGATGTTCAGGGGGGGGCCTTCCCCAGACAACTCCGCTTGGCTTTTGACATTGGACATGGCCTTACCCTAGCCTATCGCCGTGTAAGAATCCACTCCGCCCGCGACAGGACGAAAAAAGGCTGGGCCATCGTCCCCCATCAAACCGTCCCCGTTTTCCGGCCGATATAAACCAGATTGGGAATTCGGGATGAATGGGGAGAGACCAGATGAAGATGCTCCAGCCCTTTGCGAAGGCCACGACGTAGCCGTTTGCCAAGCCTCTGCTGTTCTTCGGCCAACTGCCACAAGCGAACCGGTTCACAAAACACGGTGGAAAATCCGTTTTCTTCCATCATATTCGTCATCGACGCCTTGTCGAAGGACGCCACATGCTGAACAGGATGAAACGCCGCCCCACAGTCGGCACAAAACACAAATTTGGCTTTCAGGTTTTCCTCATTGGGCACCGTCACCAACACATATCCCATCTCGCGGATCGAGTCGCGGACCGTAGCCAGAACGGCGGGACGGGCATCGGGCAGGACATGCTCCATCACCTCGCACAAAAAAACCAAGCCGAAGGTATTCGAAGGTAGGACCTTTTCCGTATCCTTCAACACATACGCCTTTCCAAAGGAAGGATAACGAGCCATGCGGGAAGCCAGCTCCTCCATCGACTCGGGCGAGCTATCGCAGGCGGAACAGTGGATATTTTTTTGTAACAAGTATTCGGTGAGATATCCCGGACCTGCACCGAAATCCAATACGGGTTCCTGCAAAACACCTTGCTGCTCGGCCACTCGAACAACTTCGCCACAATGCATGGAAGAAAAATACTGACGGGAAGGATTTTGTACTTTCATCATCCAGAAGCGGGTGATTTTCTCCGGTGTCCATTCAATGTCATGGGGCTGAAAGGCGGACGCTTTATCCGGCATTTCATCCTTTGTGGAATCTAACTTTTTCATCTGGTCGCTTTCCTTTCTTCCGCCATTCCCCCCCCGGCAGGCTCGTCACCTTCTACTGCCCCTCCCCGCAAAGATCAATCCTAATCGCCCCCACCCTTTCCGCCACACCGTTTGGAGCAGACGGATCCAATAGGCCAATGCCATCCGGTCCGGATGAAAACAGTACACTAAAAAAGAAAATACACACCAAAAAACAAGACTCACCAAGGGGAACAGGCTCCAGCCCGGAAGGTGGACAGAAGCGTGGCGTTCTAGGAAGAATGCGGGAATCCCCGCCAGAGCACAAAGACCAGCCACCGAAAACAAACTCCGCCAAACCGCCCATAAATTCAATCCTTCGAAGCGGAGACTCATCGAAATGGACAAGCACAACATATAGATCAACATATGAAAAAAGAGGGCCACCGGCACACCCACGGGTCCACAGACATGCACCACCGCGAACAAAAGTCCGATATTCAAGGCCGCCGAAAAGATATTCCAGAACGTTCCATAGCGGATGGCTTGATTCGCCGCCAGAAGCCGGGCAGTGATCAGCATGATGGTCACCAGCGGGAGACGCAACACAAACAGGGAGAAGAGCAGAGAAGTGTTGGCGACGGCCGCGCCCTGAAATTTGCCATGCCCGAAAAGAATGGAAACCAAGGAATATCCGCTTAAGGCCAGCCACACCACCAACGGGGTGAGGACAAAAAGCAGGACGCGGAGGATGCGTTCACACGAGGCATACATTTCTGTAAATTGCCGTTTTGCCATCTGCTCGTTGAACTTCACCCCCGTCACGGATGAAACCTGCGTGGTCAGCAAATCCATCGGCATGCCGGACATCCGCCGGGCATAATTCATGGCGGTCAACATGCCCGCATTGAATCCTGAAAATAAATACAGCGGGACATAAGAGGCCAGGGTCGAAACCGTTCGGCTGATGCCCACCCAACCGATATTCTGCCATGTTCGAGCGCCGATCTTGGTCCTCCACGAAAACAACGCCGTCCCCACCACCTTTCGAAGCAGGCAACTATTCAATAGCACCTGAAAGGCAAAACCCGTCACCATGCCCATCGCCACCGAGGTAATGCCGAAACGCCGATGGAAGCACACCACAAATATAAGATTCACCACCTTGTTCACACAAGAAAGCATGGCCGGAAGGGAGAGAAACTTGTAGGAGACCAGGATATCCAACAGAATCTGGGCCAACACCTGGAGGGGGAAGGACGCCAGAAGCCAGTACAGCAACGTTTGATTTTCCAGCAGGGTTTCCCTGGGAAAGCTGGAAATCCGTAGCAGAATGGGAATGGGTTTCCACAGCAACAACGCCGTCAAGCCCAGAACGCCGAGAGCGATCCAGACCAGAAAACGGTTGATGAAGGCCATGGCATCGCGTTCCGTCACTTGATGCCGCCGCCGCATCGTTTCCGGCACCAACACGCTTAGATTGGCGCCTTGAATCATTTGGGAAATCAGCGTGAAGATGCCCATGCTGTAATACAGCACATCCGTCCCGCTTTGAGCGCCGAAAAATCCGGCCATCAGTACGCTGAAGCCTAGGGATAAAACCTGGTTGAAAGCATTAATGCCGGTGGACCAAAAGGCGGCCTGCTTAAAGGATTGAATGCGGAGGAGCATCTTTATTTTTCAATATGCCCCGCCCACCCATGGGGCGCACGGGCGGGCGGAAACGGCGCAAAAGAATGCAAAAGGCCATCCACACAGTCCTGCGCCTCCTGCAGACAGAGGGATGAAAAGCCATAGGCCACGGCATCAAAGGCATGCTGCAACAGAGGAATTTTTCGTGCATCCAAGCCAAGCAACCCCGCCCCCAGGACATCCCCAATGGCCGGATTATGGGCGGCATACACGGCGCCCGTCGCCAGAGGCTCCGGCGCCAACGGCCCCTCCCCTTGCCCGGCGACAACGGCATCCACGATGGACAACTCTCGACGCTGCGCTTCGGGCTGCAGGCGGCCGGCGCGGTCGGCATGCAACAAGGCGCGGTTCAAATCCAAACAGGTCCGCCAAATGGTATCGTTGCCATACCAGCTTCCTTCCAGCTGGGCGGAAGGATCGTCGCTTCTCCGCTTCACCATCAATCGCCAGGCCACCCGTTCCAATAGCCGATAGAGGCCGGGCATTCCACGAAACCACGCATTGGCCGCATCCAATAGATTTTCCGCCAGGGAAAGTTTCCAGTGGGCATATTCATAATTATCCCCAGCAACACGTCCATCCGGGGCTCCCTTGCGGTGGTGCGGAAGATATTCCTTATTGCCATTGATTCCGATCAAGTTTTTCAGGCAACACGTCATACCGGCCTTTTTATGCACCTTCAACTTGGGCACATTCACCACCAGATCCGCCTCCAACACCTCTCGGGCCAACAGATATTGATGCCGGCCGGGGCGATGGTGCCGCCACATTTTCCGGGGATCATACACGGTCACACGAAAGGCTTTCCAATTCGCGGAAAGGGGTTCCAACAGACTTTCCGTCCCTAGGTCCACCTGCACATAGTCGTGTTCCGGGTGTTGGTTTTCCGACACACCGGTTTTATACCGCCCATCATCCTTCATCACCGTCCGGCGAAAATCCTGAACTTCCAGCGGCAACCCTTGAGCTTGGAAATGGCGGATGACGCTCCGCAGGCCGCCGTGATCCAGCATTTGTTCGAAATTGCACCCCTGCAAAGGTGCATCTCCCAGCACCACGCGGGACGGTCGCGCCAGAAACACATAGTCCAAAACCACGCGGAGGACGGAGGGATGCGTGATCATGCAGTCCATTCCCCCCTCTCCCTGATTATAATGGAGCACCCAGTTGGGCTTCACCACCACTCGGCCGCCGGGTTGAATCAACTCCCCGATTGGATTCCATTGCGGCGTGCCATAGCGTGCGGCATCCAAGCCCAGGTTGTGCAATGCCGCACGCACCGCAGCAAACACAGGATTCGGCGCAGATGCCACCCGGCCGGTCGGCCATTCGGGAAACGCCTCCGACGGATCATAGGGCGCGGCGGTGACGGGCGGATACTCCGCCCGTGGAAGCCTCTCCAACGCCACGGCCGTTGGCGCAATCGGCATTATGCCCCCCCCGCTTTGGCTAAGGCTGCATCATAATCCGGCTCCTGGGTCAGCTCCGGAACCAGCTGTACATGAAGAACCTCATTTTCTTCATTCAAGACCACAACGGCCCGGGCTTGAAGCCCCATCATGGGATGCTCGACAATCAGCGTGCCGTAATCCATGCCGAATTCAGGAGAGCGGAAAGTGGATAAAAACTCCCCGTTTGGAATCCTGAGCGCTTCGCAAAAGCGGTCCTGGGCAAAGGGGAGATCGGCGGAAATGGTGATCACCACCACCTGTTCCAAGGCGGAGACCTCCTGATTGAAGCGGCGGGCGGACAACTGGCAGACCGGCGTGTCCAGAGAGGGCACAATGTTCAGGATTTTCTTTTTCCCGGCAAAATCCGCCAGAGTCCTGTTTTGAAAATGCCGGTCGGCCAGGCAAAAATCCGGTGCCGTGGCGCCGACGGGCGGCAAGGCATCAAAGGTGAAGGCCGGCTGGCCTTTAATTTGAAAAGATTGCGGCTTGAGTTCCTTCATTCGTCTACACCCTTCGTTTCCTGCCAAGCATACTGCAAGGCAGACAAAATATAAAGGGCTGCGGTCTCCACCCGGAAAACAAGGGGGCCAAACGTGACCGGCTGGACCTCGGCCGCCCCCAACGCGTCCACTTCCCGTGAGCTAAAATCGCCTTCCGGTCCGATAAACAGAGTGACCTGGGGGCACGCCTCTTTTCTCAGGCGGCCGAAATAGGCGGCCAACGGTTCCGCCCCTTCCTGCAACGCCCCGAAACAAGCGGCCCCCCCCCTCCATTGCTGCATCATCTGCTCAAAGCGGACAACCGGGGCAATCCGAGGCAGCCAGGGGTTCCCACTCTGCTTACAGGCGCCCAACGCAATCGCCCGCCAGCGCGCCGCCTTCTTTTCCGCCTCCTCCGGGCGAATATGAACCACCGCTTGGTCCGTCTGCAATGGCTGGATTTCATGCACGCCCAATTCCACCGCCTTTTGAATCAACCAATCCATGCGCTGTTCCCGAACCAGGGCCTGGGCCAAAATCCGGTGCGGCTGAAGCGGAGGAACAAATGTGCGGGAAAGAAGATGGAGCCCCGTTCGCTTTTTATGGGGCGAGCTCACTTCCGCCTCCCCGAGATGCCCTTGGCCGTCCATCACCTGAATCCGCAGGCCGATCTCCGCCCGAAGCACCCCCGCCAGATGCCTAGATTCCGTTTCATCCAGCTCCGCATCGGGGCCGTTCCATTGCTCAGATGCAAGGTAGCAGCGTATCATGTCCGATCCATAAGCAAAACGGCACGCCCGGGGAAAGCCCCACGACGCGCCGCATCATTTCACCGGTTGAAGGCCAACGGGTTTAGAACAAGAATTTGACGCCGATGCCCAGATAGAACCCCCGGAACGAGGTATCGCGGGCGCTCCGTCCGGCATAATCCGTATCTGCACGCATCACATCCACCTGATATCCCAATTCACCGGCGATATAGGCGTTTTCGGCAATCATGTATTCATATTCGGCACCGACGTTCCACAAAATGGCGTTTCCGATGTCCACATCCTGCCGAGCCTTGACATTTTCTTCGTTATTGAAAACGCTGACATTGGAGTCCACAAACAGATATTCCACGCCGGTTTTCAGATTCAAATTCCAATTGTCCCAATCGATCATGCTGAAATACAGGGAAACGCCAAGGGGGATCAACAGGGCATCGCCCTCATACCCGGTCAGCATCGGATATTTATAGGCATCGGAACCGTCATCCACTTCCCAGTGGGCCACTCCAACACTGACGCCCACCGCCCAAGGAAAATGGAACCATTCCCGGTACGACAGCGAGACGCCATAGCCGTCCTCAAACAAATCGAAATCCCCGTCCCCGGGAATCCAACCCCGGCCCGAAAGGGTCAACTCACCGGGTTCGTCGTTCAACAAACCACCGAATGCCGCACCCGCACCGAGCAACGCCACACAAATGCCCAAACCGATCTTCTTCATCATGCCGATATCCATCCTTCCCTTTTTCAGGTTTACATCGCGGGCAATCTACTCCTTTTTCTGCATCCATGTAAAGCACCGAGCATGCCCTTGTCCGTTCCTGTTCTTGCCCGCAACGCCTTCCGTATGCTAGCGTTGATTTTCCTATGAGATCTGGATTCTCTTTCACCCTGCTTTGCCTGGTGTGCCTTTTTGCGGGCCGCCCGGCAACCGCCGCTACACGCGACACCCACACCTTTACCATCGCCACGGCCAACCTCTCCGACAACACCAGCCAGGCCTATGAAGGCCCCGGCATGCGGATCCTCAAGGCGTTGAAACCGGATATTGTCGGCATCCAGGAGTTCACCTACAAGGTGGGCACGCCGCAGGATTTCGTCCGGCACACCTTTGGACCGGACTTTTACTTCTGGCGTGAAAAGGATGCCCCACTGCCCAACGGCATCATCAGCCGCTATCCCATTCTCGCTTCCGGCCAGTGGGAGGACCCCTTCGTTTCAAACCGCGATTTTGCCTGGGCCACCCTGGCCATCCCCGGCCCCAAGCGGTTGCATGTCGTCAGCGTGCACTTGGTCCAAAACCGCACCAACCGCCGTATCCCCGAATCCCGCCACCTAGTGGAGCGGATTGCCGCGCATTTCCCGACCAATGATTACGTGGTGCTCTGCGGCGACTTCAACATCAGCTCCCGGCAAGCCCCGGTGATGGACGAGCTGGCCGGCCTGTTCGCGGATGATCATCATCCCGCCGATCAGCACGGCAACCCCAACACCAATACCAAACGCATCCGGCCGTATGATTTCGTCCTGCCGAATTACGCCCTGGCCCCTTACCACATCCCCACCCGTCTAGCCACAGAGGTGTTTCCGCATGGTCTGGTGTTCGACAGCCGCCTCTGGGATCCGGTGCCACCGCCCGCCGAACGGGAGGATTCCGGACGCAACATGCAGCACATGCCCGTCATGAAGACCTACCGGATTCCGGTCTATTGATCGGGGCCGCTGAACGTAAGGACCCTCCACCGCATCCCCTTCAGCGGCATCGCCCGTCTTTCCGAAGCATCAGCCTTCCCGGATGTCCGCAGGCAGGCGGGTTTTCAGGGCGTTGTTGATTTCGGTCTGGAAGCCGTTGGCCTCATCATCCGTCAGCGTGCCTTTGGACGAGCGGTAGGTAAAGGCATACGCCATGCTCTTGCGGCCTTCCCCCACCTTTTTGCCCTGGTAGATATCGAACAATTCGATCCGTTCCAGTTCGGGCGGAGCGGCCTGCCGGGCAATTTTCACCACCTGCTCATGCCGGACGTCCGCACCGACAATCAACGCCACATCCCGCCGCGTACAAGGGAAAGCGGGCGGCGGCGCCAGCGGGCGGCGGGAATCCACATCCTTCAAAAGCGCGGCCGAAGCCACCTCCAACACCCCCACAGGCTGATGGATGCGCCATTCCCGGGCAATGCTGGGGTCCAGCAGGCCAAACCATCCCACCAGGCGGTTTTCCAGCACAATCTCCACGCCGCGGCCGGCTTCCCCCCACGGCCGGTCGGCGGGGCGCAGAGAAGCGCCACGCACATGGAGCGCGGCCGCCAGCTGCATCCACAGGCCCTTCATCCACAAGAACATGTCGAGCGCCTCCACGGGGCGGAACTTGTCCAGCCCGGAGCGGCCCACAGGGCCCATCAAGCCGATGGCCAGATGGTCTTCCTCCGCCGGAACCCCATCCGCCCCCATCCGGAACACGCGCCCCATTTCGAAAAAGGCGGTTTCCTCCACCTGCTTCGAAACGTTGGTGCCGATATTTTCCACCACCTGGGGCAGCAGCGCGTCGCGAAGCACGGTGTGGTCCGCCGTCAAGGGATTCGTCAGCTTCACCCGGTCGGGCGCATTCTCCTTGTCGAACAAATCAAGCAGACCTTCCGCGAGGAAGCTGTAGTTCATGACCTCCTGCAATCCCAGGCCGGAGAGGAGGCCACGCATCCACGTCTGGCCCTGGTAGGGCTTGTCGTCCGCTCCCTCCACCACCATCGCCAGCGGACGGACGGCAGGCAACCGCTTCAATCCATAAATCCGGACATACTCCTCAATCAAATCCGCTTCCCTCGTCAAATCCCCGCGGAAGGTCGGAATCTCCACTTCCATGCGTTCGGCACTGCTGGAAAGCACCCGGAGCCCAAGCAGGCCGAATACGCGGGCGATGTCTTCCGGTGTGGTGGAAAGGCCCAACACGGCCTCCAGACGGGACGGACGGCAGAGCACCGTCCACGGCGCCTGCGGGGTCGGCCACACATCCACCGCGCCTTCGTAGAGCGTTGCCCCCGCCAGCTCGCACATCAGCCGAGCGGCGCGGCGGCTGCCCAGATCTGCCCATTGGGCGTCCACGCCCCGCATATAGCGATAAGCCGATTCGGACAACAGGCCCAGTTGCCTGCTCGTGGCCCGGATGGCGGCGGGACGGAATGTGGCGCTTTCCAGCAGGACATCCGTCGTACCTTCATGGATTCCGCTGAATTCCCCGCCCATCACCCCGGCAATGGCCATCGGCTTGGAGGCGTCGCAAATCACCAGCATTTGCGGCTCCAGCTTCCGTTCCACGCCGTCGAGCGTCACAATCGTCTCCCCGGCGGCCGGATGGCGCACCACAATGCGCCCTTCATCCAGCAGCTTCTGGTCGAAGGCATGCAGGGGCTGGCCGCATTCCAGCATCACGTAATTGGTGATGTCCACCACGTTGTTGATGGCGCGGATGCCAGCGGCTTTCAAACGGCGCTTCATCCAATCCGGGCTTTCGCCCACCTGTACATTCCTCAGGATGCGGGCAGAATATCGCGGGCAATCCACGGCATCCTCCACGACCACGCTTGTGGCCCCCGAAGCGGGAGGGCCGGACTCCACCAGCGAAATATCCGGCATCTTCAGCGGCACGTCATAGAGGGCCGCCACTTCCCGGGCAATCCCCAGCAGACTCAGTTCATCCGGGCGGTTCGGTGTGATTTCCACCTCCAGCACGGTTTCCGGCTCGCCCAAGATTGCACGTAGCGGCGTTCCCGGCGCCCATTTTGCATCCAGCACCAACAGGCCGGAATGGTCGCCGGAAAGCCCCAGCTCGTCGGGAGCGCACAGCATCCCTTCGCTCACCACGCCGCGGACCTTTCGCTTTTCAATTTTGAAGCCGCCCGGCAATTCCGTCCCAAGGGGGGCGAACGGATATTTGCCCCCCGCCTCCACATTGGGCGCGCCGCAGACCACGGTCAATTCCTCCCCGCCTCCGAAATCCACGCGGCAGAGGTTCAGTTTGTCTGCATTCGGATGCTTTTCCACCTCCCGCACTTCCGCCACCACCACGCCGGCGGGCGCGCCGCCGATCTGCTCGATGCCTTCCACCTCCACGCCCGAAAAGGTCAGCTTGTCCGCCAGCCCTTCGACCGTATCGTCGAAATCCACATAGTCCTTCAACCAGCTCAATGGAATCTTCACCGCCAACCTCCTTGCTAGAACTGCGCCAGATAACGCGCATCGTTCTCATACAGCCGCCGGATGTCGTCGATTCCGAACAGAATCATCGCCAGCCGCTCGATGCCCATGCCGAAGGCATACCCGGTGACTTTTTCCGGATCGTAGCCCACCGCCTTGAATACATTTGGATCCACCATGCCCGCGCCCATGATTTCAATCCACCCGCTATGTTTGCAGACGCGGCATCCCCTGCCGCCGCACATATGGCAGGAAAAGTCCACTTCCACACTAGGCTCCGTGAAGGGGAAAAAGTGGGTGCGGAACCGGGTTTTCACCCCCGAGCCCATCAATTCGCCGGCGAAGTGATCCAGATCGCTCTTCAAATCCGCCAAGCTGACCCGCTCATCCACATACAATCCTTCAATCTGGTGGAAATTCGCCGAATGGGTGGCATCGGTCGTGTCCCGCCGGTAGCAACGGCCGGGGCACACAATCCGCACCGGCGGCGGATGCGCCTGCATATAGCGCGCCTGCACGGCACTGGTTTGGGTCCGTAGCAACAGACCGCCCGGAAGATAAAACGTGTCCTGCATATCTCGCGACACATGGTCCGCCGGTGTGTTCAAGGCATCGAAATTGTAGTATTCCGTCTCGACATCCGGCCCATCCGCTACCACGAAACCCATGCGGCGGAAAAGAGCGCAGACGCGCTCGATCAGCTGCGTCACCGGGTGCAACCGTCCACGCGGCGCCCACCGGCCCGGCAGCGACCAATCGAAGGCGTCCGCCTGGATGGTTTTGGCCGCCGCCTCCAGTTGCGCCTTCTTTTCCACCAGCGCATCCGTCACCGACACCTTAAAGCGGTTGAGCGCCTGCCCCATGGCCCGTTTGTCCATCGCGTCCTTCATCTGCTTCATCAGCTCGGGCAACAGCCCGTTGCGGCCGATGTATTTCACCCGCAACGCCTCCGCCACAGACAAATCTTGTGCCGCGCCGATTTCCGCCAGCGCGGCCTCCGTCAACCGATCCACTTCTTGAACATCCATAAAACCACCTCTCCGCCTTTTCCACACGATGGAAACTTTTTTTCCATCGCATGGAAAACGGCTGAATCTTTTTTCCAATGATTGGAAAAAACGGGGCCCATTTTTCCACACTATGGAAAAATGGAAAGCACGAAAACAGGCTTACGGCGTGGCGGCGCTCGGCAGCGCCAGCCGCTCGCCGAAGGCCAAGTCCCACTCCGGCGGGGAAAAGTGCTCGAATCCGCTCCCGTGGTAAAAGGTGATCTCCCCGAAATAAATCCGGTTTCGAAGGGCATATAAATCAATGCGGGCATACGGAAAATCTGCGGAAAGCGTTTCGGCCAAACGGATCATTTCCGGCAGGGCGGCGGGAGGCGGCACCTCGGCGCCGTTAGGCCACAGGGGGGCTCCCGCCTCCCATTCGGACCAGACGAAGGGCTGGAGGCACCAATCCGGGGAGTAAAAATTGCGGCGGTGGGCCTCTTCGCGATCCATATCCACCTGGATGGTTTCAACCCGACCGGCGAAGCAATGAAATTTGTAGTCCATGGGTAGGCGGCCGACGTCATCCAGGAGCAAGGCTTCCGCCAAAATCCGCGGCGGCATGCCCTGATATGGCCATTCCCGGGTGGCGGCGTACTGACCAACGGCCATCCAGGTTCGGAATTGACGGCACAGGGCGGCGGCATCCACCTTCGATTTGTCGCGCACAATCCAGTTCTGCCCGCTACCGTGGTTGACCTTCAGCACGAACGCATCCGCAAGAGCGTCCAACCGGATGTCGCGGGCGCGTTCAAAAACGGCATACAGCGGAATCAGGAACTCCTCCCCCACTCGGGCGGCCACATGGTCGCGCACGGCCAGTTTGTCCACTGCTATTTTTTGGAGGGGGTTGCGGTAATACCGCTTCATCCAATTCAGTTTCTCATTCAAGGTCCGGGGGGCGGCCCAATCCAGCGGACGGCCGAAAACCTGCTGGAAATCGCGGGATATTTTTGCGCGGTCGGACAAATAGCCCTGCCGACGAATCCATTCCCGGAACCGGACAACGGGGGAAAGCAACGCAAAGCCCCACTCCGTCTCCCGATGCAGGCGTTTCAAGCGGGTCTTCATGGTCCGGAAGGCCTGGAACGGGGGGAGGCGCCTATTTCTCAGGCACGCTGCCCCACAGCGTGAGGTTTTCCTCCTTGAATTCCGCACTGTCGGAATCGATGGGCGTAAAGGCATACCCGAAGTTCTTCCGCAGCCAATCCACCACCGCTTCCGCCGAGGAATCAAAGGCCTTCAATTGAAGGGGATGAATTTCCAGCAGCAGGTTCGGGCGAAACCGTTCCAGAACCTTCTGCATTCCCTGGAGCACGCCCATCTCCGCGCCTTCCACATCCACCTTCACCATATCCAGCCGTTCCCAGGCGATATCGTTCCAAATGGAATCCAGCGGCAGCATCTCCACCGTATCCGGCTCCTCTTCCCGAGCGCCGGGGCGCATCTGACCACGGCATTCGGGCGCCATCACGGCATGCCCCCGGCGGTCTGACAGGGCATAGGGAAACACGCCGATGCCGGAGAGGTTGTTCAATAGGATATTGCGCTCCAGAATGGCGCGTTCCCGTGGCATGGGTTCAAAAGCAACCACCCGTCCGCCCTCCCCGGTGCGTTTGGCGAACAGCAGAGTGTAATAGCCGATGTGGGCGCCGATATCGAGCATGTGCCAGCCGGGCTCAACGACCTTGCGGACAAAGTCGGTCACCTCCGGCTCCCAGATGCCGGTCCGGTACAAGGAGCGGCCGATCACAGAAACCTGCGGCGCATCAATTTCAATTTGAAAACCCGGTCCATCGACCACCATGCCTTCCGCAGGCAGGCGGGTGCGGACCCAATCGCTGTAGCGGTCGTATAATCCAGAGCAGTATTTCATTCCGAATTCGCGAACCTTGGAGCGGAACGGTTTCTTCATGTTCTCTTCCTTCCATCCGGCCGGTTTTGCTTCGCCGGTCCGGACATCTGGAGCGATAGCACATTGCGGACAAAAGCGCCAACCCTTTTTCTGCACATTTTCCTCGCACAGGCGAGGCCGGCGCGTTACAAATGAATGCCCGTGGATGGATGTGCGCCATCTTGCCGGGCAAGGAGAGTGAAAACATATGAATACCATCAGCCGCATTAAAAAAGGCTTTTACTTCGATTCGGTCACGCTTATGCGGGTGGGCCGTGAACTGTCCGGATTGCCCGGCGTCTCGGAAGCCTCCGTTGTGATGGCGAGCGATGCCAACAAGGCCATCCTCGACATGTCGAAGTTGCTGCTTCCCGAAATCGAAAAAGCAAGCGATCAGGATCTGGCCATCGTGGTCCGCGCCAAAGACAAGAAAACCGCCGAGGAGGCGATGGCAAAGGCGGAGGAGTTGCTGAACAACCGGAAGAAACCCAACGGAAGCGCCTGCGCGACCGCCCCCTCCCCCCGGGATATCGCCTCGGCTGTGGAGGCCCTGCCGGGCGCCAACCTGGCGCTGATTTCCATTGCCGGGCGCTATGCGGCCCGTGAAGCCCAGCGCGCCCTGACGGCGGGGCTGAATGTCATGCTGTTTTCCGATAATGTCTCCGTGGAGGCGGAGGCGGCCTTGAAAAAGGAGGCCCACCGGCGGGGACTGATCGTCATGGGCCCCGACTGCGGCACCGCCATTATAAACGGCGTGCCGCTGGCTTTCGCCAATGTGGTGCCCCGTGGCCCCATCGGCGTGGTGGGCGCTTCGGGAACCGGGTTGCAGGAAGTCACCTGCATCATCGCCAACGAAGGCTCGGGCATTTCCCAGGCCATCGGCACGGGAGGGCGCGACATCAAGGATGCCGTGGGCGGCATCTCCTTCCTCGATGCCATGGAGGCCCTCGCGGCCGATCCGGAAACCAAGGTGCTACTACTGGTGGCAAAACCGCCGCAACCGGGCGTGTTGAAAAAAATCCGCGCCCTGATGCGGAAGGTGGAAAAACCCGTTGTTGCCCTTCTGCTGGGCGAAGGCGGCCCACCCGCAACCCTGGAACAGGCGGCGTGGATGGCGCTGGCCCATGCGGCCGGCCAGGATCCCGGCGAGGTGGCGGCGCGCCTAGAGCAACGGGATGCCGCACTGCGGGAAGAGGCCCGGCAGATTGTCGCCAAACGCAAACAGGCCACAGGGCGCTACCTGCGCGGCTTGTTCAGCGGCGGCACCTTCTGCGCCGAGGCCCAGGTGGTCCTGCACGGCGTGCTCCGGCAAATTTATTCCAATGCGCCGCTGGGAGATTCCAAAAAGCTGAAAAACGCCTGGAAGCCGGAGAAGAATGCGCTGGTGGATCTGGGCGAAGATGAGTTCACCGTTGGCCGGGCGCACCCGATGATCGACTTCACCCTGCGCAACAAGATGCTGGAGGAACAGGCGGCCCTGCCGGAAACCGCCGTGCTGCTGTTGGATGTGGTGCTGGGCTACGGTGCCAATCCCGACCCGGTGGCGGAGCTGGCGCCGGTGATCCGCAAAGCGGCCCGGAAGGTGTTCGTGGTGGCCGGGATGACGGGCACCGATGGGGATCCGCAGAACCGGAACCAGGTGGTGGAAGCCCTGAAAGCCGCCGGCGCCCATGTGAAGCTAACGAATGCCGCCGCCAGCCTGCTGGCCGGCTACATCGCCGATGAAATGGCCCATAAACCCCGTTGAAACTGGAAGGAATCCCCATGAGTCTGCAAGAATTACTCCACTCCCCGCTCCGCGTGGTCAACCTCGGCATTGAAAGCTTCAAGGACACCTGCGAGGCCTTTTCTCCGCCGGCCATCCAGGTGGACTGGCGGCCTCCTGCAGAGGTTTCGCCGGAATCCGAAGCCATCCTTTCCAAACGGGCGGCCCGGATCGAGCGCGCCAATCAGAAGGCGCTGGAGATCATCCTCTCCGGCACGCCCAAACTGGTGGGGCTAGACATCGCCCGCAACGTCATCCCCGGCATGAGGGAAAACCTGATCCTGCATTCCGGCCCGCCCATCACCTGGGAGCGGATGAGCGGCCCCACCCGCGGCGGCATCATGGCCGGGCTGGTATACGAAGGCCGGGCGGCCACCATCGAAGAGGCGGAAGCTCTGGCGGCCTCCGGCGAAATCGAGTATGCCCCTTGCCATGAGCATGCAACGGTCGGTCCCATGGCGGGAATTGTCACCCCGTCCATGCCCGTCATGATCATCCAAAACGAAACCTACGGCAACCTAGCCTATTGCACCCTCAACGAAGGCCTCGGCAAGGTGCTTCGCTACGGCGCCTTTGGCGAGGAGGTGAACACCCGCCTGAAATGGATGGAAAACACGTTGTATCCCGTGCTGAAGGCCGCCGTGGCCCGCACCGGACCCATCGACCTCAAAAACATGATTGCCCAAGCCCTGCATATGGGCGACGAGGTGCACAACCGCAACCGTGCAGGCACCTCGCTGTTTTATCGCGCCATCGCGCCCGCCATCGTGGAGACCTGCGAGAGCAAGGCGGACGCCGTGGCCGTGCTCACCTTTATCAACGGCAACGACCATTTCTTTCTCAACCTCTCCATGCCGGCTTGCAAGGCCACGCTGGATGCCGCCCGCAACATCAAGGGCAGCTCCATCGTCGTGGCGATGTGCCGCAATGGCACGGATTTCGGCGTGCAGCTGGCGGGAACGGGCAACGAATGGTTCACCGCACCGGCGGAAGTGCCGGATGCGCTATACTTCGCCGGATTCAGCAAGGCGGACGCCAATCCGGACATCGGCGACAGCGCCATCACGGAAACCGGCGGACTGGGCGGCTTTGCCATCGCCGCCGCCCCGGCCATTGTGCAGTTCGTCGGCGGCCATGCGGCGGATGCCCTGCGCTACACGTACGAAATGTATGAAATCACCGCCGCCGAAAGCCGGATGTACCAGATTCCGGCACTGGATTTCCGCGGCACCCCCACCGGCATTGACGTCCGCAAGGTGGTCGAGCGCAACCGCGTGCCCGTCATTGATACCGGCGTGGCGCACAAGAAGGCCGGCGTTGGCCAGGTCGGTGCAGGCATCGTCAGCGCCCCGATGGGCCCGTTCGCCAAAGCCTACGATGCCTTGGCCCGGAGCCTACAATAACCACATGAATGTTGAAAACAAACGAAAGGAACCGCATGAACACAAACCAGTTCATTGACTTCATGGAAAAAGCCCGCATGTTCGACCTGACCATGCGCCTGAGCGTGCACACGCCGCCATGGCCCTCCTATATGCCGCTGGGCATCCAGTACTTCAAACGCTTGGCCGGCGCCCATATGGGCCAGGGGGCCAACGGGCAGATCATCACCACCAGCAACCACGTCGGCACGCATATGGATGGGGAAATCCATTTCTATCCCGCCGGACGCTCCATCGGCAATGTTCCCATGGCCGAGTGGGTGGGCCCCGGCGTGGTCGTGGATATCTCCAAAGAGGTCTCCGACTACTCCATCTATACCCCCCGCATGCTGATGGATAAGGTGGAGATCAAGAAAGGCGACATCCTAGTCATCAACACCGGCTACAATCGCTATGCCTGGGACCAGAAACAGGGCGATGAAATGCGCTATTTCGTCCGCCATCCCGGCCCCTCCCCGGATTTTCACGAGTGGTGCATCAAGATGAAAATCAAGTGGATCGGCGTGGATTGCGGCAGCGCGGACCATCCGATGAACACCATCATCCGCACCTGGCATCCCGCCAGCTTCCAGGAGGCCGATGCCAAGATGAAGCGTATTTACGGCAAGTCCTTCGACGAAATGTATCCCGCCAAGGAATACTACCAGGCCATGCACCTGAAGTTGTTCCCTAAGGGCATCATCCACGCCGAAAACCTCGCCGGGGACATCAACAAGATGGGCTCCACCCGTGCGTGGATCGGCTGTTTCCCGCTACGTGGCATCGAGCTGGAATCCAGCATGTGCCGCATTTGCGCGTGGTTGCCAGCGAAAGAGGAAAAAGCCAAGGCGGCGAAAAAGAAATAAGGCGATTGCCTTATCCCACACGGCGCGGAGTTTTCCGCGCCGTTTTTGCATCCCCCCTCCCCCCGGATTCGAGCGAAGCCCGCTTCTTTACGATGCCAGACGCCCCACGGTATTCCAGTCAAGGCTCCAAACAATCCTCCCCAAGGGGAGTGAACTTCCGGTTTCTACTTTTCACACATGGCATGCAAATCCAACGGAAGCATCATTCATTGTGCTGTCCTGGAATAGCTTGTCGCGGTGCATGAGGAGGGGGGCAGGGCGAAGACCCCCGCAAATCAGGCCTTGACACCGTGATGGAGGCGCAGGAAAATGAGAATAGGTTTAAGATTTGCTTTAGCTGGTCCGTTGTCCGTGGGATGCTGGGCTTCGTGACGGAGGCGACAAGGTGAGTAGGACGCAAAAAGGCGGAGTGGTAAAATAAAATCTCATTGCAATGGTTCTATGATGCTTCTGCTGGGTGTGTTGATCTTCTCGCTCTGTTTGTCGGCATTGGCAGGCGCGCAGATGAACGCGCTGGATTCCTTGGTGGCGCACTATCTGCAGCAGCGGCCCAAAATGGCGCCGCTTATTCCGCCGCTTCAGCCCTCCGCGCTCCAGACCATCGAGGGGATGATTCTCCAATGAGATTACAGCTTTCAGGAGCAGGCGGATTGGTACGCCGGGTGGGGCGTCCAGGCGGCGGCGGGCGCCCTGGCGGCCTATGGCGGGCAAACGTTGGTGGTGTTTGAAGATCTTTCCCAGGC